>NZ_CP050133.1:1038000-1384000 GCF_011612585.1 Streptococcus cristatus ATCC 51100 | reverse complement strand
ATGGAGACAAAGTGCAGACGGTTGTCTTTCTGTATGAGTTGCAGGCACTGGAGAATGTTGATATTTCCAATTTTCATAATGAGGAAACACTGCGTTTAGGCTTTTTTTCTAAAGAAGAAATAGCAGAGCTGGAAAATGTATCGGATAAACACCGCCTGATGTTAGACGAGTATTTTTCAGACAGCTTTGCTATGGGGCTTTGAGTTGAGATTGCCATAATCAGTGATTAGTTTGATTTTTTAAGGAGGCAGGGCAATGGAATTTGTAAATCTTTTAGTAGAAAACGTGGAACGAGTCGAGGAGCGTTTTTTATCGGTGCTGGATAATTTATCTGTGGAAGAAGCGAATGCTTTTCCGGTTGCGGATACAGTTCCGTCCATTAAGTCTGTGACTTGGTTGACTTGGCATACGGCGCGGGAGCTGGATTTTCAGATTGCTGATTTAGCAAAGACTAATCCAGTCTGGTTTTCTAAAGGTTGGAAGAAAAAATTTGCTTTGGATTTACCAGATGATACGGAAGATTGGCATCACACTCCTCAAGAAGCGCATAAAGTTGTGGTGACAGATATTGATTTTCTTAAAGGTTATCTGTCTGATGCGGTTGCGGCAACAATTGCTTATTTATCAGAGGTGAATGAAGACAGTCTGGACGACGTTATTGATGAGAATTGGACTCCAGCTGTTAAGCGTGGGAATCGCTTAGTATCGATCATTGACGATGCTGCTATGCATTCAGGTCAGGCAATCTATGCTCGCCGCCTGCTAGGAAGAGAAGATTGAAAAAGGTAATGGTAGGGGAAATTCGAGCGGTCGAAAAATCTCATCTAGCTGACTGGGCTTACTTTGCTCATTTAGCTTGGAAGACAGAGAAAAAGAAATTACTAGCAGCATTTTCTGAAGGCAAATTTCCTAATGAATTTTTGTACTACATAGAAGGAGAAGCCGTTGCTTGGATCAGCTTATCTATGCGTTCGGAGTATGTGGAAGGAGCAGAGCAACTTCCTATCGCATATATTGAAGGCATAGCGGTAGCACCTGCTTTTCAAAGAAATGGTATTGCTACTCAGCTTCTAGAGTTTGCACAGTCGTGGGCAACAGAAAAAGGAGTATCTCAGCTAGCTTCAGATTGTGATATGGACAATGCAGTCAGTCAAGCTTTTCACAAGAGTGCGGGATTTGAAGAAATAAGTCGAACGGTGCATTACATGTTACATTTGGATAAGAAAGGATAAAGATTTCATGCCTGAATTACCTGAAGTGGAAACGGTTCGGCGCGGTTTGGAGTGTCTGGTTGTTGGCAAGACGATTGAGCAGGTGCGGGTCCGCTATACCAAGATGATTGGCACGGGAGTGGATGCTTTTGTTCATGACTTGCCGGGTCAAACCATTGAAAAGATTGGTCGTCGGGGCAAGTATTTGCTCTTTTACTTGACGGGTGGAGTGCTGGTTTCCCATCTGCGAATGGAAGGCAAGTATCTTTTTTATCCTGATATGGTGCCTGAGCGTAAGCATGCCCATGTCTTTTTCCAGATGACGGATGGTGGGACCCTTGTTTATGAAGATGTCCGCAAGTTTGGGACCATGGAGCTATTGAGAAAGGACCAGCTGGAGGCTTATTTTGCTGCCAGAAAGCTTGGTCCTGAGCCAACAGAGGCGGCCTTTCTTTTGGCACCTTTTACAGCAGCTTTGAGTCGTTCCAAGAAGCCCATCAAACCCTATTTGCTGGAGCAGACCTTGGTCGTTGGGCTAGGCAATATCTATGTAGATGAGGCCCTTTGGCGGGCGCGGATTCATCCGGCAAGGCCGGCAGACAGTCTAAAGCCTGCTGAAGTCAAGCGCCTGCGTGAGCAGATTATTGAAGTTTTGCAGCTGGGGATTGAAAAGAGGGGCTCGACCATCCGGACTTATCGCAATGCTTTGGGTGAAGATGGCACGATGCAGGATTTTCTGCAGGTCTATGGAAAGACTGGTCAGCCTTGTGCTCGATGTGGCAGTCCAATTGAAAAGATTAAGCTAGGCGGACGAGGTACTCATCTCTGTCCTCACTGTCAGAAAGCGAGGTAGCTGTTGTGGTAAGAATTATTGGTATCACCGGCGGCATTGCTTCGGGTAAGTCAACGGTAACAGACTTTTTGCGGCAGCAGGGCTACCAAGTCATCGATGCGGATCAAGTGGTGCATGAGCTGCAGGAGCCAGGTGGCCAACTTTATCAAGCTCTTTTATCTACTTTTGGCTCAGCTATCTTACAGGAAGATGGTCGCTTGGACCGCCCCAAGCTGGGAGCTATGCTTTTTGGAGATCCCGAACTCTTGGCCCAGTCCAGTCAAATACAAAACCAGATTATCCGCGAGGAACTGGCTGGCCGGCGGGATTTGCTGGCGGAGACGGAAGATTTCTTTTTTATGGATCTTCCCTTGCTGTTTGAGTTACAATATGAAGACTGGTTTGACCAGATATGGCTGGTGGACGTGACGGAGGAAACTCAGCTCAGCCGCCTTATGGCTCGAAATGCTCTCAGTCAGGAAGAGGCAGAAAAACGCATAGCAGCTCAGCTATCTCTCCAAGAAAAGCGAAAGAGGGCAGATGTGCTGATTGATAATAATGGATCGCTTGAGGGAACTCGACAGCAGATTCGCGATGCTTTGCAGAAATTAGAAAGAAGATGATTCTATCACGATACAAGTAAATTGGAAACATAATCTGAAAATCGCCTGGTTTGGGAACTTCCTGACAGGTGCCAGCATTTCTCTAGTCACTCCTTTTATGCCCCTTTTTGTGGAGCAGCTAGGAGCGCGTGGTCATGAGGTGGAGTATTATGCTGGTCTTGGCATTGCTCTTTCGGCTGTTTCGGCAGCCTTTTTATCCCCTGTCTGGGGCAGTCTGGCTGACCGCTATGGTCGTAAACCTATGATGATTCGGGCAGCTACGGCTATGGTCTTTACCATGGGTGGCATTGCCTTTGTGCCTAATATTTTTTGGCTCTTGGTCTTACGCTTTCTCAACGGTGTTTTTGCGGGCTATGTGCCCAACAGCACAGCCTTGATTGCCAGTCAGGTTCCTAAGGAAAAGACGGGTTATGCGCTGGGAACTTTGGCAACTGGTGTCGTCGCTGGCAATCTCATGGGGCCCTTAATTGGTGGAGTGATTGCTGAAGTTTTTGGTATCCGCAATGTCTTTCTACTGATTGGCTTTTTCTTTCTGATTGCGACCCTGATGACGGCTGCTTTTATCCGAGAAGATTTTAGGCCAATCACCAAGGAAGAGGAGATTGGATTTGGAGAACTAATTCGTCAGATTAGATATCCCAAGCTCTTGCTAACTCTTTTTCTGACTAGCTTTGTTATCCAGTTTGCAGCCCAGTCTATTGGTCCGATTCTTTCCCTTTATATTCGGGAGTTAGGCCAAACGGACAATTTAATTTTTGTATCTGGCCTGATTGTTTCGAGTATGGGACTGTCTAGTATGCTGAGCTCAAGTATTTTAGGTCGGATGGGGGATCGGATGGGCAATCATCGTTTGCTCGTTTTAGCTCAGTTTTATTCCATTATCATTTACCTGCTCTGTGCTCATGCAGGCTCTTCGCTCCAACTCGGTTTTTACCGCTTCTTGTTTGGTTTAGGGACTGGAGCCTTGGTGCCGGGGGTCAATGCTCTATTGAGCAAAATCACGCCTAAGTTTGGGATTTCCCGAATCTTTAGCTACAACCAGATTTTCTTTTATCTGGGTGGTGTCATTGGTCCCATGTCAGGATCGGCTATTGCAGCGACAGCAGGCTATCATTCAGTCTTTTATGCTACAGCAGGCTTAGTGGGACTGAGTCTCCTTATCAACCTTTTTTGTTTTGGAAATTTATTGAAAAAGAAGGAAATCTAGTGCGCGTTAAAATTCATTTGAAATGCTCCAGTTGCGGCAGTCAGAATTATCTGACCAGTAAGAATAGTAAGACTCATCCTGATAAGATTGAGGTATTGAAGTACTGCCCCAAGGAAAGAAAAGTAACCTTACATCTTGAATCTAAGTAGATTTTATGGTAAAATAGAAAGGATCTTAAGGAGTTTTATTTATGTATAGCCTATTATTAACGATTTTAGTCATTTTATCAGGTTTTATTGTCATTGCTATTTTCATGCAACCAACTAAAAACCAATCTAGTAACGTGTTTGATTCGAGTGCCAACGACCTTTTTGAGCGGTCAAAAGCACGGGGATTTGAAGCTGTGATGCAGCGTCTGACAGGATTTTTGATCTTTGTCTGGTTGCTGATTGCCTTGATATTGGCAGTATTATCTAGTAAATAAAATGGGCTCTGACTTTGTCTTGGCCTTTTTTTAAAGTTTAAAAGGGGCAATAACAAGAGTCCCTCATAGTATAGAAAGAAAGTATGAAAGAAGAAATTATAGAATATTTTAAAAAAAAGCAGCAGGCTAGCGTGAATGAGCTGGCGGCTGCTTTGGGGAAAGAGTCTTCCAAGGACTTTAGTGCCTTGGTCAAGATGATCTCCCAAATGGAAAGAAAGCATCAGATTCGCTTTGATGATGAGGGGCGGATTGAGCTTTATGAGAAGAAAAAGCAGGAGCGTCTGACGCTCAAGGGTGTTTTTCATGCCCACAAAAATGGCTTTGGCTTTGTCACCTTGAATGAAGAAGAGGATGATCTTTTTATCAGCCGTAATGATGTCAATCATGCCATTGATGGCGATACGGTGGAAGTAGTCATTACCAAGGTGGCAGATCGTATCAAGGGAACGTCAGCTGAAGCTAAGATTATTGATATTTTGGAGCATAGCCTGACATCAGCTGTTGGCCAGTTGGTGTTGGATGAGGAAAAGCCCAAGTATGCCGGCTATATCCGCTCGAAAAATCAGAAAATCCGCCAGCCTATTTATGTTAAAAAACCAGCCATGGTTTTAGATGGCACAGAGGTACTCAAGGTCGCTATTGACAAATACCCAACCAAGAAACATGATTTCTTTGTGGCTAGCCTCCTTGATGTAGTTGGTCATGTTAATGATCCAGGTATTGATGTACTGGAAGTGCTGGAGTCCATGGATATTGTCTCCGAGTTTCCAGAAAAGGTCTTGGAAGAGGCTGAACGCGTTCCGGATGCACCTTCAGAGAGTGATTTGGAAGGCCGTTTGGACCTACGCGAAGAGATTACCTTTACCATTGATGGAGCGGATGCCAAGGACTTGGACGATGCGGTCCATATCAAGCGCTTGAAAAATGGTAATTTTGAGCTGGGCGTCCACATCGCAGATGTATCCTACTATGTCAAAGAAGGCTCTGAGCTGGACAAGGAAGCCCTCAATCGGGCGACTTCAGTCTATGTGACAGACCGCGTGGTGCCTATGCTGCCGGAGCGCCTGTCCAACGGTATCTGCTCTCTCAATCCCAATGTGGACCGGCTGACCCAGTCAGCTATCATGGAGATTGATGCCAAGGGGCGCGTGGTCAAGCATACCATCACCCAGTCTGTCATTAAAACGACCTTCCGCATGACCTACAGCGATGTCAACGACATCATCGCAGGAGATCAGGAAAAGGCTGCGCAGTTCAAGGCCATTGTGCCTAGTATTGACAGTATGGTTCGTCTGCATGAGATTCTGGAAAGCATGCGCTTTAAACGCGGTGCGCTTAACTTTGACACCAATGAAGCTAAAATCATCGTCAACAAGGAAGGCCGGCCAGTGGATATTGTCCTGCGTCAGCGGGGAATTGCCGAGCGCATGATTGAATCCTTTATGCTAGTGGCTAATGAGACGGTGGCTGAGCATTTTGCTAAGCTAAATCTGCCCTTCATCTATCGGATTCACGAGGAACCAAAAGCGGAGAAGGTGCAGAAGTTTATCGACTACGCCTCTAGCTTTGGGATTCGGATATACGGGACGGCTAGCTCTATGAGTCAGCAGGCTCTGCAAGATATTATGGAGGCGGTCAAAGACCAGCCTTATGAGGATGTTTTGTCCATGATGCTTCTGCGCTCTATGCAGCAGGCTCGCTACTCTGAGCACAATCACGGCCACTATGGTCTAGCAGCGGAGTTTTATACGCATTTCACCAGTCCGATTCGCCGCTATCCGGACCTTCTGGTTCACCGGATGGTGCGGGATTATGGCAAGTCTAAAGAAATAGCAGAGCATTTTGAGCAAGTGATTCCAGAGATTGCCAGTCAGTCTTCCAGTCGAGAGCGTCGGGCTATTGAGGCTGAGCGTGAAGTCGAAGCCATGAAGAAGGCTGAGTATATGGAAGAATTTGTCGGAGAAGAGTTTGACGGTGTGGTCTCATGTGTGGTTAAGTTTGGACTCTTCGTCGAACTGCCCAATACGGTCGAAGGCTTGATTCATGTCACAAACTTGCCAGAGTTTTACAGCTACAATGAGCGGACGATGAGCCTGCAAGGAGAAAAGTCTGGTGTGGTCTTCAAGGTCGGTCAGCAGATTCGCATCAAGCTGGTTCGAGCGGATAAGGCTACGGGCGAGATTGACTTTGAATACCTGCCTAGTGAATTTGACCTGGTAGAAAAGACTAGCAAGAGTGGCAGAGGCAAGTCAGGTAGAAAGAGACGCCGTGAGGATGACAAGCGCAGCCATTCTTCCAAAGAAAAAGGCTATAGAGATCAGAAAGATAAGAAGTCCAAAAAAGGCAAGAGTCAGAAGGCATTTTACAAGGAATTAGTCAAGAAAGGAGCCAAGCATGGCAAAGGGAGAAGGAAAGGTCGTCGCGCAAAATAAAAAGGCCAGACACGATTACACTATCGTGGATACCATCGAAGCTGGCATGGTGCTGACGGGGACAGAAATCAAGAGTGTCCGTGCTGCCCGCATCAATCTCAAAGACGGCTTTGCCCAGATCAAGAACGGTGAGGCCTGGCTCAGCAATGTCCATATCGCTCCTTATGAAGAGGGCAATATCTGGAACCAAGAGCCTGAGCGCCGCAGAAAGCTGCTGCTGCACAAGAAGCAGATCCAAAAGCTGGAGCAGGAGACCAAGGGCACTGGGATGACACTGGTGCCGCTCAAGGTCTATCTCAAGGACGGTTATGCCAAGCTCCTACTGGGTCTAGCCAAAGGGAAGCACGACTACGACAAGCGCGAGTCCATCAAACGCCGCGAGCAAAACCGTGACATTGCAAGACAAATGAAGAACTTTAATACAAGATAAAAGACTGGGCGACCGGTCTTTTTTAACATTCAACTATGATTTTGGATTTATGCTATAATGGAGATAAGGTTTGAGGATGATTGAGAAAAGGAGAATAAAATGAAGAAGCAAGAAATACGTAACTGGAGTTGGTGCAGGAGGAAACTGATACGATGAGGAAGATATTAAAAAATAAGCGTGTTTTTCAATTTGTGTTTGCTAGCCTAATTCTTATCCCTTTTATTATAGTAGGTACTGTTGGGTTACAACAATTATTTAAAGAACCTGAAAAAGTCGAATATTCTGAAAAAGTCGAATATTCTATTGAGAAATACCATTCTGTAAAGGAAAACGTATATTTTTTCGGGAATCAACGAAAATTCGTCTTATTGAGAAGAGGTTCTAATGTGAATTTTGGGGGCGAATTTTATCTCTATACAACCGAGCGGAAAGTGATGACAAATAAATATGGAGTTGATTTAACCAAAAGAAAAAACATGCCCAAATCAGATTATTGGAAGATTCGTCTTTATGACTATAGAACAGAAGACTTAGTCGTTAAAGAAGTGGATCTAAACAAAGTAGTCGCAGACTATGATAGTAATTTTTTTCCAATTGATTTCAAGATTTTTACCTATCGTGATAATCCTAAAAACACCATCAATATAGAAGTCAAAGATAATCAAGGTGATAGGAAAATCTTAATTTTAAACATTGATAGTGGAAAAGTAGGAGTAGTGAATCAACTGCGTTCAGATATGTATGAAGCGGGTCCTTACTTTGATTATACGACACTGGATCAGTATGCAGAAGATAAGGGGTATGTAGTAGGTCGGCTCATTAACAGTTCTTTGCCTTTTAAAGAGGAGGGCAAGGTTATTGATACCAACATCAATCTCTTTGAGGAATATCCTGAAATTGAGAAAAAAATAACTGAAGGAGATTGGAGTCTTTATCCTCAAGTAGAATACGTGACCCTAGAGGAATGGTATGACAAAGTTTTGTACTGGATGGCGCCTAAGGGAGAAGAGAAACTGACGATTTATGGTATAGATAGTAAGGGTCAGGTTTCTGATACCCCACTTACGACTTATGCAGAATATCAAGCCTGGGTTGAAAAACAACGATCAGAAAGGAATATAAATGAAACGAATTGATCCTGAGAGAATAAAGAGTATAAAAGCGCGAGTTCACCAAACTCCGCGAGCAAAACCGCAACATGGCAAGACAAATGAAGAACTTTAATACAAGATGAGAGATCTTCAGGACAAGCTGTCGTATAAGATACAGGGATATAATTTATAAAATAAAACTTAATGTATGATATGAGCAAGAATTGACTACTGAATCATTTCTTGCTTTTTTGCTAGCGAGACCTTGATTGATCTGGTACTTGTCAAGTCTGTCCTTTTCGAGTATGATAAAGACAGTTAAAATTTTGAAATTTGGCTTTCAGAGAAAGGATTTTTTATGACAGAAAGATTGCTAGCTTATAAACGTATGCCAGTGTGGACAGCTGAGACCATGCCCGAATTGGTCAAGAACAAGCACAATACCAAAGAAGGAACTTGGGGCAAAATTACTGTTCTCAAGGGACGTCTTAAGTTTGTCGAGATGTCAGAGGAAGGTGAGGAGCTGGCTGAGCACATCTTTGAAGCTGGTCAGGACAATCCTTTTGCCCAGCCCCAAGCTTGGCATCGGGTCGAAGCCTTGACAGATGATTTGGAGTGGTATTTGGAGTTTTACTGTCGGCCTGAGGATTATTTCCCTAAGAAATACGGCAGCAATCCAGTGCACTCAGAGGTTTTGGAAGCTATGCAGACGGTTGGCCCAGGGCGAGCCTTAGATCTAGGCTGCGGTCAAGGTCGCAATGCTCTCTTTCTAGCCAAGCAGGGCTTTGAAGTAACGGCCGTAGATCAGAATGAGCTAGCCTTGGAAATCCTACGTAGCATTGTCGAGCAGGAAGATTTGGATCTGCCAGTGGGTAGCTACGATATCAACTCAGCTAGTCTGACTCAGACTTATGATTTGATCGTCTCTACCGTTGTTCTGATGTTCTTGCAGGCGGAGCGGATTCCAGATATTATCCGTAATATGCAAGAACATACAGCGTTTGGAGGCTACAATCTCATCGTCTGTGCTATGGATACAGAGGACTTCCCCTGCTCTGTTCCCTTCCCATTTACTTTTAAGGAAGGCGAGCTGGCTGAGTATTATAAAGACTGGGAGCTGGTTAAGTACAATGAAAATCCTGGGCACCTCCATCGCCGTGATGAAAACGGCAATCGAATTCAGCTGCGCTTTGCGACTATGCTGGCTAAAAAAGTGAGATAAATTTTTTGAAGCTCAAGTCGGCTCTGCCCAAATCTCTAGTGAATTGTTTATAAAGATTTTATAGCAGGATACTTTCTGATAAGATAAAAAATAATAGCCTTTCCTCTAAATAAGATGGGGCTATTTTTTAGTTTATTTGCTTTAATTTGAGAAAAAAGTAGAGGAAATATAGATTAGATAAAAAATATACACAATTCTGTGTAAACGCTTGCAAAAAGATTAGAAAGAGAGTATACTAAAGTAGGAATGTTAAGGTATTACGGTTTATGTTGTTTAGACTGGGAGTTGATTCCAGCCCCGCAGATAGTCAAAAGGAGATAGACTATGAAGAAAATACTGCTCAGACTAATGTTCCTTGCAATGTTAGTTGCTCTTTTGCCTGTTCATGTGGCACAAGCGTGTTCTGCTTTTATTGTCGGTAAAGATCTGACAGCAGATGGCTCTACTCTATTTGGTCGGACAGAGGACTACCCATACGCCCCTGACGGTGGTCGGCACAATCAAAACTATGTAGTTGTGCCAGCTAAGACCTATAAAGATGGCGATAAGATAGAAGATGAGTCAAATGGCTTTACCTATCCGCATTTGGCGAATGAAATGAAATACACAGCTGTCTACGACTCTGATCGTGACAACGGAAGTAACGGAAACTTTGCTGCGCATGGATTTAATGAACTTGGTGTAGCTATGACAGCGACCGTTTCAGCAACACCAAATGACAAAGTGTTAAAAGAAGACCCACTTGTAAAAGATGGTCTTCCAGAAGCATCATTAGTTGACCTTGCTTTGCCTCGTGCGAAAACAGCACGTGAAGTTATTGAGACAGTCGCGAAAGTTCTGGACGAAAAAGGGTCAGCAGAAGGAAATATCATCGTTGCAGCAGATAAGAATGAGCTATGGTACATGGAAATCCTGTCTGGTCACCAATATGTAGCCATCAAATTCCCAACGAATAAGTATGCTGTCTTTGCGAATACTTACTATCTTGGTCACGTTGACTTGAACGATAAGGAAAATGTCATTGCTTCTAAAGATGTGGAAGAAGTAGCTAAAAAAGCAGACAACTATAAGACCGACAAAGATGGCAACTTTATGATTGCTAAATCATACGGACCTGATAAATATATGGAACGTAACCGTTCTCGGACCTACGCAGGTATCAAGTGGATGGATCCACAAGCAAAAGTAAATTATGACGATGAAGCTTTTGATCTCTTGCGCGAACCAACTGATCCAAATAAGAAATACACGGTTCATGATGTGATCGCTGAACAAAGAAATCGTTTTGAACACTTGCCAGAATATAAAGCAGATGACTTAGTTGAAGTCGGTAAGAAGATCGATGGCAATGTCTACAAATATGCGCTAGGTAACGAAAACGTAATTGACGCCCACGTTTATCAAATCAAACCAAACCTACCAAATGCCTTTGGCGGTGTTATGTGGCTGGGTCTGGCACAAAGTCGCAACACACCATATGTACCGTTCTATGGTAATGTAGAAGATACTTACGAAGCTTTCAAGAACCGTTCTACTAAATATGACGGAAAATCTTGGTATTGGACTGTTTGGCATATTGACCAAATGGTTATGAAATATCCAGAAATCTTTGGTAACAGCATCCAAGAAAAATGGAAAGAAAAAGAAGCTGAATGGGATAAAGAACAAACCGAACGTGACGCCAAATATGCAAACTACACAGATGAACAAGCCAAAGCCGCTGGACCAGAAGTGACTAAGGAAGCCTTGGAACGCTCAGAAAAAATCTTTAAGGAAATCAAAGCAGTCGAAGCAGAGATGGAAGAAAAGATTAAGAAGGAAAAAGGTAAAGATGCAGATCTTGTCTATACAGGCTATAACAAAGCGAACCTCCTAGCAGAAGCAGAAAAAGGAAAATCAGAGAACAAAGCTAGCGATACGAAGAAAGATAGCTCAAGTCAAACTACTTGGATTGTCATCGGCGTATTGGTTGTGCTAGTTGGTGGATTCTTCGGATACAAACAAATTAATAAGAAGAAGGAGGAAGAATAAATTTTGAAAGAAAAGCTAGAAGTTTAAGACTTCTGGCTTTTTTCCTCTCTCGAATAATAAACCTATATCCTAAAATACTTAGTAAGGAGATGAGGATAAAAGATTAGAATTGTCAAAAAACTAGGCTCTATCTTGCTTTTAGCGGTAAATTGCTATAAAATAGATAGGGTTAAACATCAATACTTTTATATTGCAAATAGGAGAAAAGATGACAAAAAAATTAAAACGTCCAGAGGTGCTGTCACCAGCTGGTACGTTAGAAAAGTTGAAAGTAGCTGTTCGCTATGGAGCAGATGCTGTTTTTATTGGTGGTCAAGCCTATGGTTTGCGTAGTCGTGCGGGGAACTTCACTTTTGAGCAAATGGAAGAAGGTGTCCAATTTGCGGCTGAGCATGGTGCCAAGGTCTATGTAGCGGCCAATATGGTCATGCACGAAGGAAACGAAGCAGGTGCTGGAGAATGGTTCCGTCGTTTGCGAGACATCGGGATTGCGGCTGTTATTGTTTCTGACCCAGCCTTGATTGCGATTGCAGCTTCTGAAGCACCTGGTCTGGAAATCCACCTGTCAACTCAGGCTAGTGCGACCAATTATGAAACGCTTGAGTTTTGGAAAAATCTTGGTTTGACACGGGTCGTTTTGGCGCGTGAGGTTTCCATGGCTGAGCTGGCCGAGATTCGCAAGCGTACCGATGTAGAAATCGAAGCTTTCGTTCATGGGGCTATGTGTATTTCTTACTCTGGTCGTTGTACCCTTTCCAATCATATGAGTATGCGTGACGCCAACCGTGGCGGTTGTTCGCAATCTTGTCGTTGGAAATATGATTTGTACGACATGCCTTTCGGACAAGAACGCAAGAGCTTGAAAGGTGAAATTCCAGAAGAATTTTCTATGTCAGCTGTTGATATGTCCATGATTGACCGCATTCCTGATATGATTGAAAATGGTGTTGATAGTTTGAAAATCGAAGGTCGGATGAAATCCATTCACTACGTTTCAACAGTAACTAACTGCTACAAAGCAGCTGTGGACGCCTATTTGGAAAGCCCAGAAAAGTTTGAAGCTATTAAGCAAGATCTAGTAGATGAAATGTGGAAAGTAGCTCAACGTGAGCTGGCAACTGGTTTTTACTACCATACGCCAACTGAGAATGAGCAGCTTTTCGGAGCCCGCCGTAAGATTCCAGAATACAAATTTGTAGCAGAAGTAGTTGCTTATGATGAAGTGACACAAACTGCGACTATTCGCCAGAGGAATGTTATCCATGAAGGCGATCAGGTGGAATTCTATGGACCTGGTTTCCGCCATTTTGAAACCTATATTACTGACCTCCATGATGAAAAAGGGAATAAGATTGACCGTGCGCCAAACCCAATGGAATTACTGACGATTACAGTTCCGCAGCCAGTCCAACCTGGTGATATGGTCCGTGCCCGCAAGGAAGGTTTAATCAATTTGTATAAAGAAGATGGCACTAGTGTGACTGTTCGGGCTTAATCAGGCACGAAAGTTAGAGAAATGCGCTCATCAAGTAGGCCTTGCCTACATGGTGGATACGAATAGATAGCGGAAGTCCTTGTTCTAAAAATTCGGCCATTGGCTTTAAAAATAAAACTCTTCAAATCGCTTTTGATTTGAAGAGTTATTTTTTGAATTTGCGGTTTTCGAGTCGAATATCTTTTCTCTGGGCCTCACGGATGTTATTGGGGACTAGACTGATGCGATGGATATCAGGCACACGTATGATGGTCGTCATGTTTTTTTTGAAATTTTTGACAATCAACTGCTGGCGGTCACGGTCATATTTGACAATATCTCCAGTAAAATTCTTATCCAGAAAAATAACATGGACACCAGAATTTTTTCGCAGAGCCAAGTCAATCGTATGTAGGATATGACTGTTGTCGTCCTCTTCCTTATCCGTCTTTTTATAGTTAATAAACTCATTCGTCTTTTGTAAAATCATTTCGAGATATTTTTTCATAGATAAAATCTCCATAACTTGTTACAATATATTATATAATAAATTAATTAAAAAAGTAAAATCTTTTACGAATAATGAGATAGAAAGTAGAAAAGAGGTAAAGTATGGCAGATTTTAAATTTGAAATCGAGGAAAAATTGCTCGTTTTATCGGAAAATGAAAAAGGATGGACCAAAGAACTCAACCGCGTAAGTTTTAACGGTGCGCCAGCCAAGTACGATATCCGAACTTGGAGTCCTGACCACAGCAAGATGGGCAAGGGAATTACCCTTTCCAATGAAGAATTTCAAGTTCTTTTAGATGCATTTAAAAACGGGTAGACTGAAAGTCTATCCGTTTTTATTGTCTGAAAAATAGGAATGAAAAGCCAGACTCCTAAACATAGGAATGCTGATGAGAGTGATGGCGACAATTTTTAAAAGATCAGGAAGAATGAAAGGTGTGACACCAACAGCAATGGCCTTGGAAAATCCCATGTTAGCCAGAAAATGAAGTCCGATTACGCCACCGACAAAAACCAGTGCATCTCCGAGCAGGTTAGCCAAAAAGATCGTGTAAAACTTGCTATCCTTACTTGTCAAACTAGAAGTGACCAATGCAAAGAGCAGATAAGCCCAAAGATAGCCCGCGCTTGGTCCGAAGAGGGCTTGAAAACCACCGCTTCCTCCAGCGAAGACCGGCAGGCCAATAGCACCCAGCAGCAGATAGAGCAGAACAGACAAGACAGCTTCGCGGGTTCTAAAAATGGTTGCAATCAAACCAACAGCAAAGGTCTGTAGCGTAATGGGAATGGTCCCAATGGAGAAACTAAGCTGGGAGAGCACAGCTAGGAAAGCAGCACCAATAGCTGGAAGGGCAAGAAGAAATGCTTTGTTTTTGTTCATAATAGTAAACCTCTTTTTTGAATTATGGTAACTATTCTAAATCAAAATAAAAAAAAGTCAAGTCTTTTTACATCAGACTAGACAGTTGTTTGCTTATTTCCGCTTTTTGCGACTCCGAATGAGGAGTAAGATAAAGGCGATTAAGCCAAAAATATTAAAGAAAATAATTCCTAGAGCTGCTAATAATTTTTTCGTTTTGCTCATTTCCAATCCCCTTTCTCTTAGTATTTCTTCTTATCATATCAAAAATTCCTCTTCTTGAATAGCAGAAAGGGTAAAAGATGGCTGGCAAGTAAATACAGCAAGAAAATAAGACTGTCTTGAAAAATTACAACTTATAAGCTTGTTTAGAACAAGTAAGCATGCTGAATAAAAAAGAGGAAGATTCTTTACATAAATCTCCCCTAATTTTAGAATTAATTTAGAATTTCTTGAATGATAATTGAATCTTATGCTTTAAAATAAAGTAAGAAGCCAAAGAACAAAGCCAGATAGTGTGACTAGCTCTATCAAATCGTATAAGACTTCTTTCTTACAAAAATGTAAGATAAAAATCAAAAATGAAAGGATAAGTTATGGTTGCCTTCTCTTCTTTATTTTATGATAATAATGAGCTTTAGAAAGGCCAAAGAAGAAACTTTTAGCGCATGGTGACAAATTCTTCGGAGCCAGTTGGGTGGATGGCAACGGTGGCGTCGAAATCGGCTTTGGTAGCTCCCATCTTAATAGCAACGGCGAAGCCTTGAATCATTTCATCTACGCCATAGCCAATGCCATGGAGGCCGACAACTTTTTCATCGTGACCAGCAGTGATAAGTTTAAACTTGGCCTGTTGGCGGTGTTGGGTAACAGCTGAGTACATAGAGGTAAAGCTAGAGGTGTAGACATGAATTTGCTCAACACCATAATCTCGAATAGCTTCTTCCTCTGTCAGCCCCACTGTTCCAATAGCGGGATGGGAGAAGACGACAGTTGGAATAGTGGAGTAATCCATCTTGGCATCTGTCTTGTCGTTAAAGAGGCGCTCAGATAGGGTGCGGCCAGCCTTGATTGCTACGGGCGTCAGCTCTTTTTCGCCCGTCACATCGCCCAAGGCATAGATACCAGGTATGACAGTATTTTGGTATTCATCCACAGCGATGAAGCCGCGGTCATTTAGGGTAACCCCTGCAGCATCAAGATTGAGCCCTTGGACATTTGGCTTACGGCCAATAGTCCAAATAATCCGTTCGGCAATATGGCTACTACCGTCTTGGAAGTAGAGGTGTAGCTGACCATCAGGAAGTTTTTCCACTCGTTCGGGTATCTTGTGAGCATGAAGACTAGGGCCAGATTTTTCCATCTCAGCCACCAATCCGTCAATCAGATAGCTATCAAAATTGCGGAGGGGACGGTCGCGGCGGACAAAGAGATCCGTCTTGACACCTAGAGTATGGAGGACACCAGCAAGCTCCACAGCGATATAGCCTGCTCCGACAACGGCAACAGACTTGGGCAGCTCTTCCCAAGCAAAAACATCGTCAGAAGTCTCGCCGTATTCGGCACCAGGAATCTGAGGAATGGCTGCATGAGCACCTGTTGCGATAACGATGTGTTTGGCGCGAATCAATTCTCCATTGACTTCCACTGTATGCTTATCAACGAAATGAGCGCGACCTTCGATCAGTTCAACGCCGTTACGTTTGAAGCTACCATCATAGGATGAGCGAGCGCGGTCAATGTAGGCTTCCCGATTCTTTCGTAAGGTAGCAAAGTCAAAGTGCTGATTATCTGAAGTAAAGCCATAGTCTGGTCCATAGTGCTGGATGGCTTCGGCAATCTGAGCACCGTACCACATGATTTTTTTAGGGACACAACCGACATTGACACAGGTTCCCCCTAATTTCTTTTCTTCAATGACAGCTGCTTTAGCGCCATGCTCACCAGCGCGATTCATGGTAGCAATGCCCCCACTGCCACCGCCAATTGCAATAATATCGAATTCTTTCATAGTTAGATAGAAGCTCCTTTAATCAATATGAGGTAATTGTACCTTTTTTAGAAAATGAATGCAAAAATCTGCTATGATTTAGAGATCCTGCAGCTTTTTTAGAGGAAAAATGGTCTTTTAGGGATTTTGTCCCTTTTCCTATCACAATATGATAGGTTATGATATAATGTAGTATAAAAGAAAAATGGTTTTCATCAAGAGGAGGAAAATAGATGAAAAAGCTGAAAAAATGGCAGCTATTTAGTATTATCGGAGTTGCTGTTGTAGTTGTATTGGGAGCAATTTCTGCAATAGTCCTGAGCAATCTTAGTTCTACAACAGAACCTAAGGAAGTTGCACCAATTGTGCAGCAGGCAAAAGAAGGTAGCATAGCCTCATCTGTCCTGTTGACGGGAACCGTAACTGCTAACTCAGAGCAGTATGTTTATTATGATGCTACCAAGGGAGACTTGGAATCTGTCCTAGTAAATGTTGGCGACCAAGTAACGGTAGGCCAAGCGCTTGTTCAATATAAGAGTGCAGAAGCACAAGCCAATTATGATGCAGCAGTTCGTGCTGTCAATAAGGCTGACCGTCAGATTTATGACTTACAGACCAATGGAGCGACAGTAGAAAAAACTGGCGATGAAGAAACGGATAATAAATCCCTTGCCTCTGCTCAACGGACTGTCGATTCTCAACTTGCTGATTTGCGCGATGCACGTTCAGACGCTGTGGACAATATGAATAAGGCGCAAGCTTTGTTAAATGCAGCGACTGTTACGAGCACTGTTGAGGGAACAGTAGTAGAAGTAAACCGCGATGTATCCAAATCAACAACAGGAACCAACCAAACCTTGGTGCACATTGTCAGCAACGGCAGCCTTCAAATCAAGGGAGAACTCTCTGAATATAATCTGGCTAATTTGTCAGTTGGACAAGAAGTAAGCATTACTTCTAAAGTATATCCTGACAAAAAATGGACAGGTAAAATTAGCTATATTTCCAACTATCCTAAGGACGGACAGCAAACTTCATCAACCAATACAGGTGGCGCAGCTTCCTCTGCAAAATATCCATTTACAGTCGATATTACAAGTGAAATTGGTGATTTGAAGCAAGGTTTCTCTGTCAGCGTTGAAGTGAAAAACAATACAAAAGGGATTCTTGTACCAGCAAGCAGTATTATCTCAGACGGAGACAAGAACTACGTTTGGACTGTCGAAAAAGGTAAAGCAAAGAAAGTGGAAGTGACCTTAGGAAATGCTGATGCTGAAAATCAAGAAATCTCATCTGGTTTGACAAAAGATAGTAAAGTTATCACCAATCCAACAGATAGCTTGAAAGATGGTCAAGAGGTGAAAGCGGATGAAAAAACTCATTGATCTACGAAATATTAATAAGACCTATCGGAATGGTGATCAAGAACTTAAAGTCTTAAAAAATATCAATTTGACAGTTGAAGAGGGCGAGTTTGTGGCTATCATGGGGCCGTCTGGTTCCGGAAAGTCAACCCTGATGAATATTATCGGGATGTTGGATCGTCCTTCTACTGGTGAGTATTTTTTAGGAAATGAAGATGTTGCAAACCTGGGTGATAAAAAATTAGCCAAGGTTCGAAATAATCAAATCGGCTTCGTTTTTCAGCAATTTTTCCTCTTATCTAAATTAAATGCCCTTCAAAATGTAGAACTCCCGCTGATTTATGCAGGGGCGTCACAAGGAAGTCGCAGAAATCTAGCTAAGCAGTATTTGGAAAAAGTAGATTTGGGTACTCGTATGACTCACTTGCCCTCAGAATTGTCTGGGGGGCAGAAGCAACGTGTTGCTATCGCGCGTGCCTTGGTAAATAATCCTTCGATTATTCTTGCCGACGAGCCGACAGGAGCCCTTGATACCAAAACTGGAGAGCAAATTATGGAACTCTTGACGGAGTTGAACGCTGAAGGAAAAACGATTATTATGGTTACTCATGAACCTGAAATTGCTGCCTATGCTAAGCGTCAGATTGTCATTCGTGATGGAGTTATCTCTTCAGATAGTGCTGAGAAGGAGGAACGTGATTAATGCAAAATTTTAAATTTGCCATTAGTTCCATTCTTGGGCACAAGATGCGGGCTTTTCTGACCATGATTGGGATTATCATCGGGGTTGCGTCTGTTGTCGTCATCTTGGCACTGGGAAATGGAATGCAACAGGGAGTCACCAAGAGCATCACCAAAGAACAACAGTATGTAAGCTTGCTTTATTCTCCTACTAAAAGTAATTATACGATGGGAGTCAACTTGATGGATACCGGTGGTGGTCCAGATGCAGATAGTGAGATACTAGAAGAACCACCTGTTGTTCAAGAGTCTTGGGTCAAGGAACTACTGAAGATTGATGGAGTCAAGGGTTATTATGTGACCAATGGTTCGACAGCTGATTTTTCTTATCAAAACAAGAAGTCTGATAAGGTCAACATTACGGGTGTGAATGCTACATTCTTTAAAATTAGAAAATATGAGATTTTAGCTGGACGGACTCTCCTGCCTAGTGACTATCAAAGTTTTTCTAATGTGATGATGATCGATGAAACAGTGGCGAACAGCCTGTTTGGAAGTAGTGCAGAAGCCCTGAATAAAGTAGTTTCAGTCGGTGACAGCAACTACCGAGTTGTTGGTATCTATAAGGATCCCAATGCTGGTCAGAGCAGGAGTATGAGCTCAGGTAGCGCCTTGATGGCTAATACACAGGTGGCCTCTGAATTTCAGACAGATGAAATTGCAACTGTCTATATCTATGTACCAGAAGTGGAACGCATCAACGAAGTCGGTGTAGAAGCAGCCAAAGAATTGACGGCTCTATCAGGGACTCGTCAAGGAGAATATCAAATCCTGAATATGGATACCTTGCTGGAGCAGTACAATCAAATCACAGGAACTATGACCGGTGTTATCGGAGCTATTGCAGGAATTTCCCTCTTTGTTGGTGGTATCGGTGTGATGAATATCATGTTGGTATCCGTTACAGAGCGAACACGGGAAATTGGTTTGCGAAAAGCTCTTGGAGCAACGCGTGGAAATATTCTCACGCAGTTCTTGATTGAATCCATGGTATTGACCCTTATCGGTGGCCTGCTTGGTCTTAGCCTTGCCTATGGAATCAATGCTTTGCTAGCTGCAGTCGTGCCTGAAAACGTATTTGGAGGCCCACCAGTTGTCTCTGTCACTGCAGCAGTTGGAAGCCTTGTCTTCTCAGCCATGGTTGGTATTGTCTTTGGTATCTTGCCGGCTAATAAAGCCTCTAAACTAGATCCGATTGAAGCGCTGAGATATGAATAATGTCATCAAGAGGCTGGGACAGAAGTCCTAGCCTCATTTTTTCTTTGGATTGTAGAGCAAGACGCAGTGGTTGAGTGGGCTCTACTACGCTGATTTCATCAGCTTTTACAGCCCTACTCAACTGTGCGGAGGTGGGACGACGAAATAGAATTCTAACGAATTACCGATTTCTGTCCCACTCTCTTTGTCATGTGAAAAATCCCGCTGGAAGTCCAGCGGGATTTGCTTACTTAAAATTATGTAAGTTTTAGATTACTTCATCGTAGGGAAGAGCAATACATCGCGAATCGTAGTCACATCTGTGAGCAACATTACGAGACGGTCGATACCGATTCCGAGGCCTCCAGTTGGTGGCATACCGTATTCCAAGGCTTCAACGTAATCATAGTCGATGCCAGTTGCTTCGTCATCACCCAGTTCTTTAGCTTTTGCCTGTGCTTCAAAACGAGATAATTGATCGATTGGATCGTTCAACTCAGTGAAGGCGTTGGCATATTCTTTGGTCATGATGAAGAGCTCGAAGCGGTCCGTGAAGCGTGGGTCTTCTGGGTTTTTCTTAGCCAGAGGTGACACAGCGACAGGGTGACCATAGACAAAGGTTGGCTGAATCAAGGTTTCTTCAACAAATTCTTCAAAGAAAGCATTGATGATGTGTCCAACTTCAGTATAATGTTTTTCAACTGGTACTTTCTTTTCTTTAGCCAAGGCAGCAGCCTCTTCGAAGGTCATATCTTGCCAGAAGTCTACGCCAGTGATCTCTTTAATAGCATCCACCATGTGAACACGTTTGAATGGCTCGTTGATCTTGATCTCAGTGCCTTGGTAGTTGACTGGTCCATCTCCTTTTACAGAAATGGCAGCATGTTGGATAATACCTTCTGTCAAGTCCATGATATCTTGGAAGTCCGCATAGGCTTGGTATACTTCGATAGAAGTGAACTCAGGATTATGAGTGGCGTCCATACCTTCGTTACGGAAAATACGACCAATTTCATAGACGCGTTCCATACCACCGACGATAAGGCGTTTCAAGTGAAGCTCAGTCGCAATCCGCAGCACCATGTCAATGTTTTGGGCATTGTGGTGCGTAATGAATGGACGAGCAGCAGCGCCGCCTGCTTCGTTGTGGAGAACAGGAGTTTCAACTTCAAGGAATCCTTGTCCATCAAGATAGCGACGAATTTCTGAGATGATTTTTGAGCGAGTGACAAAGCGCTCAAAGCTCTCACGGTTGGAAATCAAGTCCAAATAACGTTTGCGGTAGATGGTTTCCACATCAGTCAAACCGTGGAATTTCTCTGGCAGGGGACGCAGAGCTTTTGAAAGGTGAGTAATATGCGTTGCTTTGATAGAGAGTTCTCCCATATCTGTGCGCATCACATCACCTTCAATTCCCAAGAAGTCACCCAAGTCAGCCTTTTTGAAAATCTCATAGTTTTCTTCACCAACTTCGTCCTTACGAACGTAAATCTGGATTTGGCCTTCACGGTCTTGGATGTGGGCGAAGCCGACTTTCCCTTTTCCACGTTTAGTCATCAAACGACCAGCAATAGTTGCTTTTTCGTTCAATTCATGTAATTCTTCTTTGGATTTGTCGCTGTATTTTTCTTTAAGTTGAGCAGAATTCGCAGTACGTTCAAAACGTTTTCCGAAAGGATCAATTCCTTGCTCAGCCAGCGCAGCCATTTTTTCACGGCGAATAATCTGCTGGTCATTTAGTTCTTCAATATGTTCAGTAGTCATTTTCTTCCTCCTAAGGCTTTCCCTTCTATTCTATCACAAAATAAAAGGAAATTCAGCAATAATTAGATATAAAAATAGAAAAACTGCGATGTTTAAAGATTCGCAGTTTCATCTGTTAGCATGTAATCTAGGTTGTTCCAAGCAAGTAACTTGAAAGAGTCAAAGTCCTCTGTTTCCAAAATGGTGACACTAGCGTTGGCCAAGCCTCCGTCCTTACGGAGCAAAGATGTTTCGTAACCGAGCAGGCGTCGAATACTGGCAGTTAGGTTAGCCCCATGACCGACAATTAGGACATTTTGAAAATCTTTCCCTTTGAGAGACTTCACGAAGGAAATTGTCCGCTGGGTAGTTTGATTGACAGATTCAGCTTCAAATAGTTGGTGATCAAACTGGGATAGATCGTGGCGAAAAGCCCACATCTGCTGAGGATAAGTGGCTTCTACAGTAGCAATTTTGGCTCCTTCTAGTTTTCCAAGAGCCCACTCTCTTAGTTCAGGAGTCGAAACAATGTCGGTTTGATACTGGTTTTCACTTTGGATAATCTCTGCAGAACGGTAAGCGCGAGGCAAATCGCTAGAGTAGATTTTATCGAATTGAACGTTTGATAAATGCTTGCCCAAGCGCTTGAGCTCATCAATGGATGTCGCCAGCAGTGGAGAATCTCCGCTTGCCCCTTGGAAACGCATTTCTAGATTCCATTCGGTTTTTCCATGTCGGATAAAATACAATTTCATATCAAGATCCTTTTTCCTTTTGAAGCTAAAAACTTAGTCCTCTTTCAAGTCCGCGAACTGTGCTTGAACAAAGTCAGCCAAATCCTGAGCCTTGATCTGGATGCTACGGCCGACTTCACCAGCAGAAACAATGATGCTTTCGCGACTCAGAGCCGTTTGGTCGATGAAAATGGGGAAGGAGTGCTTTTGGCGAATACCTACAGGATTATTAGCGCCATGGACGTAACCAGTCGTTTTTTCTAAATCTTTCTGCGGAATCATGCTAACTTTTTTATTGCCTGAAATTTTTGCTAATTTCTTTTCCGACAGATGTTCGGTGATAGGCAGGATGCCAATGACTGTTCCTGTTTTATCCCCGTTTAAAGCCAGTGTTTTATAAATTTGCGAGCGGTCAAATTCCTCTGTCAGGCTATCATCTAAAGCATTAATTTGCAAACCTTGGTGCTCAATCTTTGCCTTGTTTAAAATTTGCTCGACCAGTGTTTTTTTGAGTTTTGTTTTTTTAGCCATTATTTATATTTCTCTTCTAATTGGGACATCCAAATTCCTAGCCAGATACCTAATCCAAAGAAAAAGGCAGCAAGAACAAGTGTGAAAATGGATACGCCTGCATAACTAATGCTCTCATTGTTGCCGCTTTGAGGGAGGACAATGAGCAAGGTGCTGGACAATACAATACCAATGATAAAATGGTAAACGCGGGAATGATAATGTTTCAAAATGTAGTCCATGGCTTTTGAAAAGAGAATTAGAGCCAGAGCGCCGCCGATGCCGATTGGCAGGAAAGTGCCAAATAAATCCAGGCGTTTAAATCCTGTCAGCATGGGAGTATAGAGCCCTAAAATCAGCAGAAGATTTGATGGGCTGAGACCGGGAACCAGAACTCCTAAAGCGATAAGAGCACCTGCTAAAACAAAGGATAAGAAGTTAGCTGGGAGTGTTCCCACCATTCCATTCAGTGAATAGAGGAGGACCCCCGACAAGATAAAGCTAAGCCAGAAGGTAATAGTATCAGCTCGATCTCTGTCGGATTCCTTGACGGATTCTTTGATCAGGCTGGGAATGGTGCCGATGATGGCTCCAGCAAAGCCCCAGAGAACGATAACCTTATAATTATCCAGCAAGAGATTGACTGGATAGGAGAAGGCTGCAATCCCTAAAACCATCCCAATAGCTACAGGAGTAAAGTAGAGAACATTCTCGACAAAATTTTCTTTGATATGGGCTAAAAAGCGAATCATTCGCTCATAAATCCCCAAAATAGCAGCTAATACACCGCCAGACACACCGGGCAGAATGAAACCAAGCGCGATAATCATTCCTTTTAAAACTCTAGCAATCCATGAAATCATAATATCTCCCTACAAGTTTTTTCATTAGACTATTGTACCATAAAGCTACATACTTTTCTGAAAAAAGCAAGAAAAATATCTTGTACAGAGAAAAAAAGATACAAGATTTCCTAACAATTATCTTGCATCTTTTTTATTTTGGTGTTGAAAATAATTTCTTATAAGTCTCTTTTTTATCCTGTACAGGAGAGAGCTGATTGAGGTCTAAGTTATGTGGGAAACCTTCCAATTTACCTTCTGAGGTGTATTGATGTAGGTCATAGGGCTGTTCAGTATTTGGAGCAGCGTTATAGTAGCCGTCATTATAGCCATAAGTCGGAATCCAAACGGCAGTAAATTTCTCAGTTGAGATACTGTGCTCTTCCATGAAATAGGTACCGATGTAGATACCAATATTTTGAGCTCCAAGACTTTCAAGTTTGGCACGAAAAGCCTCAATTCCTGCGTTCATGTCGCCCATGGTCTTTTCTTCAACATCAAGCCAGTAAAAGGTAGGTTTATATTTCGAAGATGCCTTGTAGAAGCTTTCAGCTTCTTTTTCCATTTCTTTGATATTGCCTGCTGCTATATAAGCATAGACAGCTACAGGAATCCCCCGTTTTTGAAACTCTTGGATATGGGTGGCAAATGATTTGTCAAGTCCATTTAAATGAGTGGCAACATTTTCTTTTTTTGCTTGAGCTCCACTATGCACGCGAATGATAGCACCAGAAATATTTGTTGATAAGGTATCATAGTCTATTTCGCTGGGCAATTGCCAACCGGAAAGGTCAACGATAGGCTTATTAAGCAATTCTTCCTCAGGTTCGTCTGAAGGAGCTTCCTCCTTTTTTTCTTGGTTGTCACCTGACTGACTTGAGATTTTTTTGTTTGGGCTTGTTTAATTTGCACATCAAGATGGTGCTTACTTATGACAATATATAGAATAAAGCAAGCAAAGAATAGCAAGAGTGCAAGCGGTTTAATCCTTTTTCTCATACTGTTTCATTGTAACGTAAAATAAATAGAAAAGCAAAGTATTTATCTATATTTCCAGCGAAATACGAAAATGTAATCTGATTGCAATAGAAGATAAAACAATTTGAAATAATTGGATTTTTGAGGCGATAAATAAGTAAATATCTATTGAGGCCATCCTAATGCTTTTTTTTCGAATCAAAAAGTGGTATAATGAAGTTTGAATTTTTAGAATAAATTGGTGAAATATGAAAATTGACAAAAAGCATTTATTGAATTACTCAATTTTGATTCCGTACATGCTGTTATCTGGCATTGGCTTGATTGTCGTTTATTCCACGACGAGCCCCATCCTCATTCAAAATGGGCTCAATAGTTTTCGAATGGTCGCCACTCAAGCAGGTTTTTGGCTCTTCAGCTTGGTGATGATTGGGATTATTTACCGAATGAAGCTGGATTTTCTGAAGAGGCCAGGAGTGATTACGTTTGTTATCATAGCTGAAATTATTCTGCTTTTACTCTCACGCTTTATCACAGGAACGATCAATGGGGCACACGGTTGGCTCAAAATCGGTCCAGTTACTGCTCAGCCGGCAGAATATCTGAAGATTATTTTGGTCTGGTATTTGGCCCTACAGTTTTCTAAGAAACAAGAGCAAATAGAAGTATATGATTATCAAGCAATCACCTTTAATCAGTTGATCCCGCGTGCCGTTACTGATTGGCGGGTTATTGTTGCTTTCTTGATAGGCCTGGTGGTTATCATGCCCGACTTAGGAAATGCGACCATTTTGCTCTTAACAGTTTTGATTGTAATTTCCACCAGCGGAATTGCTTACAGATGGTTCTCAACCATGCTTGGTGCTGTTGTAGGAGGGTCGGCAGCGGTTTTAGCGAGTATTTGGTTGATAGGTGTCAAGCGTGTTGAGCAAGTTCCTGTTTTTGGATATGTTGCAAAGCGTTTTAGTGCTTTTTTCAACCCTTTCGACGATTTGTCTGGCTCAGGCCACCAGCTGGCCAATTCTTACTATGCCATGAGTAATGGTGGTTGGTTTGGCTTAGGCTTAGGAAACTCTATCGAAAAACGAGGTTACCTACCAGAGGCTCATACAGACTTTGTTTTCTCGATTGTTATTGAGGAAGTCGGATTCTTTGGAGCAACTTTAATTTTAGCCCTGCTCTTTTTCTTGATTTTACGGATTATTCTCGTAGGTACAAGGGCCAAGGATCCATTTAATTCTATGATGGCTTTGGGAATTGGCGGTATGATTCTGATGCAAACCTTTGTCAATATTGGTGGTATTTCGGGCTTGATTCCTTCAACCGGTGTAACCTTCCCATTCTTATCTCAGGGAGGAAACAGTTTATTGGTTCTATCAGTTGCCATTGCCTTTGTTTTAAATATTGATGCCAATGAGCGACGAAACGCCATGTATCAGGAACTAGAAGTGAGTCAATCCTAAAAAATCTTCTTGTATGTTAGCTCTTCAACAATAGAAAGGTGTAAATAATGTCATTTACAAAATTAGAAAATTATAGCAATAAAGAAATGATTCGAGAAGAAGTTTCTATTTTAACGGACTTGTTGGTAGATATTACCCGAGATATTCTCAGTCCTGACACTTTTGCTAAAATCTCCATGATTGAAGAACTGGCAGTTCAATCTAAATACCAAGAGCTGAAAGCAGTAGTAGAAGAATTATCCACGGATGATATGGTCTATATCTCACGCTATTTTGCTATTTTACCTCTGCTCATCAATATTTCTGAAGATGTTGACTTGGCTTATGAGATCAATCATCAAAATAATATTGACCAAGACTACCTTGGTAAGCTTTCGACGACGATTGATTTGGTTTCCACACGAGAAAATGCACAAGAAATCCTGGAAAATCTAAATGTTGTTCCTGTTTTGACTGCTCATCCGACTCAGGTTCAGCGCAAGACCATGTTGGATTTGACCAATCATATCCATACACTTTTGCGTCAGCATCGTGATGTTAAAGCTGGTCTGGTGAACGAAAAGAAATGGTTAGCCAATCTCCGTCGCTATATCGAGCTGATGATGCAGACCGATATGATTCGGGAAAAGAAACTTAAGGTTACCAATGAAATCACTAACGTTATGGAGTACTATAACAGTTCTTTTCTTCAAGCAATTACGAACCTGATGCTAGAGTATAAACGCTTGGCAGAAGAAAAAGGAATCCATTTGGAAAATCCTAAACCCATCACCATGGGAATGTGGATTGGTGGTGACCGTGATGGAAATCCATTTGTAACCGCTGAAACTCTGAAATTGTCTGCAACAGTACAGAGCGAAGTTATTCTGAATTACTACATTGACAAGGTTTATACGCTCTATCGTAACTTCTCCCTGTCTACTAATCTTTCAAAAACAAGTGAAGCTGTAGCCAAGATGGCAGCTTTGTCCAGCGACAAGTCTGTTTATCGGGAAAATGAGCCTTATCGCCGTGCTTTTCATTACATTCAGTCCAAGTTGATTCAGACCTTACTTTATCTGAAAGAAGGTAATTTCTCCGGTGAAGGGCATCGTTTGGCTGATAAAGCTGAAGCAGTCCTGCATGCAAATGCTGCTACCTCGGTCAGCTATAACGGTAGAGAAATCATTCCAAATTATATCCAGTCTAAACTTAGTGGTAGTTTAGATGAATTACGAAAAGAACAACTTCCATCTTACAAAGATGCGCAAGAGTTTAAGGAAGATCTTCTTGTTATTCGTGATTCTTTGCTGGAGCACAATGGACAAGCTCTGGTGACTGGAGAACTTACTGAATTGCTACAAGCAGTTGACATTTTTGGTTTCTTCTTGGCCAGCATTGATATGCGTCAGGATTCCAGTGTCCATGAGGCTTGTGTGGCGGAGCTCTTGGCTTCTGCTAATATTGTGAAAGATTACAGCAGCTTGTCAGAGGAAGAAAAATGCCAAGTTCTCCTCAAGCAGCTTCTGGAGGATCCACGGATCCTGTCAGCCACTCATGCACCTAAATCTGAACTTCTACAAAAAGAATTGGAGATTTTCAAGACGGCTCGTCAGCTTAAGGATGCGATTGGCGAAGATGTTATCAAGCAAAATATTATTTCTCATTCGACTAGCGTATCAGATCTGCTAGAGTTGGCGATTATGCTCAAGGAAGTCGGCTTGATCGATGAGGAAGGTGCGCGTGTGCAGATTGTTCCTCTGTTTGAAACGATTGAGGACTTGGATAACTCTTGCGATACTATGGAGAAATATCTGTCTCTGCCAATTGCTCAAAAATGGATCGCTTCTAAAAACAACTACCAAGAAATCATGCTGGGCTACTCAGACAGTAACAAGGATGGTGGCTATTTATCATCATGCTGGACACTTTACAAGGCTCAGCAACAACTGACAGCTATTGGTGATAAGTTTGGCGTCAAGATTACCTTCTTCCATGGTCGTGGAGGAACTGTCGGTCGTGGCGGTGGCCCAACCTATGAGGCAATCACTTCGCAACCATTGCGGAGTATCAATGATCGTATCCGCCTGACAGAGCAGGGTGAGGTCATCGGCAATAAATACGGTAATAAGGATGCTGCTTACTACAATCTGGAAATGCTCGTATCGGCAGCTATTAACCGTATGATAAGCTATAAGAAGAGTGATAGTAATACGAGCAATGAATACGAGAGAGTGATGGATCGAGTGGTCGATCGAAGCTACCAAATCTATCGCGATCTAGTCTTTGGCGACGAACGTTTCTACGATTACTTCTTTGAGTCTAGTCCTATTAAGGCCATTTCTAGCTTTAATATCGGTTCTCGTCCAGCGGCCCGTAAAACGATCACTGAAATTGGCGGTCTAAGAGCCATTCCTTGGGTCTTCTCATGGTCTCAAAGTCGGGTTATGTTCCCTGGTTGGTATGGTGTTGGCTCTAGCTTCAAAGAATTTATCGATGAAGATCCTGAAAAGAATCTTGCCTTCCTTCAATTTATGTATCAGAGATGGCCATTCTTCCAGTCCCTCTTGTCAAATGTTGATATGGTGCTGTCCAAGTCCAATATGAATATCGCTTTTGAATATGCGCAACTTTGTGAAGACCAAAATGTACGAGATATTTTCAATACAATCCTAGATGAATGGCAGCTGACCAAGGATATTATCTTGGCGATTGAAGGCCATGACGAGCTCTTAGCAGAAAATGCCTATCTCAAGGATAGCTTGAACTATCGGATGCCTTATTTCAATGTTTTGAACTATATTCAGCTTGAGCTGATCAAGCGTCAGCGCCGAGGAGAACTTTCACCAGAACAAGAACGTTTGATCCACATTACCATCAATGGAATTGCGACAGGACTACGAAATTCTGGTTGATGCACAAGGAGCTTTAAAAGAACTCAATAAAAAATCGGCTTAGAAGCCGATTTTTTATTGAGTCTAAACTATTTTGAGTCCATAACTTATTTCCTGCGATTTGTGTAAATAAAAAATGAAAAAGTTTTCATATCTGTGCGCTAAAATACTTGAAAGTGTTTACAATTAGTGATACAATGATAAGTGTAGAAAAATGAAAACGATATTTTCAACAAAAGAAAGGAAACTATATGAACACAGACGACACAGTAACCATTTATGATGTCGCCCGTGAAGCGGGAGTTTCAATGGCGACAGTCAGCCGAGTTGTAAATGGTAACAAGAATGTAAAAGAAAATACACGAAAGAAAGTACTAGAAGTAATTGAACGTCTTGACTATCGTCCTAATGCAGTTGCCCGTGGTTTGGCCAGCAAAAAGACGACCACTGTTGGTGTTGTAATTCCCAATATCACGAATAGTTACTTCTCTACTTTAGCCAAAGGGATTGATGATATTGCCGAAATGTATAAGTACAATATCGTCCTGGCAAACAGCGATGAAGATGATGACAAGGAAGTTTCGGTTGTTAATACCCTTTTCTCTAAGCAAGTAGATGGTATTATTTTTATGGGCTACCATCTGACAGAGAAAATTCGTTCAGAATTTTCACGTTCACGGACACCAGTGGTTCTAGCGGGCACGGTGGATGTAGAACATCAGTTACCAAGTGTCAATATTGATTATAAACAGGCAACCGTTGATGCTGTGGAACTATTGGCTAAACGCAACAAGAAAATTGCTTTTGTCAGTGGTCCTTTGGTAGATGATATCAATGGTAAAATCCGCTTGTCTGGCTACAAAGAAGCTCTGAAGGGCAAGAAAATTTCATATAGCGAAGGCTTGGTCTTCGAGTCTAAGTATAGCTACGATGACGGTTATCATCTAGCTGAACGTCTGATTGCTTCAAAGGCTACGGCGGCCTTTGTGACCGGAGATGAGTTGGCAGCAGGTTTGCTTAATGGTTTGGCTGATCGAGGTGTTCGTATTCCTGAAGACTTTGAAATCATTACTAGCGATGATTCGCAAATCGCTCGCTTTACTCGCCCTAATCTGTCCACTATCGGACAACCTCTGTATGACATCGGTGCGATTAGTATGCGGATGCTGACGAAGATTATGCATAAAGAAGAGTTGGAAGAGCGTGAAGTTCTCCTAGCTCATACGATCAATGAACGTAAATCAACTCGTAAATAATAAAATTGATACGGGATGGGACGGAATTAAATTTTGAAAGAATTTAGTTCTGTCTCGTTTTTTATTTTAGTTAAACACAGTCGCCGAATATAAAAGACTCTGAGTTTCTTCTTTGTAGAAATTTAGGTATAATAGAAGCAGGAATGCTGAAATTAGTTCTTGTTCTACTTACTTGACTGACGAAGGTTAAGAAGAAATAGGCTAGTTAGAGCTTGGGATAGATTTTCAGTAAAACGAAAAAATTAAGAAGTGGAAATGCATTTTTTCTGTCTTCTTTTTACTAGTAGGCATCATTTATCGTAGCTGTATCAAGGAGAATTTTGTGATTACACAACTAGATACCAAGACTGTTTATAGTTTTATGGATAGTTTAGTCTCTATCAAAAAATATGTTCAACGGGCCAAGGACTTGGGCTACAAAAGTCTAGGAATGATGGATGTGGACAATCTTTATGGGGCTTATCATTTTCTAGAGGAGGTAAAAGCGGCAGGACTTCAGCCCTTGCTAGGTCTAGAAATGGAAATTTATAAAGATGGAAATCCTCTCAATCTGAGATTGCTAGCCTTAGATAGTCAGGGCTATCGCAATTTGATGAAGATTTCGACTCTGAAAATGATGAATCGTCAAAATTGGGAAGACTTTCAACATCTTTTTAAGGGGCTGGCTCTGATTGTACCAATCTTTGAAGGTGTGGATCAGCTTGATTTGGGCTTGGACTTTTATGTTGGGGTCTTTCCAGATACGCCTAGGCAGGAATTGACTAGGCCAGTCCTGCCCTTACATACGGTTCGTTATTTTGAGCAAGGAGACTTGGAGACTTTGCAGATGTTGAGGGCGATTCGGGACAATATCAGCTTGCGAGAGGTCGGCCATCTGTCAAACCATGAATTTTTATTAGCGCCAGCCTCTTTACTGGAAGCTTTCGCTGAAAACTTTCCAGAGAGTTTGACCAACTTGGAGAAATTGGTGGCTGGTGTTCATTATGAAATTAATACCGACTTGAAACTTCCACGCTTCAATCCTGAGCGTCCTGCTGTGGAGGAGCTGCGAGAGTTAGCTGAGGCGGGATTGGCCAAGCGGGGGCTTACGGGAACAGCCTATCAAGCAAGGCTGGATCAGGAACTGGATGTCATTCATCAGATGGATTTTGATGATTATTTCCTCATCGTCTGGGATTTGCTGCGCTTTGGCCGTAGTCAAGGTTATTACATGGGGATGGGGCGTGGCTCTGCAGTTGGCAGTCTGGTGGCCTATGCTCTGGAAATTACAGGTATTGACCCAGTAGAAAAGAACCTGCTTTTTGAACGTTTCCTAAATCTAGAGCGCTATACCATGCCCGATATTGATATTGATATTCCCGATGTGTACCGACCAGAGTTTATCCGCTATGTCCGAGATCGCTACGGTAGCATGCATGCAGCCCAGATTGTGACCTACTCAACCTTTGGGGCTAAGCAGGCTATCCGAGATGTCTTTAAGCGCTTTGGTTTGCCAGAGTACGAGCTGACCAATGTGACCAAAAAAATCGGCTTTCGAGACAACTTAACCACTGCTTATGAGCGAAATATAGCCTTTCGTCAGATTATCAATAGCAAGCTAGAATACCAGAAGGCCTTTGAAATTGCTAAGAAAATCGAAGGCAATCCACGCCAGACCTCAATCCATGCGGCAGGTGTCGTCATGAGCGACGATGACTTGACCAATCAGATTCCCTTAAAATACGGGGAAGACATGTATATCACCCAGTACGATGCCCACGGTGTCGAAAGCAATGGACTGCTTAAGATGGACTTTCTGGGCCTGCGTAATTTAACCTTTGTCCAGCGGATGAAGGAAGCAGCTCTAGACAAATACGGAGTTAATATTGATATTGCTGGTATTGACCTGGAGGACGAGTCAACTCTGCGCCTCTTTGCAGCGGGTAATACCAAGGGTATTTTCCAGTTTGAACAAGCGGGTGCTATCAGTCTTTTGAAAAGAGTCCAACCTGTAAAGTTTGAAGAAGTAGTAGCTACCACCTCTCTCAATCGTCCCGGAGCTAGTGACTATATTGATAATTTTGTCAAGCGCAAGCATGGTCGCGAGCGCGTGGAGATGATTGATCCGAGCTTGGAGGATATCTTGGCTCCAACCTATGGTATCATGCTTTACCAAGAGCAGGTCATGCAGGTCGCCCAGCGTTTTGGTGGTTTTAGTCTAGGGAAGGCCGATATTTTACGACGGGCGATGGGCAAGAAAAATGCTGCTGAAATGCATAAAATGGAGGAAGAATTTGTCAGGGGAGCTGTCAAATTGGGACACTCAGAGACTAAAGCCAAGGAAGTCTTTGCGGTCATGGAGAAATTTGCTGGTTATGGCTTCAACCGTAGCCATGCCTATGCTTACTCAGCCCTAGCTTTTCAGTTGGCCTATTTCAAGGCTCATTATCCAGACATCTTCTTTGATGTCATGCTCAATTACTCGAGCTCGGACTATATCACAGATGCACTCGGATTTGGCTTTGAGCTAGCTCCCTTGAATATCCATAACATTCCCTATAAAGATAAGTTTCAGGAGCGGAAAATCTATCTTGGTTTGAAAAACATTAAGGGCTTGCCAAGGGATTTTGCTTTCTGGATCATAGAAGAGCGTCAAAAGAATCCCTTCAGCAGTGTGGAAGATTTCATTTTACGCCTGCCGCAGAGTTATCATAAATTGCCACTTTTAAGCCCATTGGTGCAATTGGGACTCTTTGATGTTTTTGAGCCCAATCGCCAGAAGATTTTGCACAATCTACCGAATCTTTTTGTCTTTGCAGATGAGTTGGGGAGTTTATTTGCTGATACTAGCTATTCATGGACGGATGCCGAGGATTTTACTGCTGCAGAAAAGTTTGAGCAGGAGCAAGCCCTGATTGGAATTGGGCTTAGTGACCATCCACTTATTAGTCTAGCTAAGAAAGCCCACCATCCTTTTGTCTGGATTGAAGAGTTGGCGGAAAATAGCAAGGCGACCATTCTAGTAGAAGTCCAGTCTATCAAGGTTATTCGCACAAAAAATGGTGAAAACATGGCCTTTATGCAAGTGACAGATACGAAGAAAAAGTTGGATGTCACTTTATTTCCAGAGGTTTACCGTCGTTTTGCCAAGCAAATCCAAGAAAAAGGCTATTACTATCTGACTGGAAAAATTCAGGAGAGAGATGGCCGGTTACAAATGGTTCTAACAGAGGTGGAGAAAGCAAGCTCAGAACGCTTTTGGATCCAATTAGCTGATACTAGTCGCGACAGGCAGATTGCGGAGATCCTGCAGCGATACCCTGGGGATATTCCTGTGGTGCTACGCTATGAGAATGACAAGAAAACGGTTCCTGCATCAGGTTTTCAAGTTCAAAAATCAGACCAACTTCAAGCTGAACTAGAAAATTACAGCATGAAAACGGTTTTTCGGTAAAAAATCAGGAAAATAAGAGAATTTTTATTCTGATTGTGGTATAATCTATAAGAATGTTAAAAAGATAAAGGAGCACATTACGAAATGAAACGTATTGCTGTTTTGACCAGTGGTGGAGATGCCCCTGGTATGAATGCTGCTATTCGGGCAGTCGTTCGTAAAGCAATTTCCGAAGGAATGGAAGTTTATGGGATTTATGGCGGCTACGCTGGAATGGTTGCTGGTGATATTTATCCACTTGATGCGACTTCAGTTGGAGACATTATTTCTCGTGGAGGAACTTTCCTTCATTCAGCGCGCTACCCTGAGTTTGCAAAACTTGAAGGGCAATTAAAGGGAATCGAACAACTGAAGAAACACGGCATTGAAGGTGTAGTTGTTATCGGTGGAGATGGTTCTTACCATGGTGCGATGCGCTTAACAGAGCATGGCTTCCCAGCTGTTGGTGTACCTGGAACTATTGACAATGACATTGTCGGAACAGATTTCACTATCGGTTTTGATACTGCTGTTACAACTGCAATGGATGCGATCGACAAGATCCGTGATACATCATCCAGTCACCGTCGTACTTTCGTTGTTGAAGTAATGGGACGTAACGCTGGTGATATCGCACTTTGGGCAGGTATTGCTACAGGTGCAGATGAAATTATCATTCCTGAAGAAGGCTTCAAGATTGAAGATATCGTTGCCAGCATCAAACGTGGCTATGAAAAAGGTAAGAAGCATAATATCATTGTTCTTGCTGAAGGTGTTATGTCAGCAGATGAGTTTGGTAAAAAGCTGAAAGAAGCTGGTGATACTAGCGATCTCCGTGTGACTGAACTTGGTCACATCCAACGTGGTGGTTCACCAACTGCTCGCGACCGTGTATTGGCTTCTCGTATGGGAGCGCATGCCGTTAAACTACTTAAAGAAGGTATCGGTGGTGTTGCCGTAGGTATCCGTAATGAAAAAATGGTGGAAAGCCCAATCTTGGGAACTGCTGAAGAAGGCGCACTCTTTAGCCTGACTGCAGACGGCAAAATCGTTGTCAACAATCCACATAAAGCTGATATCGGCTTAGCAGAGCTCAATCGCAGCATTAATATTTAATTGGTCAATCAGGGGTGAAATCCCCAAATAGTAGAAGGAGTTTCTTAATATCATGAACAAACGCGTAAAAATCGTTGCAACTTTAGGTCCTGCGGTAGAAATCCGTGGCGGTAAAAAATTCGGTGAAGACGGATACTGGGGTGAAAAACTGGACGTTGAAGCTTCAGCTCAAAATATTGCAAAATTAATTGAAGCAGGAGCAAACACTTTCCGTTTCAACTTCTCACACGGTGACCACCAAGAACAAGGTGAGCGTATGGCAACTGTTAAACGTGCGGAAGAAATCGCTGGTAAAAAAGTTGGTTTCCTTCTTGACACTAAAGGTCCGGAAATCCGTACAGAATTGTTCGAAGGTGACGCAAAAGAGTACTCATACAAAACTGGTGAAAAAATTCGCGTTGCGACAAAACAAGGAATCAAATCAACTCGCGATGTGATTGCTTTGAACGTTGCTGGTGGACTTGATATCTACGACGATGTTGAAGTAGGTCGCCAAGTATTGGTTGACGATGGTAAACTTGGTCTTCGCGTTGTAGAAAAAGACGATGCAAGCCGTGAATTTGTAGTTGAAGTTGAAAATGACGGTGTTATCGCTAAACAAAAAGGTGTAAACATCCCTAACACTAAAATTCCTTTCCCAGCTCTTGCTGAGCGCGATAACGACGATATCCGCTTCGGTTTGGAACAAGGTATCAACTTCATCGCGATTTCGTTCGTACGCACTGCAAAAGACGTCAACGAAGTACGTGCAATCTGTGAAGAAACTGGTAACGGACATGTTCAATTGTTCGCTAAAATCGAAAACCAACAAGGTATCGACAACTTGGATGAAATCATTGAAGCTGCTGACGGTATCATGATCGCTCGTGGTGACATGGGTATCGAAGTACCATTCGAAATGGTTCCAGTTTACCAAAAAATGATCATTACTAAAGTCAATGCAGCTGGTAAAGTTGTTATCACAGCAACAAACATGCTTGAAACAATGACTGAAAAACCACGTGCAACTCGTTCAGAAGTATCAGACGTATTTAACGCTGTTATCGATGGAACTGACGCTACAATGCTTTCAGGTGAGTCTGCAAACGGTAAATACCCACTTGAGTCAGTAACTACAATGGCTACAATCGATAAGAACGCTCAAACTCTTCTTAACGAATACGGACGTTTGAACTCAGATACTTTCGAACGTAACTCTAAGACAGAAGTTATGGCTTCAGCTGTTAAAGATGCTACAAACTCAATGAATATCAAATTGATTGTTACTTTGACTAAGACTGGTCACACTGCTCGTTTAATCTCTAAATACCGTCCAAATGCTGATATCTTGGCATTGACATTCGATGAATTGACAGAACGTGGCTTGATGTTGAACTGGGGTGTTATCCCAATGTTGACAGAAGCACCTTCATCAACTGATGATATGTTCGAAATTGCTGAACGTAAAGCAGTTGAAGCAGGTCTTGTTGAGTCTGGTGACGATATCGTTATCGTTGCAGGTGTACCACTTGGCGAAGCTGTTCGTACAAACACAATGCGTATCCGTACAGTACGTTAATTTATTTCATAGTATGCAAAAACCGATAGATCCATTCTATCGGTTTATTTTTTGTTCTAGATTTTTTTATTTTGCAATTATGAAAACTTCAAAATAAGAATATTAACATTTTGCATATCAAAAAGGAGAAGAACCCTATGATCTTCTCCAGATTTTATATTTTCTTCAATTGACCACAATTTATAAGGAAAAAAACAATAGTGTAACTATGATAAATATGGATTATCGTTACACTATTGGTTAGTAGATACTCTATATATCAATTTTTTCTTTTCTAGATTCTAATACCCAACCGATGATCCAGCAGCAGACGAGCAGATAATTTTCAATCCAGCCTAGTAGATTCGCTTGATTCGCTTTTTCCAGATAGCCTAGCAGATGATTGGTGCCAAAGCCCAGCCCGCCCAGAATCAGTGCTAACAAGGTCATACGTAGATAAAACCAATCATACTTCATGTTGGTGGCAATGACTAAAGGCAGAATAGCCAGATTCCAGAAACCAATTTCCCGCTGCCAGTAGGGAGCTAGGCCGTAGATGGACTCATTGCCCAAGAGCTGGGGCTGGAAAATCTGGATTATAGCCGCGCCCAACATAGCTAAGATCAGTAAAATGAAAGTCACTCGTAAAAATTTATTCATACCTGTCTCCTTTCTTCTTTATAGATTATATTATTTTTGAAAATGATTTTCAAGTTTTCATTTTTTACAAAAGAAATATATAATAAAATATTTTACAAGCAAGTCCTATCTTTTTAGGTGTTTTTGTGGTATACTAGGTTAGTTGCAGAAATACAGTTTTTCTATTCAGTGGGAACTAGCGACCGAGTCGGCGCTTTTTTAGTGCCTAGACTTGAGAGACCATATTTATGAAGAGAAGAGCGAATACTCTCAAAAAATCGAGATTTAGCAAGGGAAAAGAACTTGGTATGTTTCGATAGTTGAGTATCAAAAGCCTTATAAGGTGGCTTCGCACCGCCTTTAGAAAGAAGAAGAACATTGAAATTTAATGAATTACATTTATCTGCTGAATTACTAGCAGAGATTGAAAAAGCTGGCTTTGTAGAAGCAAGCCCTATTCAAGAGCAGACAATTCCACTTGCTATGGCAGGTAAGGATGTTATTGGTCAGGCCCAGACAGGGACAGGAAAGACAGCGGCCTTTGGCTTCCCAACTCTGGAGAAGATTGATACAGATAATCCTGCTGTGCAGGCTTTGATTATCGCTCCAACCCGTGAATTGGCTGTTCAGAGTCAGGAAGAGCTTTTCCGTTTTGGCCGCAGCAAGGGTGTCAAGGTGCGTTCTGTCTACGGTGGCTCCAGCATCGAAAAGCAAATCAAGGCCCTCAAGTCTGGTGCTCATATCGTCGTAGGAACACCTGGTCGTCTTTTGGATTTGATCAAACGCAAGGCGCTTAAGCTGAATCAGATTGAAACCTTAATCTTGGACGAAGCGGATGAAATGCTTAATATGGGCTTTTTGGAAGATATTGAGTCTATCATTTCCCGTGTGCCAGAAGAACGTCAGACCTTGCTCTTTTCAGCGACCATGCCTGATGCTATCAAGCGCATCGGTGTCAAGTTCATGAAGGAGCCTGAGCATGTCAAGATTGCTGCTAAAGAGCTGACGACGGAGCTTGTAGACCAGTATTATATCCGTGTCAAAGAACATGAAAAATTTGATACCATGACCCGCCTGATGGATGTGGAGCAGCCTGAGCTATCAATCGTCTTTGGTCGGACCAAGCGCCGGGTGGATGAGCTGACTCGTGGTCTGAAAATCCGCGGTTTCCGAGCAGAGGGTATCCATGGTGATTTGGACCAAGGCAAGCGCCTCCGCGTCCTCCGTGACTTTAAAAACGGCAATTTGGATGTCTTGGTGGCGACAGATGTAGCCGCGCGTGGATTGGACATTTCTGGTGTGACCCACGTCTACAACTATGATATTCCTCAGGATCCAGAAAGCTATGTTCACCGGATTGGGCGGACTGGTCGTGCTGGTAAGTCAGGTCAGTCTATCACTTTCGTAGCGCCAAATGAAATGGGCTATCTTCAGATTATCGAAAATCTGACCAAGAAGCGTATGAAAGGCCTTAAGCCAGCGACTGCAGAGGAAGCTTTCCAAGCTAAGAAAAGAGTTGCCCTTAAGAAGATTGAACGCGATTTTGCAGACGAAAGCATCCGTTCTAACTTTGAGAAATTCAGTAAGGATGCCCGCAAGCTAGCAGCAGAATTCAGCCCAGAAGAGCTGGCTATGTATATCCTCAGCTTGACGGTACAGGATCCAGATACCCTTCCTGAAGTAGAAATCGCCCGTGAAAAACCATTGCCATTTAAAGCATCTGGTGGAGGTTTTGGTGGAAAAGGTAAGAGTGGTCGTGGAAACGGTCGTCGAGGCGACCAAGGCCGTGATCGCCGTGGCGGACGTGAAGATCGAGAGGGTGGCCGCCGTGACTTTAAACGCAAGTCAAACAAGAACAGTCGCGACTTCGAAAGCAGAGGAAATAAACGCCCACAACGCACTTCCAGCGAAAAGAAAACCGGCTTTGTTATCCGTAATAAAGGCGATAAATAAACAAAAAATCCGATGTCAGTTGACATCGGATTTTTCTATTGAAAATAATTTGAATATCTTTCAAGATTTGTTTGAAAACAGCACAATGAAAACGCATAAACAAACAATAATCTATTTTTTTGAAAAAAAGTATACATTTTTTTGTTTATATGAAAAAATTGTAGTATAATGATATAAGCAATGGTGCATGGACATTAAAGTGATTTGAGGTGTCCAAGGAACCTAAGAATCAAAGGGGAAACTTTGATGAGACGTCTCTAGACATCAACAACAAGGAGGATTGTACATGAAGGAAAGTCGTCATAAAGTGATCTTACAAGAGCTGGACCAGACGGGAGTTGTGTCTGTAAAGAACCTGAAGGAATTGCTGAATGTAACAGATATGACCATTCGGCGGGATTTGATTGATCTTGAGAAGCAAGGACTTTTGATTCGGGTGCATGGTGGAGCTCATAAAAAGGTGAAAGATAGCTTGAATGAAGCTTCGCATTCTGAAAAAACGATGTTAAATATAGAAGAAAAGAAGCTGATTGCTAAGAAATGTGCTGATTTGATTGCTGAAGGAGACACTGTTTTTATCGGATCAGGTACTACAACGGATTTTATCGGCGATTATTTAGAGGGGAAAAATATCAGTATTGTAACCAATTCACTCCCTATTTTCGAAAAGTTGAAGGATTACCCTAATTTTGATTTGATTTTGATTGGAGGACGCTATCGGGTCAAGACCCAGACTTTTGTGGGGCAGTTTGCCAATAAACTTTTACGAGAAATCAAGGTATCAAAGGCTTTTATTGGAGTGAACGGAATTGACGGCCACAATGTGACGACTGCCAATGAAGAAGAGGGGAATGGAAATGCCATTATTCTCAACAATGCAATTGAAAAATACATTGTTGCAGATAATAGCAAATTTGATAGCTATTCTTTCTATAGTTTTTACCGTTTGGACAATATTGACGCGATTGTAACGGATGACCATATCTCTCCGAAAGTGAGAGCAAAATATAGTTCTTACACCAAGGTCCTCTGATTTGATCGCGTTGTCATGAACGTTGATTTTAGACTCTGAAAGCTGCGAATTTCGTAGCTTTTATTTCTTATTACAAATGAATAATTGCATTTAACAGCGGACGAAAAGTTCCTGTATATCAACTTAGACTTGCTAAGGATATTCTTATGACTCGTGTTGTTCTTCAGCCATGCAGAATGACGAAATGTCCCATCTTCATATGAACATTAAAAATTTAAGTTATTAGACAAATAAACAAAAAATAACAAAACAAACTATTGACAGCGCTATCACATAATGATATAATTAATTAAACGAACAAAAAGAAACAAAAGGAGAGATGATAAAATGGCGCTTGCCCAATTATTTGATGAAAATCTAGTGTTTTGTTTACATGCAGAAAATCAAGAAGATCTTTTTCATCAAGTAGCTGATTTGTTAGAAGAAAGAGAAATTGTAACTTCTTCTTATCGAAACGCTTTACTTGAAAGAGAAAAGGCGTTTCCAACTGGATTGGATATGGAATTTTTAGGCAAGGACTTGCCGAATGTTGCCATACCTCATACGGATATTGCGCATAATTTGTCTGAAAACGTGGTAGTTGTTAAGCTAGATCAGCCTGTAACCTTCCACAATATGATTTCTCCTACGCAAACCGTTGAAGTGTCTCTCTTGTTCTTTATTATCAACAACTCTAGCTCAAGCCAGACCAATATCTTAGCACAGTTAATGGATTTCTTCACTAGCGAAGGAAATCTAGCTGGTTTAGCTTCTTTGAACTCAAAAGAAGAGTTGTTCCAATATATTTCAAAAGTTATTAAATAAATAAATCGGAGGATTTTATTATGATTAAAATTTTAGCAGCCTGCGGAGCAGGGGTAAACTCAAGTCACCAAATCAAGAGTGCTCTTGAGGAAGAGTTGTCAAACCGCGGTTATGATGTACATTGTGATGCCGTGATGGTTAAGGATGTCAATGAAGATCTAATGCAAGGTTATGATATCTTCACGCCAATCGCTGCAACAGATCTTGGTTTTGAACCAGGAATCCCAGTTATCGAAGCTGGACCAATCTTGTTCCGTATTCCTGCAATGAGCGCTCCAGTGTTTGATAATATTGAAGCAGCTATTAAAGAGCACGGACTAAGTTAATCTATTCTTTATCTTGCTAACATTCATATAACAAAAAAAGGGAGGAATTATTATGGATGTCATTATTGACCTAGCCAATAAGATTTTTAAACCCATCTTAGATATGGGTGGTCCTATCATCATGCTGATCATCTTGACAGTATTGGCTTTACTTTTTGGAGTGAAATTCTCCAAAGCGCTTGAAGGTGGTATCAAACTTGCCATCGCTCTTACTGGTATCGGTGCCATCATCGGTATGCTTAACGGAGCTTTCTCAGCTTCACTTGCTAAATTCGTTGAAAACACTGGTATCCAGTTGAACATCACTGACGTTGGTTGGGCACCGCTTGCAACCATCACTTGGGGTTCTCCATGGACCCTGTACTTCTTGCTCATCATGCTCATTGTCAATGTTGTGATGTTAGCTATGAAGAAAACAGATACATTGGATGTGGATATCTTTGATATTTGGCACTTGTCAATTACTGGCTTGCTTATCAAATGGTATGCAGATAAGAGCCATGTAAGTCCTGCTGTATCACTCTTGATTGCAACTTTAGCAGTTGTCTTGGTTGGTGTCTTGAAGATTATCAACTCTGACTTGATGAAACCAACCTTTGATGATTTGTTGAATGCACCAAGTTCATCTCCAATGACTTCAACTCATATGAACTACATGATGAACCCTGTTATCATGGTTTTGGATAAGATTTTTGACAAGTTCTTCCCTGGGTTGGACAAATATGACTTCGATGCTGCCGCTTTGAATAAGAAAATCGGTTTCTGGGGATCTAAATTCTTCATCGGTTTCCTTCTCGGTGTAGTTATCGGCATCATGGGAACTCCGCACCCAGTAGCAGGTGTAGAAGATGGCAACACATGGCAATTAGTTATTAAAGGATGGTTGTCTCTCGGTTTGACTGCCGGTGTCTGCTTGGAGCTCTTCTCACTTATCGGATCATGGTTTATCGCAGCCGTGGAACCACTTTCACAAGGTATTACTAATGTAGCAACAAAGCGTCTTCAAGGACGTAAATTCAACATCGGTCTTGACTGGCCATTTATCGCTGGTCGTGCAGAAATCTGGGCCTGCGCTAACGTACTTGCCCCAATCATGTTGATTGAAGCAGTTCTGCTTTCTAATGTAGGGAACGGTATCTTGCCATTGGCTGGTATCATCGCAATGGGTGTGACACCTGCCCTTCTGGTTGTTACTCGTGGTAAATTGCTTCGTATGATTGTCTTTGGAACACTCTTGTTACCACTCTTCCTTCTTTCAGGTACCCTGATTGCACCGTTTGCAACAGAACTTGCTAAAGGCGTAGGTGCCTTCCCTGAAGGAGTTAGCCAGTCTCAATTGATCACTCACTCAACACTTGAAGGACCGATCGAAAAACTCTTGGGCTGGACTATTGGTAATACTACTACAGGTGATATTAAAGCTATCATTGGTGCTATTGTCTTCCTTGGTGCTTATATTGGAATCTTTGCTTGGTACAGAAAGCAAATGATCAAACGGAATGCAGAATATGCAGCAAAAGCAAAATAATATCCGTTAACTATTGTTAAATATTGTAAGACTAGGGAAGCTAGATTGTCCATTTCCAAATGGGAATGTTGATAATCTAGCTTTTCCTATGTAATAAATAGAAAAGGCTAAGCAGAGAGAAGTCAGAAGCCTGCCTTTTTCTCTGAAGTAGAGAGGAGATTTGGATGGTGATTACGCTAGAAAATGATGAATTGACAGTGCAGTTTAAGCAATTGGGAGGAGCGCTTTCTTCAATCAAGGATAAGGATGGCGTGGAATACCTCTGGCAGGGTGATGCGACCTATTGGAGTGGTCAAGCTCCAGTTCTTTTCCCCATTTGTGGGAGTTTGCGTAATGACACCGCTCACTATGTATTAGAAGATAGTCAAGAAGCGAGTGGAGTCATTCCACGGCATGGTCTCGTTCGCAAGAAAGAATTTGAATTGGTTGAACAAACGGATACGAGTGTGACTTTTGCTATTGAGGACACAGAGGAAATGTTTCAGAACTATCCCTATCATTTTCGCTTATCAATTCGCTATAGCTTGACTGGTAAGAAGCTTCGTACCCAGTATATCGTAGAAAATCGTGGAGATAGTGGCGCTATGCCGTACTTCATCGGAGGCCATCCCGGCTTTAACTGTCCTTTACTTGATGATGAAAATTACGAGGATTACTATTTGGAGTTCGAAAAGGAAGAAACTTGCAGCGTTCCTCTCTCCTATCCTGAAACTGGAATGTTGAACTTTCTGGAACGCACGAGCTTTCTAGACCATCAAAAAGAACTGGCTTTGGACTATGCTCTCTTTGCTCAAGATGCAGTGACTCTTGATGAGCTAAAATCACGAACCGTTGCCCTTCGTTCTCGGAATCATGATAAAGGATTGCGTTTGGATTTTCAAGAATTTCCAAATCTGATTATCTGGTCAACTATCAACAAAGGACCATTTATAGCCTTGGAACCTTGGTCAGGCTTGTCGACCTCGTTAGAAGAGGGAGATTATTTAGAAAGCAAGAAAAATGTCCGTCTACTCCCAGCAGGAGAAAAAGAAGAAATTGGATTTGATATTACTATTTTTTAAAGAAAAATTTTAAAAATGTTTAAAAACAAACATATAATGTTGACAACGAACACTAAATGTTGTATTATAAACTTGTGAATCAAATAACGTTTAATGTTTTAAAATATTTTAGTTCATTATATAGAAAATTAAAGGAGGACTTAATATGTCTATTATCATTGGTGCAGATGCTGCAGGTTTGAGATTGAAAGAAGTTGTGAAAGACTTCTTGGAAAAAGAAAACTTCCACGTTGTGGATGTTACAGCTGAAGGACAAGATTTTGTTGATGTGACTCTTGCTGTTGCTGCAGAAGTAAACAAAGAAGAACAAAACCTTGGTATCGTGATTGATGCTTATGGTGCTGGCCCATTCATGGTCGCAACTAAAATCAAAGGAATGGTTGCCGCAGAAGTATCTGATGAACGTTCAGCTTATATGACTCGTGGACACAACAACTCACGTATGATTACTATGGGAGCAGAAACTGTTGGTGATGAATTGGCGAAAAACATTGCTAAAGGTTTTGTTAATGGTAAATACGACGGTGGACGTCACCAAATCAGGGTCGATATGTTGAACAAAATGTGCTAATTGGTAGAGAGTAAGAAAGGTAAGATAAAAATGAGAATTGCAATTGGATGTGACCACATCGTAACAGATGAAAAAATGGCGGTTTCAGAATTTTTGAAATCAAAAGGACATGAAGTCATTGACTTTGGTACTTACGATCATGCTCGTACACACTACCCAATTTTTGGTAAAAAAGTGGGGGAAGCAGTTGTTAGCGGACAGGCTGATCTTGGTGTTTGTATCTGTGGTACCGGTGTTGGTATCAATAACGCTGTCAACAAAGTTCCAGGTGTACGCTCTGCCTTGGTTCGTGATATGACAACAGCTCTTTACGCTAAAGAACAGTTGAATGCCAACGTTATTGGTTTTGGTGGTAAGATTACTGGTGAATTGCTTATGTGCGATATCATTGAAGCTTTCATCAATGCTGAATACAAACCATCAGAAGAAAATAAAAAATTGATTGCTAAAATCGAGCACGTTGAAACTCACAATGCTCATCAAGCAGATGCAAACTTCTTTACAGAATTCCTTGAAAAATGGGATCGCGGTGAGTACCACGACTAAGAGGTGACGCATGATTTTAACAGTCACAATGAATCCATCCATTGATATTTCTTATCCTTTGGATGAATTAAAAATTGACACTGTCAACCGTGTGGTGGACGTGACCAAGACAGCTGGTGGTAAAGGTCTCAATGTTACACGAGTTCTTTCAGAATTTGGTGATTCTGTTGCTGCTACTGGTTTGGTCGGTGGTAAACTTGGTGAGTTTTTGGTAGAACATATCGATGATAAGGTCAGTAAACATTTCTTCACAATTCAAGGAGAAACACGTAACTGTATCGCTATCCTACACGGAGACAACCAAACAGAAATCCTTGAGAAAGGGCCTGAAGTTCTGGAACAAGAAGGTCAAGATTTTTTGGCTCATTTCGAGGATCTCCTTGACACTGTGGAAGTAGTGGCTATCTCTGGTAGTCTGCCAGCAGGTCTTCCAGTTGACTACTATGCAAGCTTGGTAGAACTTTCTAATCGAGCAGGAAAACCAGTTGTTCTGGACTGCTCAGGTGCAGCTCTTCAGGCAGTTCTTGAATCACCCCACAAACCAACAGTAATCAAACCAAATAACGAAGAATTGTCTCAGCTTCTTGGAAAGGAAGTTTCTGAGGATTTGGATGAATTAAAAGAAGTTCTTCAAGAGCCTTTGTTTGCAGGGATTGAGTGGATTATCGTTTCACTTGGAGCAAATGGTGCTTTTGCTAAACATGGTGGTACTTTCTACAAGGTAGATATTCCAAGAATTCAGGTAGTCAATCCTGTCGGATCTGGAGATTCTACTGTTGCAGGGATTTCATCAGGACTTCTTCATAAGGAAACTGATCAAGAACTCCTCATCAAGGCAAATGTCCTTGGTATGCTTAATGCTCAAGAAAAAATGACAGGTCATGTCAATATGGCCAACTATCAAGCTCTATATGATCAATTAATAGTAAAAGAGGTATAAAATGGCTTTAACAGAACAAAAACGCAAATATTTGGAAAAACTTTCTGACGAGAACGGCATCATCTCAGCTCTTGCCTTTGACCAACGTGGTGCTTTGAAACGCCTCATGGCTCAATACCAAACAGAAGAGCCAACAGTTGCTCAAATGGAAGAACTCAAAGTCTTGGTTGCAGATGAATTGACCAAATACGCATCCTCTATGCTTCTTGACCCTGAGTACGGACTTCCAGCTACAAAAGCACTTGCTCCAAATGCTGGTCTTCTCCTTGCTTATGAGAAAACTGGCTACGACACAACAAGCACCAAACGCTTGCCAGACTGCTTGGATATTTGGTCTGCCAAACGCATCAAAGAACAAGGTGCAGACGCTGTCAAATTCTTGCTTTACTATGATGTAGACAGTTCTGACGAACTCAACCAACAAAAACAAGCCTACATCGAACGCATCGGTTCTGAGTGTGTGGCGGAAGACATTCCGTTCTTCCTTGAAATCCTCGCTTACGATGAAAAAATAGCTGATGCAGGTTCTGCAGAATACGCCAAAGTAAAACCACACAAGGTTATCGGTGCTATGAAGGTCTTCTCAGACCCACGCTTCAACATCGATGTCTTAAAAGTGGAAGTTCCAGTCAACGTCAAATATGTTGAAGGCTTTGGCGATGGTGAAATCGTGCATACACGCGAAGAAGCGGCAGCCTTCTTCAAAGCGCAAGACGAAGCGACTAACTTGCCATATATCTACTTGAGTGCAGGTGTATCAGCTAGACTCTTCCAAGAAACCCTTGTCTTTGCCCACGAATCAGGCGCAAACTTCAACGGCGTTCTTTGCGGCCGTGCAACCTGGGCAGGGTCAGTTGAAGCCTACATTAAAGACGGTGAAGAAGCAGCTCGTAAATGGCTTCGTACAACTGGTTTTGAAAACATTGATGAGCTCAACAAGGTTCTTCAACAGACTGCGACTTCTTGGAAGGAACGCCTCTAATCTTGATTTTAGAATTCAAAAAACGTAGTAAGTTTTAGGACTTACTACGTTTTTCTTCTATATAAGCTAGTTTTTCAGCTCGTTTCTTCTTTTTGAAGAGGGCTTCAGCCGACATGGCTGCAGATTTGTCGGGGTATTCTTCTTGATAGATAAGCGTGACAGGTAATCGGGCACGGGTGTACTTGGCTCCTTTTCCAGCCTGATGTGTTTTGAGACGAGCTTCTACATCAGTGGTATAGCCTGTATAGAGGGTGCCGTCTCCGCATTCAAGGACGTACATATAGGCTTTATTTTCCATAGTAAATCTCTTGAATTTCTGGTGTATAGCTGCCGTCTTGCTCGTGGATAAAGAGGGGCGGGAGGATTTTCAGGCCGTCTGGTGAACCATCTTTGATAGCCTCGATTAAGAGCATATTTGCTTCCCTCCCCTGCTTGGGATAGACAAACTGGATGCGCTTGGGCGCTAGATTATGGTTTTTCATGGTTTCTAAAATATCCAAAAATCGGTCAGGACGGTGAACCATTGCTAAGCGGCCATTGGACTTGAGAACTCGCTGGGCAATCGTGCAAATTTCTTCTAAATTGGTAGCAACTTCGTGACGCGCTAGCAGATAATGCTCACTGCCGTTAAGATTGGAATGTTCATCTACCTTGAAATAGGGGGGATTGCAGAGAATGATGTCAACCTTACTGCCAGATATATGAGCTCCTAGATTTTTTAGGTCGTCATGGATGACCTGCATCTGTTGAGCAAGGTTATTTAATTCAATGGAACGCTGGGCCATATCTGCTAGACGCTCCTGAATTTCTACCGCTAGAATCTGGGCCTGAGTCCGTGTGCTAGCAAAGAGACCAACAGCCCCGTTTCCAGCGCAGAGATCAACGATGAGTCCTCGTTTGGGTAATTTTGGAAAGCGAGAAAGCAGGACACTATCGACTGAATAGCTAAAAACCTCGCTATTTTGAATGATTTTTATATCAGTGGAAAAGAGTTGGTTGACTCTTTCTCCGTCTTTTAATTTTGCTTCTGTCATACCAACATTATAGCATGATTAAGTGCTATTCCAAAGAAGAAAGAGAAATTTTATAGGAAAAAACACCTGACAGAAACAGTCAGGTGCGAATTTTAGTTGAATTCATATTTTTGCTTGATAGTACAAGCTATGAAAATTCCGATAAAGAAAACCATGAGAATCAGATAGACTGGCAAGGTTGCGGCTGTCAGCGTCGCAATTTCCAAAAGGTGTTGCAGGACAAAGGCGGATAGATAGAAGCCTGCGACTGAAAAAATGATCAGAAGAGCGCGCCAGAGGTTGAGTGGCAGACAGGCCCGGATGACTGACAAGAAGCTGATGCTGCCTAGTAAGTAGTAGGTCAGGGTGGCCATTTCTATGTCGCTCCAGCCATGGTTGCTACCCCAGATGCGAACAAATAGGACGCTGAAGACAATCATGAGGGAGCTTGGCAGAGCCAGCTGCAGGGAGCGTTTGAGGAAGTGCTTTTCAACCGGCTTAATATTGCGCTCAAAGGTGAGGACAAAGGGTGGAAAGCCTTCGACAAACTGGTCAATCAAGGTGATTTGAATCGGAATGAATGGGAAAATCAAGAGGTATTCAGATTTTCCTAGCAGGATACTGGCGATACAGATGATAGCCAGGATAAAGGAGTATATGGTCTTGATGAAGAAAATCGGAGCAATCCGGCCGATATTGTTAACGACTCGGCGGCCTTCAAAAAGAATCTCAGGGACATCGTTAAAGTCAGAGTTAAGAAGGACCAAGTTGGCAATTTGCCGAGTTGCGGGGTCTCCCTCGGCCATGACGATGGAACAGTCTGCTTCACGCAAGGCCAAGATATCATTAACACCATCTCCTGTCATGGCTGTTGTCCGACCAGCGGCCTTAAGAGTCTGGATGAGCAGTTTTTTCTGATGAGGAGAAACACGGCCGAAGATGGCAGTTTCTTCTGCTTGCTCAACCAGTTCTTGATCGCTGATTTTCGAGCAGTCGATGTAGCTGTCGTAGTTGGCAAATCCAGCCTGGCTCGCTATATGGGAAACAGTCACGGGATTGTCACCAGAGATGATTTTCAGATCAACATCCTGAGAGCGCAGGTAGTCCAGCGTCTCAGCCGCTCCCTCACGGATAGGATCAGTGATTTCCAGAACAGCTAAAGCGGTCATATCTTCAGGCAGTTGGATACTGTGTTTGTCTAGCACTTGGTCGCTGTGAGCCAGTACCAAAACCCGCGATCCGCGTTTTTGAGCCTCTCCAACCGCTGCAGGATTGCTGTCCAGCAGCATTTCAGGCGCTCCCAGAAAGATAGTTCCGACACTGGATAAATGCATAGCGCCCCATTTTCGGTCACTAGAAAATGGGATGACATTGTCGCTAGTATAGGTGTGTTCTAAATGGCCGTATCCCTTGCGGATAGCCTGAGCAGTTGGGTTATTATCCTCGCTTGTTTGGATGTAGGCTGCTAAGATTTGACCGACTGTCTCATCAGAAAACTTACCTGACAGACTATGCAAGGCTTCAACGGTCATCTTACCTTGGGTAATTGTTCCGGTCTTGTCCAGGCAGAGAGTATCCACCCGGGCCAGAGTTTCAACAGAATACATTTCCTGAACAAGAACCTTGCGCATACCTAGCTTGATGACAGCTGTCAGGAGTGACGTGACTGTCAGCAGGGCGATTCCCTTAGGCAGCATACCCAAAAGAGCTGTCGAGCTGGTAATGACAGAGTTTTTGACAGGCAATCCCTTTATCATCAGGGCTTCAAAGAAGAGAGCCAATCCGAAAGGAATAATGATTTTTCCAGTAAAGCGAGAAATTTTCGCAAGATTGTATAGAATGCGCGAGTTGATAGGCTTGAGAGTTTTGGCCTCAGTCATGAGCTTGTTGGCATAGTTGTCTGCGCCGACATGGTGCACCTCAGCATAAATCTGCCCACTAGCCAAAAAGCTACCAGACAGCAGCTCGGCGCCTTCTTCCTTGAGAACCAAATCACTCTCACCTGTCAGCATGGCTTCATTGGCCTCGGCAACCCCCTCTATTACATGGGCGTCACTGGGAATTTGCTCGCCGGCTGACAGCTTGATCAGATCGCCCAGTACAATTTCTTCTGGCTGAATCTTGACTTCCTGGCCGTCTCGGATAACTGTGACCAGCTCTCGGCTGACCAGATTGAGCTTGTCAATCATGTGTTTGGCTCGCAGTTCCGTAATAATACCAGTGACGGCGTTAAAGCTGATTACTGCGAAGAAGACTAGATTACTCCAGGCTTGGACAGAGACCAAGGCCAGAGCGATTACAAAGTTTAGGGCATTAAAAAGGGTGAAAACATTCCGCTTAACGATTTGCCAGTTACTAGTACTGGTGTCACTTGTAAAATCGTTGGTCAAGCCCTGCGAAATCTTTTCATCTACTTGGATTTGGTTTAAACCGATTAATTCTTTCTTGTTCATGAGATTAATGATACCATTTTTTTATGGAAATGGCTATCAGAATCAGCTGTTACAGCCAAAGTTTGGAAAAATATTGCAGACTATAAGGGTATAGGGTATAATGGGAAAGGATGTAATAAATTTCAAGTACAATCACAATTTGAAATAAGGAGAGTTTATGTTTTATACCTATTTGCGAGGTTTAGTGATTTTTATCCTGTGGACCTTGAATGGCAATGCCCATTACCATAATAAAGAGAAGATTCCTTCACAAGATGAAAACTATATCTTGGTTGCCCCTCACCGGACATGGTGGGATCCAGTTTACATGGCTTTTGCGACCAAGCCCAAGCAGTTCATTTTCATGGCCAAGAAACAGCTTTTTGAAAATCGGGTGTTCGGCTGGTGGATTCGCATGTGTGGTGCCTTTCCTATCGACCGAGAAAATCCTGGCCCGTCAGCTATCAAATACCCTGTCAATATGCTGAAAAAGAGTAATCGTTCCCTTATTATGTTCCCGAGCGGCAGCCGTCATTCTACGGATGTCAAGGGAGGAGTGGCAGTGATTGCTAAGATGGCTAAGGTTCGGATCATGCCAGTTGTCTATGCTGGTCCCATGAGCCTCAAAGGTTTGGCAGCTGGGGAGCGCGTGGATATGAACTTCGGCAATCCAATTGATATTTCTGATATCAAAAAGATGAACGATGAAGGAGTTGAGGAAGTGGCTCGTCGGATTCAGGCAGAGTTTGACCGCTTGGATGCAGAAGTAGCGCCTTACCAGACAGGTAAAAAACCAAATATCTTCTGGCGGATTTTACGAGCAATTGCCTTTATTCCAGCAGCTTTGATTGGTATTCTGACCTTCATTTTTAGTTTCCTTGCAAGCTTTGTCTGGGATCCAGATAAGCATAGGAAATAAGAAACTAATCAGCTTCAGTTTCCTGAGCAATCTTGCTTGGGAGCTGATTTTTGTATGTGAGTGAGTTATAATGTAGGTATGTTTTATAAGGAGGATGCTGTGGCTCTTGCTTTTTTATCTTTTGTAACCTTATCACTGTTTATGCTGCACGAGTTTGATGAGATTATCCTGATTCGGCCTTGGATTTCTCAGAATCAAAACCATCAAGGCTATCAAAAGGAGATGTTCATTGCCAGAAGAGGAAGTTATCTTTCTGCTGAAAGTATTGCTCTGATGATTGCAGAGGAATTTCTACTGGCTTTTATCCTTTTGTTGCTTGCCATTCTATTTCGCATTCCTGAGCTAGCTTTGGCTATTGGTTTCTGTCACACTCTCCATCTGCTGGGCCATATTATGCAAGTGTTTCGCTTTCGTCGCTGGGTACCGGGCGGCTTCACAGCTTTGACAACTTTTCCTATACTCATCTTAGTCTTTGTCCTTTATCTGAGTCAGCAGTCGGTTTCTTGGTCGCTGCTTCTGATTCTAAGCGCACTGGTCATGGCTTTTCTTTTGGCAAATCTGGCTTTTTTACATAGCAGATCTCAAAAGATAGAAGCTTGGATATACAGGATAAGCAAAGCAGACTGATATTGCAGCTTCTATTTTTGTCAATGGCCTTTCTATCTATACGACTTCTTGCAAAATAAAGATTTTAAAATATGACAAGCTGAAAATTCTCTCGGTTTGTCATATTTTTTTGAATTTTTTACGAATATAAAGATAAAGGAGAAAAAAATATGTTTGAAGAAATAGTTGAAAAATTAAAGGAATACAAGATATTTATTGGACTTTCTTTGATAGGAGTCGTCTTGGCTGGCTTTTTCTTGCTGAAGGGCAATGCTCAGCCACAGAATCAGGTCAGCGCACTGGCTCAGGAAGTGGTTACATCAGCTTCATCTGAAACCAATGCAGAAAAAAGAAGTGCGAATCAAGAAAAAATCGATTCAGAAAAAGATATGGATCCAGAGGAATCTGAGAAAGAAGTAACAGTTGATGTCAAAGGGGCTGTCAAAAATCCAGGAGTTTATCAGTTGCAGGCAGGAGCGCGTGTGCATGATGCCCTACAAAAAGCAGGTGGCCTATTGCCAGATGCCGAGTCAAAATCCATCAACCAAGCACAAAAATTAACAGATGAGGCAGTTGTCTATGTAGCTAAAGTCGGTGAGGAAGGGGCAGATGTGACGCAAGCTAGTCAGACGCCCGCTGGAAATGGAGAAAAGGCAAAAGGGAAGTCTGGCTTGGTCAATCTCAATACGGCGACCGAAGCTGAACTTCAGACAGTTTCAGGCATCGGTCAAAAGAAGGCGCAAGACATCATTGCTTATCGAGAAGCAAATGGTAAATTTAAGTCAGTAGACGAGCTGAAAAATGTTTCAGGAATCGGTGCAAAAACCTTAGAAAAGTTAAAAGACTATGTCACAGTGGATAAATAAACTTCCCATCAAACCCATCTATTTTTGTCTTTTGCTGGTGCTGACCTACTTTGCGATTTACACTAGTAGTCTACTAGCCTATCTAGGTTTAGCAGTCCTCCTTGTTCGGCTCTTTTGGCTTTATTCGACTAGAAATAGTCTGCTTGTTTTGGTGCTTTTGAGTCTCTTTACAGGATTTTTCCTATTTCGGAGAGAAATGGCTAATCAAGCCTTTCAAGATGAGCCGAAAACCATCTCTGCCATTGTGATCAAGCCAGATACAATCAAAGTCAATGGCGACTCGCTTTCTTTTCGCGGTCATTCTAATGGTCGAACTTATCAGGCCTTTTATAAAATCCAGTCAGAAAAGGGAAAAATCGCTTTTCAAAAGCTGAGCGATCAACTGCTTTTGGAGATTGATGGAGATCTTAGTTTAGCAGAAGACCAGCGCAATTTTTCAGGCTTTGACTATCGGGCTTATCTAAAAACGCAGGGGATTTACAGGATTTTGAAAATCAATCAAATCAAGTCCAGTCAGCATTTTAGCAGTCTTAATCCTTGGGACTGGCTGTCGGTCTGGCGCAGAAAAGCCTTGGTTTATATCAAGGAAAATTTTCCTAGCCCCATGAGCCACTATATGACTGGACTTTTGTTTGGTGATTTGGACACAGATTTTGCTGAGATGAATGAACTTTATTCTAGTCTGGGGATTATCCATCTCTTTGCCCTATCGGGCATGCAGGTCGGCTATTTCATGGATGGTTTTCGCAGAATTCTCCTCAAATCTGGTTTGAAAAGAGAGACCGTTGATTGGATACAGCTGCCCTTTTCCTTCCTCTATGCGGGTTTGACGGGCTTTTCAGTATCGGTCGTGAGGAGTTTAGTACAAAAGCTGCTCTCGCAGTTTGGTGTGACTAAGCTGGACAACTTTGCTTTGACAATCATGCTCTTAGCCATGTTCATGCCCAATTTTCTCTTGACGACGGGTGGCGTTCTTTCCTGTGCCTATGCTTTTGTCATCTCTGTCATGGATTTTGAGCATTTACCTTCTATGAGAAAGGTGCTGGCAGAAAGTTTGACCATTTCACTGGGAATTTTGCCGATTCTGATTTTCTATTTTTCAGAGTTTCAGCCTTGGTCTATTCTGCTGACCTTTCTATTCTCAGTTGTTTTTGATCTTTTTATGCTTCCAGCCCTGACCTTTATTTTTGTCCTATCACCTCTTTTGAAAATCACTCAGGTCAATGTCTTATTTGAACTGCTGGAAGGGCTAATCCGTTGGACAGCCTCTATTTCTTCTCGACCAGTGATTTTCGGTCAGCCATCTATCTGGATGATGCTAGGCCTGCTTATCACTCTTGGCTTGCTCTATGATTTTCGCAGACAGAAGAAAGTTGTGACCTTACTTAGCTTGGTTCTTGCTCTGCTATTTTTTCTCACAAAGCATCCTCTACAAAATGAAATTACAGTTATTGATATTGGGCAGGGGGATAGCATTTTCTTGCGCGATTGGCGGGGAAAATCTGTTCTGATTGATGTAGGTGGTCGAGTGGAGATTGGCAAGAAAGAAGCATGGCAGAAGCGGATTTTTTCGACAAATGCAGAAAAGACCTTGATTCCCTATCTGAAAAGTCGGGGAGTGAGCCGCTTGGATGTGCTGGTTTTGACCCACACCGATACGGACCATATGGGAGATATGCTGGAAGTAGCCAAGCATTTTTCTATAAAGGAAATTTATGTATCTAAGGGAAGTTTGACCCAGTCGGATTTTGTGGAGAAACTGGAGCGTATGCAAACAAGAGTTCATGCGGTAGAAGTAGGAGATAACTTTCCGATTTTTGATGGAGCATTGCAAGTTCTTTATCCTGAGGAGACGGGCGACGGCAGTAATGACGACTCTGTCGTCTTATATGGACAATTTTTTGGAACCAGCTTTTTGTTTACGGGAGATTTAGAGGAGAAAGGCGAAGCTACCTTGATGCGGCGTTTTCCGCAACTCAAGGTGGATGTCTTAAAAGCAGGACACCACGGTTCTAAAGGATCCTCTAGCCCAGAATTTTTACATCAGCTTCAGCCCAAAATTGCCCTCATTTCTGCAGGTAGGAATAACCGCTACAAGCATCCTCATCAGGAAACTCTGGACAGATTTAAGAACATTCAGACACAGATTTTCCGTACAGATGAGCAAGGAGCTATTCGCTTCCGTGGCTGGGGTTCATGGGAAATCGAAACGGTAAAGTAACCCCTGTTTCCTTGCTCTAAGAGCAATCCGAGATTAACTTACCTTGATTTCGAGCTAAAATTATGATACAATGAATCTTATTAATAAAAATTTAAAGGAGATTTCTATGTTTTCTGCTTATAAAAAATTTTGGACTCGTTATGCAGACTTTAGTGGTCGTTCAAGCCGTTCGGATTACTGGTGGGTTGTCCTATGTAATTTTTTGATTACCTTACCATTTTCGTTGATTGCCTTTTTCGGTTTCCTTATTCCACTTTTTAGTGAAATTTATTATGCGGGATTGTACGATTATGAACCTGATTTATCTGGAGCTATGGCTGGCGCTGGTTTGGCTGCGTTCATCATGTTCTTGCTTGCCATCTATGGACTTGCAACGATCGTTCCCCATCTTGCTATCACAGTTCGTCGTCTTCGCGACGCTGGCTTCCACTGGGCATTTATTTTTCTGGGAGTAGGGCCAACAATAGCTTCTTTCATTCCAGTTTTGAATATTTTAGCTGCTTTGGTTTCTCTGCCATGTGGTATTGCTTTAATTGTCTTGCTTTGCCAAGCTAGCAAACCAGCTCAGCAAGTTAAAGGGGCTCCTTATGGTCAACAAGGATTCCAAGGTCAGCAATTTGGTCAAGCTCAACAACCAGTTCAAAACCAACAGTTTGTTCAGCCTGGATTCCAAGGACAACAACAGCCGACACAAAACCAACAATTTGGTCAAGTTCAACAGCCAGCTCAAAACCAACAGTTTAGTCAGCCTGTTAACCAAGAGCAACCATTTGCTCAGCAACAAGCACCAGTTCAAAATCAAGGATTTGGTCAGCCTCAGCAACCTTTTGGTCAGAATCAAGTGAACCAGCCAACTCAACCGTTTGCTGCTAGCCAAGCCCAAACTCAAGAATCAACTCAATCAGCATTCTCAGCATCAGTTTCAGAACCAGCTGAATCAGTTCATTCAGTAGAAGCTCATCAGTCTCAAGCTGAAACTGCAGAACAGGCTCTGGGAACTGCTTCTGAACAAATCAACAACTCAGAGTCAATCTCTCAATAAAATCTATAAGATATCAACCCTAGATAGTTTCAATCTATCTGGGGTTTCTTTGTCGTCTTTTAAACTTTTGTAACCAAAATGACTTTCTATTCGTTATACTAGTAGAAAGGGGGAAGAATAGAAAAGTATTGAATAGAGAAAAGTAGTATCAAATGAAAAGTAGCAGCTGCGAGCTTTGGATTAGAAAGACTTTTTACTATTATTCTGCTTTTTTAAGGAATGCAAGTAAGGAGAGATTTGAGGAGAAGTTGTGGGGAGGTGAGATTATCAAACTGGATGAATACGAAAACATCTTGATTGGCTTTGCCCGAGAGATTGTTTTCTACTTGCAAAAGTCAGGAGCTTCTAAGGCCGAGGCAGAAGATGTGGTACAGGATGTTTTTGTCAAAATGTTAGAGACTGATCTGGTCATCCCAGCAGAGAAGATGCGAGCTTGGATGTATCGGGTTTCCATCCGCCGCTACATCGATCGCTATAGGCGCGATCAGCATTATCTAGAAATTTTGCAAAAGGAATTTTTCAAACAAGATGTGATTCAACCATTTGAGAACGACCATTATGAGCTGTTAAGGTTGACGATAGAAGAGCTCCCAACTAAGGAAGCAATGCTTTTAGATCTTTATTATTTCCAAAATTTTACAGTAAAGGAAATCGCTCAAATTATGTCGTATTCTGTAAGTAAAGTGAAAGTACAACTCATGCGTAGCCGAATTAAGCTCCGCCATAAATTGGAAAAGAAAGGATATAAAAATGGAAACATTTGAAATTTTAGCGAAGAAAAGTAAACGGAAACGACTTTGGAAGACAGTTGCCATCAGTAGTCTTGTCTCCTTAGCTTTATTGCTTTTACTAGGAAAGGGATTGATAGAATTAGCCTCGAGTAATGGTCGAAATTTGCAGAAAGAGTACGAAGTTATGTCGGAAATCGCCTACCCTAATGTTGACTATGACAGTCTTTACTACACTCAAAATTCTTTGTTTTCAGGAACCTTACATTCTGATCGTTTCAAAGATTTAGATGGAGTGAAGGTGGCTTATCCTTCCTATGAGGGGAACTATTCACTCATAGGTGCTTTTAGAGATCCGACTGCGGAAGGGACTTATTTGTCTCTCTCAGGAACCTATACGCGAACCCTGCGTCAAAAATATCCGGTCTTCTATAATATCAATGTCAAAGGGACAAAGGATAGTAATTCTATACCTAAGGAGTTGGCTTCTGTCAAAGAAATGCCAAATCAATTGGTGGAAGTAGCTTTGACTTTTGATAAAGCTTATACTTATAAGGAAATCCAGAAGATGATACCGAACAATCTCAAGATTAACTGGTACTGGATTGGCAGTCAGTCAGAAGATGTTGACAATACTGGGGCATTGCGCACTGATCCTAAGACGACTTACGGAGCTAACGCTGGTCTTCTCTTTACTTATGATTCAGATGTTAGAAAGAAGGCAAAAGAGGCTAAGAAAGAGCAGCAGACTTTCTTGGATTATCTGAAAAAGGCAGATAAAAATCTTTTCCCAAGTGTTAGTGGGTACAACACGTACAATGATGTGGAGTCCTATCTCAAGAAATTTGGTCAGCTAGATATTCGTGAAGCAGAAAATCGGGATCAATTAACTTTCTCTGGTGTCATCTTGACAGGAAAAGCTGAAAATTTCGCTCAACTAGAAGAGAAAGAATGGATTTATGCTTCCAGTATTGGTGCTTCTGTTCCCAATCAGCCTTACTATAAGCTAGATAAGGAATAATTGACAAAAAATGTGTAAAAGGCTTGCATTTTCAGTAAAATTTGATAAAATAGTAAGGAAAGTTAGACTGTATTGCCTACTGTCTATCTATAAAATATATTTTATTGGAGGCTTTTACTCAAATGGCAAAAGAAAAATACGATCGTAGTAAACCACACGTTAACATTGGTACTATCGGACACGTTGACCACGGTAAAACTACTTTGACAGCAGCTATCACAACTGTATTGGCACGTCGCTTGCCTTCATCAGTTAACCAACCAAAAGACTATGCGTCTATCGATGCTGCTCCAGAAGAACGTGAACGTGGTATCACTATCAACACTGCGCACGTTGAGTACGAAACTGAAAAACGTCACTACGCTCACATCGACGCTCCAGGACACGCGGACTACGTTAAAAACATGATCACTGGTGCCGCTCAAATGGACGGAGCTATCCTTGTAGTAGCTTCAACTGACGGACCAATGCCACAAACTCGTGAGCACATCCTTCTTTCACGTCAGGTTGGTGTTAAACACCTTATCGTCTTCATGAACAAGATCGACTTGGTTGATGACGAAGAATTGCTTGAATTGGTTGAAATGGAAATCCGTGACCTCTTGTCAGAATACGACTTCCCAGGTGACGATCTTCCAGTTATCCAAGGTTCAGCTCTTAAAGCTCTTGAAGGTGATACTAAGTACGAAGACATCATCATGGAATTGATGAACACTGTTGATGAGTACATCCCAGAACCAGAACGTGATACTGACAAACCTCTTCTTCTTCCAGTCGAAGACGTATTCTCAATCACTGGTCGTGGTACAGTTGCTTCAGGACGTATCGACCGTGGTACTGTTCGTGTCAACGATGAAATCGAAATCGTTGGTATCAAAGAAGAAATCCAAAAAGCAGTTGTTACTGGTGTTGAAATGTTCCGTAAACAGCTTGACGAAGGTCTTGCAGGGGACAACGTAGGTGTACTTCTTCGTGGTATCCAACGTGATGAAATCGAACGTGGTCAAGTTATCGCTAAACCAGGTTCAATCAACCCACACACTAAATTCAAGGGTGAAGTTTACATCCTTACTAAAGAAGAAGGTGGACGTCACACTCCATTCTTCAACAACTACCGTCCACAGTTCTACTTCCGTACAACTGACGTTACAGGTTCAATCGAACTTCCAGCAGGTACTGAAATGGTAATGCCTGGTGATAACGTAACTATCGACGTTGAGTTGATCCACCCAATCGCCGTTGAACAAGGTACTACTTTCTCTATCCGTGAAGGTGGACGTACTGTTGGTTCAGGTATGGTTACTGAAATCGAAGCTTAATTCGATTTCGTTCCCAGATAACAATTATAAAATCAGACACGAAAAGTCTCGCTTCGGCGGGGCTTTTTCTTTTAGAGAAAGCCTTTTTCTCACAAACATGATATAATATTTCTATATTTTGTTGTTGAAAAGAGACGGTATGAAATTACTTTATACGGATATCCGCAGTCCTTTGACAGCGCATTTGGTTAAGCAAGCTCAGGACTTAGCAGCAGCCGGCAAGCGGGTCTTTTATATAGCTCCCAACTCCCTTTCTTTTGAAAAGGAGCGAGCAGTTTTGGAGGAATTGGAAAATCAGGCTTCCTTTGCCATTACAGTGACGCGTTTTGCCCAGATGGCTCGCTATTTTGTCCTCAATGATGTTCAGGAAGGACAGTCCTTGGACGACATTGGCCTAGGTATGCTATTTTACCGAATATTATCGGAAATGGATGATCGAGAACTAAAGGTTTATGGGCGGATCAAGAAGGATGCACAATTTATCCAGCAACTGCTAGACCTTTATCATGAGCTTCAGACAGCCCAGATGACTTTTGCGGATTTGAATCATCTAGAAGAGCCAGAGAAGCGCGAGGATTTGCTCAAGATTTTCACGGCTTTTTCTGCTGCTCTTCAGGCGGGAAATTATGATGCGACCTCTAAACTCACGATTTTTGCCCAGCATATTCTAGCTGGAGATTTGGATGGGGAATTGGCTAATCTCGCGCTGGTTATTGACGGATTTACCCGCTTCTCAGCAGAGGAGGAATATCTAGTAGATTTGCTGCATCGCAAGGGAGTGGAGATTGTCATTGGCGTTTATGCTAGTCAAAAAGCCTACCGGACAGCCTTTCGTGAGGGCAATCTTTACCAGGCCAGCGTGGACTTTTTGCTCAAGCTGGCTCAAACTTATGAGATCAAGCCAGAGTATCTAGCGGGAGATTCGATTCAGTCGGATGATGCCTTTGGCAAGATTTCAAAGATTTTAGAGAGTCGCTATGATTTTTCTGAAACCCATGTGGAATTGACTGCGGAGGATCGCTCTCACGTAGAGATTTGGTCGGTGCGCAATCAAAAAGAAGAACTAGAGTATGTGGCCAAGTCCATTCGTCAGCGGCTCCATGATGGCGCTCGCTACAAGGATATCCGGCTGCTTTTGGGTGATGTGGAGGTCTACCAGCTCCAGCTGAAGACCATTTTTGACCAGTATCAAATTCCATTTTATTTAGGGCGGTCTGAGTCCATGGCTCAGCATCCTTTGGTCCAGTTTTTAGAGTCACTGGAACGGTTGAAACGCTATAATTTTCAGACAGAAGATTTACTCAATCTTTTAAAAAACGGCCTGTATGGCGGCTTGCGTCAGGAGGAGCTGGATAGTTTTGAGCAGTACCTTCGCTTTGCGGAAATTAAAGGAGCAGCCAAGCTGGGGAGAGATTTCACCATTAACCGTCAGGAGAAATTTGACCTGAAGCGGCTCAATGTCATGCGTCGCAGCCTTATCACGCCTCTGTTAGACTTTTTCAAATCTCGCAGTCATACAGTGGCTGGCCTCTTGGCTAAATTTACCAATTTTATCAAAGAAGTTCGCTTGGATGCCAATCTGATGGGGCTGTTGGAAGATGCAAGTCAGCAGGAAGTAGAGCGGCAGGAGGAAGTCTGGAAGACCTTTTGCCATGTCTTAGAGCAGCTTGCTCAGGTGTTTGATGGTAGCAAGCTCAAGATCGATGATTTTCTGGCTCTGATTCTGTCTGGCATGCTTCTGGCCAAGTACCGAGTTGTACCAGCGACAGTGGACGTGGTGACAGTTCAGTCCTATGATTTGATTGAACCCATGGCTGCGCCTTATGTCTATGCTATCGGGTTGACTCAGGAACACTTGCCTAAGTTAGCGCAAAATAAAAGTCTACTCAGTGACGAGGAACGTCAGGCTTTAAACCAAGCAACTGGGGACGAGGCTGAGTTGCAGATATCCAGCAGTGAAAATCTCAAGAAAAATCGCTTTGCAGCGCTATCCTTGCTTAATTCAGCGACAGAAGATTTGGTTTTGTCTGCCCCTGTCTTAATCAATGAAGTAGAAGATGCCATGTCTTCCTATCTGACAGAGCTGGAAATAGCGCCTATTTCCCTACCTATCATCAGCAAGCGGCCACAGGCTAGCAGTGACGATATTGGGACTTATCGGGCTCTGTTGGCGCGCGTGATTGACCTCTATCAGGAGGATATTGACCGCGAATGGACACTGGAGGAGCAGACCTTTTGGGCAGTGGCCATTCGAGTCTTGCGTAAGAAGTTGGCAGCTGAAGGGATTTCCATTCCCCAGATCAGCAAGGAGTTGAAGACGGAGACTCTCAAGTCGGAAACCCTTCAGGCTCTGTATCCTTCAGAGCAGCCTTTAAAACTATCAGCTTCTGCCCTCAATGAATATTTTAAAAACCAGTATTCCTATTTCCTTAAGTATGTCCTGCGGCTACAGGAGGAGTGGACCATTCAGCCGGATGCGCGCAGTCACGGGATTTTCCTCCACCGAATCTTTGAAAAGGTTATGCAGGAGCACTTGGAGCAGGATTTCGACACTCGCTTGCAACGGGCTATGGAGGAGACTAGCTGGGAGGCTGAGTTTGAGTCTATCTATGGTGAAAATGGGGAGACCCAGTTTGCCCGCCGATTGCTATTGGATATGGCTCGGGCTACTGGCCGTATCTTGGCTCAGTCGGATGGGCTGGAGGTCATCGGTGAGGAGACTGACTTTGGTCGGGATGCTCGGCCTTTCTTGCTTTTGGACAATGGCAGAGCTCTTCAAGTTAGCGGTAAGGTGGACCGAATTGATCGTCTGAAGGAGACGGGGAGTCTGGGAGTCGTGGATTACAAGTCTGGCGATACCAAATTCAGCTTTGAGAAGTTCTTTAATGGGCTTAACTCTCAGTTGCCGACCTACCTAGCGGCTATCCGAGAAATGCCAGAATACCAAGAGGACAAGGGAATTTTCGGAGCCATGTACCTACAGATGACGGAGCCCCTAGCCAGCCTCAAGGACACTAAGGCACTGGACGAGGCTGTGAAACAAGTCATGAAAAGTCAGGTTTACAAAGGCCTCTTTCTGGCTGACCAGGTCAAGGACTTGGGAGCTAACTATGAGAAAAGCAAGGTTAATCTGCTGACTAAGGAAGAATTAGAAGTGATTTTGGCCTACAATGCCTACCTCTATCAGCAAGTGGCAGAAGGCATTTTAGCTGGTCGATTTGCCATCAATCCTTATACAGAAAATGGGCGCAGCATTGCCCCTTACGTGGATCAGTTTAAGGCCATCACAGGCTTTGAAGCTAATCTCCATCTGGGGCAGGCTAGACAGCTGACCAAGTTAAATCTTGAGCAGTACGAAAAACGGCCGACAGGCGAGAAGCTGCGTCAAGCCTGGCTAGAAAAAATCAAGGAGGAGTTGGATAAATGAGACGGATTCCCTTTTTAAACGAGCAGGATATCCTAGTCAAGCAGGCTGAGGAAGCTGCCTCTGACAAGCCACAAAAGCGCACACCAGAGCAGATCCAGGCTATCTACTCCTCTGGTCAGAATATTCTTGTTTCGGCTTCGGCTGGCTCTGGTAAGACCTATGTTATGGTTCAGCGGATTATTGACCAGATTCTCAGAGGTGTGGAGGTCAGCCAACTCTTCATCTCCACTTTCACTGTCAAGGCAGCAGGTGAGCTTAAGGAGCGACTGGAGAAGGAGCTGAGTCTGGTACTCAAGGAGACTTCAGATCAGGAACTCCGCCAGCATCTGGCCCAGCAGTTAGCTGAGATTGCCAATGCGGATATTGGTACTATGGATGCTTTTACACAGAAAGTAGTCAATAAGTACGGCTATTTGTTGGGGTTGGCACCGCATTTTCGGATTTTACAGTCGGCCAGTGAGCAGCTCATTATGCAAAATGAAGTCTTTGACCAGCTTTTCGATACCTACTATGAGAGTGATCAGCAGGAATTATTTAGTCGCTTGGTCAAAAATTTCACTGGTAAGCGCAAGGACATTTCTGGTTTCCGCCAGCAGATTTATAGTATTTATAGTTTTCTCCAGTCTACTAGTAATCCGCGGAAATGGTTGGAAGAGACCTTTCTTCTAGGCTATGAAACCAGTGATTTTGGAGCAGAGAGGGAGCGAATCCTGTCTGGAGCTAGGCAGTCTTTGCTGGATTTGGAAGATTTTTTCCAGAGCCATTTGGCTCATGAAGGTCAGGCCTTTGCTGGGGCTAAATATCAGGAAAATGTTCAGGCAGCCTTAGATATCTTGACTGAGTTGACAGAGCAGACCAAATCTGAGCAGTTACTAGACCTGATTCAGCGCTTTTTAGAATTAGCCAAGGCCTCTAAACATCAGGCTTTTACTGCCCGAGTTGGTAAGAATGCAGACGAGCTCAAAAAAGAGCTGGCTCAGACCTATAATGAAGCCCGCAAGCCCTTGATAGAGCGAATTAAAGAGCTGGATGTCCGCCTCTATCATCTGGACTTTATGGAGCAGCATCAGGCAGAAGCTCTTCCCCTATTGGATTTGTTACGCGATTTTGTCCGAGATTTCTCACAAGCTTATTTGGAGCGCAAGGTAGCAGAAAATGCCTTTGAATTTGGTGATATCAGCCATTTTGCAATTGAGATTTTAGAAAATTATCCAGAAGTGCGGCGTTTTTATCAAGATAAGTACCATGAGGTCATGGTCGATGAGTACCAAGACACCAACCATACTCAGGAGCGAATGCTGGAATTGCTGGCTCGAGGGAATAATCGCTTCATGGTTGGCGACATTAAGCAGTCCATCTATCGATTTCGCCAGGCCGATCCGCAGATTTTTAATGATAAATTTAAACTCTATCAGGCCGATCCTAGTCAGGGCAAGCTGATCATCCTCAAGGAAAATTTCCGCAGTCACATCGAGGTGCTGGAAGCGACCAATGATGTCTTTAAACGACTCATGGACGAGGAAATCGGCGAGATTGATTACAATGAGACCCACTACTTGGTAGCGGGAAATCCAGCCAAACGGGAGCCAAATCCAGCCAATCAAGCGGAATTTCTCCTTTATGATGGTAGCGCCGATAGCGAAGAAGAGGATTCTGACCAAGGCCTACCTAGTATTTCAGCTGGTGAAGTAGCCTTGGTAATCAAGGAAATTATCCGCCTTCATAATCAGGAAGGGGTGGATTTCAAGGATATTACCTTGCTGACAGCTTCGCGAACTCGCAATGATCTGATTTTGGCAGAGTTTGACCGGCATCATATCCCGATTGTTCCTGATGATGGCGAGACCAACTACCTCCAGTCGGTAGAGGTTATGGTGATGCTGGATACCTTGCGGACCATTAACAATCCTCTCAATGACTATGCCCTGACCGCTCTCCTAAAGTCGCCAATGTTTGACTTTGATGAGGATGAATTGGCTCGGCTAGCCTTGCAAGCCTCCAGTACCAAGTCTATGGAAAATCTCTACGAAAAGCTGAGGAATGCTCTGGCTGATCAAGGTCTGGAACCTCAGCTCATCCATGATGAATTGCGCAAGAAACTGCAGCACTTCCAGGAAACGCTGGATGACTGGCGCAACTATTCCAAGATGCATTCTCTCTATGATTTAATCTGGAAGATTTATCAGGATCGTTTTTACTACGATATGGTGGGGGCTCTGCCCAACGGTGAGCAGCGTCAGGCCAATCTCTATGCCCTGTCCTTGAGGGCCAACGACTATGAAAAATCGAGTTTCAAGGGTCTGTCCCGCTTTATCAGCATGATTGACCGAATTTTGAAAAATGAGCACGATTTGGCCAGTGTCCCTCTGGCTGCTCCGAAAAATGCAGTCCAGCTAATGACCATCCATAAGAGTAAGGGGCTGGAGTTCAAATATGTCTTTCTACTCAATATGGACAAGGCCTTCAACCGTCAGGATAGCAGCTCTGCAATTATCCTCAGCAGAAAAAAAGGCATCGGAATCAAATATATAGCTGATGTGGATGTTGAGGCTCAGGATCCTCATGCACCCAAGCAGATCCGCATTTCCATGGAGACCCTACCTTATCAGCAGAATGCCGAAGAACTCAAGCTGGCAAGCCTGTCTGAGCAGATGCGTCTGCTCTATGTGGCCATGACGCGGGCTGAAACCAAGCTCTATCTGGTCGGCAAGGGCAAGCAAGCTAAGCTCCAAGAGCGCAAGTGGGGAAGCAGCCAAAATGGGCGCTTGTCTAGCAGTCTCCGAAGCCAGCTGACCAATTTTCAGGATTGGCTCTATGCTATTCAGTCAGTGTTTGAAAAGGAAAATCTGGCTTATCAAACCCGCTTTGTAACTGATCAGGAGCTGACAGACGAACAGATTGGCTTAGTAGAGCAGGCTGATCCTATTCCAGTAGATGATTTGACGGGCAACCGTCAGTCAGAGGATATACGCCGAGCTCTGGATATCTTGGAGAATGTAGATCGACTCAACAGCCTCTATCAAGCGGCTATTGAATTGCCTAGTGTCCGCACGCCCAGTCAAATCAAGAAGTTCTATGAACCAGTTATGGACTCAGAAGGGCTGGACATTATGGATGCGCCTCGAAGTTATCAGACTCAGCTGTCTTTTGAACTGCCTGATTTTGGCAAGAAGAAGCAAGTCACGGGAGCTCAAATCGGTTCTGCTGTCCATGAGCTCATGCAAAGGATTCCGCTGGATCGTCCTATTACAAAGACTAGCATTCGTCAAGCCTTGGCTCAGGTTCAGGCAGATGCGGCAGTCAAGAAAGAGATTGATTTGGCTAAGATTGAAGCCTTTTTCGCTAAAGAACTAGGTCAGCTAATCCAGCATCAGGCCAATCATCTCCATCGGGAAGCACCTTTTGCCATGCTCAAGCAGGATCCGGCTAGCGGTCAAGACTTTGTCGTTCGGGGAATCTTAGACGGCTACCTGCTCTTTAATGATCGCATTGTCCTCTTTGACTATAAGACTGACCGCTATCATGAGCCGACAGAGTTAGTAGAGCGCTACCGAGCTCAATTAGATCTCTATGCAGAGGCGCTCAGTCGTTCCTATGGTCTTAGCCAAGTAGACAAATATTTGATTCTACTAGGAGGAGCTGAGCTGCAGGTGGTCAAGGTGGACTAGCCTGCTTGGGGAATAATTAGAGTTCTAGCAAGAAAGGATATTACTAAGGGAAATGCTTGGCGGAAGGCTAGGTACATGAATTAAGTACTAATCTTCCCTTGGCGTTTCCTTTTTTTGCTTCTTTTGGGTATAATAGAAGATATGAAAGTATTACTATATCTAGAAGGAAAGTCTGTTTTAGAAAAATCAGGTATCGGCCGTGCCTTGCAGCATCAAATGCATGCACTGGATCTGGCAGGAATTCCTTATACCACAGATGTTTTAGGAGATTATGATGTCGTGCACATCAACACTTACGGACCTCGTAGTTTACTTCTTCTTCACGCGGCTAAGCGGGGAGGTAAAAAAGTGATCATGCACGGACATTCGACCAAAGAAGACTTCGAAAATTCTTTTATTGGGTCTAATCTTTTTGCGCCCTTATTTGGCAAATATCTAGTGCACATGTATAAAATGGCGGACTTTATCATTACTCCGTCTGAGTATTCAAAAAAATTGATTGAGTCCTACGGTGTGACGACACCCATCATGGCTGTCTCAAACGGCATTGACCTGTCGAAATACAAGAAAGATGAACGCAAGGAAGAAGTCTTTAAAAAACATTTTCAGATTGCAGATGGGCAGAAAGTTGTAATTTGTGCTGGCCTTTATTTCAGACGAAAAGGAATCGAAGACTTTGTCGAAGTGGCTCGCAGAATGCCAGATGTCCGCTTTATCTGGCTGGGTTCTATCAATCTCTGGCTTATTCCGCGCAAGATTCGAGACCTTGTCCTCTATAATCATCCAGAAAACGTGGAATTTCCGGGTTATTTCAAAGGTGCAGTCTTCCAAGGAGCCATGTCAGGCAGTGACGCCTTCTTTTTCCCGTCTTATGAAGAGACCGAAGGGATTGTGGTCCTAGAAGCGCTGGCCAGCGGGCAACACGTGGTCCTGCGTGATATTCCTGTTTATAATGGCTGGATTGATGAAGAGTCGGCGGAGCTTTGTCATAATGTAGATGAGTTTGTCGAGTCGCTTCGTAAGGTTCTTGACGGAAAAGTGGACAAACGTGAAGCAGGCTATCGTGTTGCGGAGAGTCGCTCTATCGATGATGTCGCACTTCAGTTAGTCAAGGCTTACCAAACAGTTTTGGAGATGTGATATGCGGATTGGTCTTTTTACAGATACCTATTTTCCTCAGGTTTCCGGGGTGGCGACGAGCATTCGCACCCTCAAGACTGAGCTAGAGAAACTAGGTCACAAAGTCTTTATTTTTACTACGACAGACAAGGATGTCAACCGCTATGAAGATTGGCAGATTATCCGTATTCCCAGCGTACCTTTCTTTGCTTTTAAGGATCGGCGCGTGGCTTATCGTGGCTTTTCCAATGCCTTAGAAATTGCTCGCCAGTACCAGCTGGATATCATCCATACTCAGACAGAGTTTTCGCTGGGCCTTTTGGGCATCTGGATTGCCAAGGAACTGCGGATTCCAGTGGTTCACACTTACCATACCCAATATGAGGATTATGTGCATTATCTTGCAAAGGGCATGGTGATTCGTCCGAGTATGGTCAAGTACATCGTGCGTGGTTTTATGAGCGATTTGGATGGTGTCGTTTGTCCTTCTGAGATTGTCTACGATCTTTTGGTCGGTTATAAAATCAAGGCGGAAAAACGGGTTATCCCAACAGGAATCGACTTGGCCAAATTTGACCGCCCAGAACTCTCACGGGAAGACATCAAGAAACTGCGCTTTAAGCTGGGCATAGCAGAAGACGAAATCATGCTGCTCAGTTTATCAAGAATTTCCTACGAGAAAAATATCCAAGCGATTGTTGAAGCACTGCCAATGGTTCTGGAAGAAAATGCCAAGGTGAAGTTGGTCATTGTCGGAGATGGACCTTATGCTGAGGACTTAAAAGCCTTGGTAGCCCAGCTTCACATTGAGGACTCAGTCATTTTTACAGGGATGATTGCCCCAAGCGATACGGCCCTCTACTATAAGGCGGCAGATTTCTTTATCTCAGCCTCAACCAGTGAGACGCAGGGGCTGACTTATCTGGAAAGTCTAGCCAGCGGTACACCCATCATCGCCCATGGCAATCCTTATCTGGACAATGTAATCAGCGATAAAACTTTTGGTACGCTTTATTATGAGAGCCGGGATTTGGCAGGAGCTATTTTGGAGGCCATTTTGGCAACACCAGATATGGACGAGAAAAAGCTAGCCGATAAATTATACGAGATTTCCGCCGAGAATTTTGGTCGTCGAATCTATGAATTCTATCTAGATTTAACCATTAGCAAGGATTTTCATAATGATCTCAATCCTGAAGAAACGATGGCCAAACGCTTAGCCAAGACCATTGTCTATTTGCCAGGAAAAATCATGTCACTGCCGGTCAACAGCTCAACTAGGATGATAAAAGCCTCTAAGAAGCAGATAAAGAATATTCGGAAATATTGGGAATAAACTTTCTCATAAGGCCTAATGAACGGAGGTGCTCTTATGAAAGTCCATAAAAAAGAAATTTTCTTTTTGCTCCCCCTTTTCTTTTTCTATTTTGTCTTTTATATACTGTTACGGTATGTGCCAATGGATTCCATCTTAAGTAAGGGGCTAGTAGTTGGAAATGTTCTCATCTACTCTCCTCTGGCAACCTTGTTGGTATCCCTGCTCTATGCAGCTTTATATGGATTTTCTTTGCGCTTTTCTTTCTTGGTTGCCCTCTTATTTTTCTTGACTATTTTCACCTTTGGGGAGTGGATTCCTCTTTATCATGCCGCCTATTTCCTTTTCTCACTAGCTGGAAATGGCTTGGGGCATGTGATTTATAGATTTACTAGGAAAAATAGCAGAGCTGAAAACCAATAAAAGTTCTTGCAAATTTTTTCAATCGTGCTATAATAATTTTTAGAGACATATCACCTGCAGGAAATCTTTTAGAGAGCGCGTGGAGCTGGAAATCGCGTAGAGGATGCAGTTGGGACTACTCTATCAGCTTTTATGCAAACATAAAACGGTGGCTACGTTAGAGCCAATCAGAGGTGTAGGTCTTTTTGGCCTGCATAAATGAAGGTGGAACCACGTTGCGACGTCCTTTTGAGGAGGTCGTTTTTTGTATGGAGAATAGTTAAGACAAAGTTAAAATGAATTTAGCCAAGAGCTGAATGAGGTGATAGATTTGAAGAAAAAATTATCTTGGATGATGGCTTGCACCTTCCTATTAGTCTATGTCTGGCTAATGAAAACGCTCAGTCTATGGGGGACGGAAAATATTGTCGTCTTTTCATTTTTTCTACTCATTCCTCTCTTGCCATTTCTTGCCCCCTTTCTTGGTATCTTAATGTTTTTCAACAACAAGAAACTCATTATAACAGGATATCTTTTAAGTTTGACAGCTGGTATCTATTTAGTCAATGCAATCAAAAGTTATCCGATAAGAATATACATGAGAGGTGAGATGACTCAGGAGGAATATCTGTCTCTTATTCTTTCCTTGGTAGGCTATCTATTTATTTCTACGCTTTTCTTTATTTTTAGAATGAAAAAGCTAAAATGAAATTGATTGTTATCATTCTTTGTTGATAGCTAGTTTCCCAGTTCTTCAACCCTCAGTTATAAAATATGATAAATTTTTAAGGAGAAAACCATGATTAAGATTACTTTCCCAGATGGCGCTGTTCGTGAATTCGAATCTGGCGTGACTACTTTTGAAATTGCCCAATCTATCAGCAATTCCCTAGCTAAAAAAGCTTTGGCTGGTAAATTCAACGGCAAACTGATTGATACGACTCGTGCCATCACTGAAGATGGAAGCCTCGAAATTGTGACACCTGATCACGAAGATGCCCTTCCAATCTTGCGTCACTCAGCTGCCCACTTGTTCGCCCAAGCAGCTCGTCGTCTTTTCCCAGATATTCACTTGGGGGTTGGTCCAGCTATCGAAGATGGTTTCTACTACGATACGGATAATCAAGCTGGTCAAATTTCTAACGAAGACCTTCCTCGTATTGAAGAAGAAATGAAAAAAATCGTTAAAGAAAACTTCCCATCTATTCGCGAGGAAGTTACCAAGGACGAGGCGCGTGAAATCTTTAAGAACGACCCTTACAAGTTGGAATTGATTGAAGAACACTCTGAGGACAAAGGCGGTTTGACTATCTACCGTCAGGGTGAATACGTGGACCTTTGCCGTGGACCTCACGTCCCATCAACAGGCCGTATCCAAATCTTCCACCTTCTTCATGTAGCTGGTGCTTACTGGCGTGGAAATAGCGACAATGCCATGATGCAACGTATCTACGGTACAGCTTGGTTTGATAAGAAAGACTTGAAGAACTACCTTCAAATGCGTGAAGAAGCCAAAGAACGTGACCACCGTAAACTTGGTAAAGAGCTTGACCTCTTCATGATTTCACAAGAAGTTGGTCAAGGACTGCCATTCTGGTTGCCAAATGGTGCGACTATCCGTCGTGAATTGGAACGCTACATTGTCGATAAGGAGTTGGCTTCTGGCTACCAACACGTCTACACTCCACCACTTGCATCAGTAGAACTTTACAAGACTTCTGGTCACTGGGACCATTACCAAGAAGACATGTTTCCAACTATGGATATGGGTGACGGTGAAGAATTTGTCCTTCGCCCAATGAACTGCCCACACCACATCCAAGTCTACAAACACCATGTACACTCATACCGTGAATTACCAATCCGTATCGCTGAGATTGGCATGATGCACCGATATGAAAAATCTGGTGCCCTTACTGGCCTTCAACGTGTACGCGAAATGTCCCTAAATGATGGTCATACTTTTGTAGCTCCAGAACAAATTGAGGAAGAATTCAAGAAAATTCTTCAATTGATTATCGACGTGTATGAAGACTTTAATTTGACAGATTACCGTTTCCGCTTGTCTTACCGTGATCCAGAAGATAAACACAAATACTTTGACAACGATGAAATGTGGGAAAATGCACAACACATGTTGAAGGCAGCTATGGATGATATGGAACTGGACTACTTTGAAGCTGAAGGTGAAGCAGCCTTCTACGGACCAAAATTGGATATCCAGGTTAAGACTGCCCTTGGAAAAGAAGAAACCCTTTCGACTATCCAGCTTGACTTCTTGCTTCCAGAACGCTTTGACCTTAAATATATCGGAGCTGATGGGGAAGAGCACCGTCCAGTTATGATCCACCGTGGGGTTATCTCAACTATGGAACGCTTCACAGCTATCTTGATTGAGAACTACAAGGGTGCCTTCCCAACATGGCTTGCACCACATCAAGTGACCCTCATCCCAGTATCTAACGAAAAACACGTGGACTATGCATGGGAAGTGGCTAAGAAACTCCGTGACCGTGGTGTCCGTGCTGATGTGGATGAGCGCAATGAAAAAATGCAGTTCAAGATTCGTGCATCACAAACGAGCAAGATTCCTTACCAATTGATCGTTGGAGACAAGGAAATGGAAGACGGAACAGTCAACGTTCGTCGCTATGGACAAAAAGAAACACAAACTGTTTCAGTTGATGAATTTGTTCAAGCTATCCTTGCTGATATTGCCAACAAATCACGCGTGGCTAAAGAAGATTAAAATAAAAAAGGCAAATTCAATTGAGGAAGCTCCTCAATAGGCTTTGCCTTTTCATTTTTTACAATTTTGTTAAACGTAATTCTCTCTTATCTCAGTGTTTTGTCTAATCCCATGAAAAATGATATAATAGAATAAAAGGACAGGGGAGAGAGATGTTAAAGAGAGATTTACTGAGAAATATTATCATTGTGACGGTATTTATTGCCATTCTGGTAGGCTTGCGTTTGTTTGTCTATACACCTTATCGCATCACCAAGCAAGATGCCAATTCTTTCTTAGCGGAAAATGATTTGGTCTTGGCGGATAAGACAGCCAAGCTTGCTCGTGGGGAATTTGCCCTCTATGAAGTCGATGGAAAAGAGTATGTCGGCCGTGTCATTGCTAAGGAAAATGACAAGGTGACCTATATGGATAACTTGCTCTACCTGAACGATCAGGTGCAGTCAGAGCAATATATCGAAAAGATGCGAGAGAAATATCTGGCTTCGGCTGCCAGCACGGGCTATTATACCCACGATTTTTCTGTTGTTGACTTAAAAGGTGCGACTTCTGATACCATCCCTAAAAATTCTTTTTTAATCTTAAATGATCGGCGAGAAAATACGAAAGACAGTCGAGAATTTGGTCTGATCAAAAAGGAGCAGATTAAGGGCAGTGTAGAATTTCGCGTTTCTCCCTTAAATAAATTTGGTTTTATTGAAACGAAGTAGCAAAAAACTAGGCTGGAAATTCCAACCTAGTTTTCTTTTTGAGATGTTTTAAGACTTTCTTTGGTTTTCTTAAGCTCTTTTTTTAGCGAGAAATTTTTAGACATGCTGATGAGAAAGGTTGTAATAGAGCCTAGGAGGACAGAGACCAAAATCAAAATGATTAAGGGAAGTTTAAAGCTGAAGAGGATAAAGCTAACATTGACGCTCTGCATATTTGCTAAGGAAATGCTGGCAACCAATAGGATGGTAATCAATAGCAGGATATAGTGTAATTTTTCTTTCATAATGATTCTCCTAATTATTCAAATTCAGCCTTGCTCTTGATATCGCCATATTCTTCTTGAGTTTCTTGGGCTAGGATATCTTCATAAGCTGCCAGTTCAATGGCAGAGCCATACTTGTTTTTCAGAGCAGTGGTCACGAGACGGTAGGCCAAGTTCGCATTGCGAGACAAGATGGGACCATGGAAGTAGGAGCCGAAGACATTCTTATAGTGGACGCCTTCATTGCCGTCTTCTTGGTTGTTACCATTTCCATAGACGACCTTGCCCAGAGGTTTCTCATCGTCAGAGAGGAAGGTTCGTCCTTGGTGGTTTTCAAAGCCGTAGTAGGTCTCGTTAAATTCTTCGTTATGAATCTTAATGTCACCAATATAGCGATTCTTGACTTGGTTGAGAGTGTAGTGTCCCATGATGCCCAGTCCTTCGATTCGACGGCCAGAAGCCTCGATATAGTATTGGCCAAGAAGTTGGAAACCGCCGCAGATAGCTAGCACAACGCCGTTGTCATTGATAAAGTTTTCCAAAGCTTCCTTTTTAGCTGGCAGGTCACGAGCCACGATCGTTTGCTCATAGTCTTGACCTCCGCCAAAGAAGACGATGTCGTAGCTATCCTTGTCAAAGTCATCTTCTAGGGAGACAATATCAACCTCAACCCTAGCGCCTAGCTTTTCAGCTACATACTTGAGCATAAGGACATTACCGTTGTCGCCATAGGTATTCATAAGGTCGCCGTAGAGATGAGCGATTTTTAAGTCATAGTGATAATCCTGGTTTGCAGGGGAAACGAGGGATCTATAAACCATTAGTTCATCTCCTTTCTGATTACTTGTCGTTCTGCCAGCAACTCGCGGAATTCCAGCATGGCGGTATAAGTAGCTAGAATATAGGCATGTTTGGTTTCTTGCTCTTCAATCATCTTAAAGACTGCTTCCAAATCTTTGACTTCGGTAATCTGATCTGCTGGATAGCCTGTTACTCGCAGTCGACGCGCAATCTCAGAATGGCGAACTCCACCTGCAAGGACCTGAGGAATCTCCATCTCTAAAATTTTCTCAAAATCAGCATCCCAGATCCAGCTGGTATCAATGCCGTCTGCATAGTTGGCATTGAGCAGGACAGAGAGGCTAAAGTCAAAAGGTGCTAGCTCAATCATTTCCAAGGCTTGGGTCGCACCGACTGGATTTTTGATCAAGACCAAGGTACATTCCTTATCGCCGATTTTGAAAGTTTCCTGACGACCAAAGACAGCTCTGCTCTTGTCAAAGCCAGCCTTGATGGTAGCCGGCTCAACTCCGAAGAACTGAGCAACTGACACAGCGGCCAAGGCATTATAGATATTGTAGAGACCACCGATATTGATCTGATAGTCTTGTCCATCAATGGTAAAGGCAGAGCGATTGTGCTCAAGTGCTTTGAGAGCGGTCAGACTGTAGTCTAGCTTAGGGCGCTTGAAACCACAGTCCTCACAGATGTAAGCTCCCAGATTTGCATAAGTATTGAGCTCGTACTTGAGGATATGCTCGCACTTAGGACAGAGGATACCCTCAGTATTGTAGTGGGCTAGCTTAGGTTGGCTTTTCTCCGTGTCAAATCCATAGTAGCGGACAGGATTCTTCAGGCTGACCGAGTTAAAGAGCGGGCTGTCACCATTCATTAGTACAGTCGCTTCAGGTACTTTAGCAGCAGCATCCAGAATCATCTGGTAGGTCGTGTAGATCTCACCATAGCGGTCCATCTGATCTCGGAAAATGTTGGTAAAGACGAAGAGGCTAGGCTTGATATAATCACAAATCCGAGACAGGCTGGCTTCATCTATTTCCAGCACAGCGATATTTTTGCCAGATTTGCCTTTCTTAGCGGTTAGGAAGGTTGTGGTAATCCCGGTAATCATATTGGCACCGCTAGGATTGGTCACCACTTCTCCGAAAGCTTCCTTGAGAATGCCCACTGTCAGAGCTGTAGTCAGGGTTTTACCATTGGTTCCGGTAATAACTACAACTTCGTAGTTCTTGGCCAAGTTTTGCAGAATGTTTTTGTCAAATGTGAGGGCAACTTTCCCTGGCAGAGTCGATCCGCGTCCCATTTTGCTCAGAACAAAGTGGAAGGACTTGCCTGCCAAGAGGCCCAATGCTGTATTTATCTTCATAAGAAATATTTTATCATAAAAAAGTAAAGAAGGTTACAGAAAAATATCCTTAAAAGTGATATAATGGTTGAGAACTGTTTGTTTTTGACTGGGAGGGCCACTATGCAATGAACTTTCAACAATTAACCAATCTCCAATACTGGTCTAATGTATTCAGTAATCCTTGGAATATTTTAATCAACATTATTGATATTGCTTTAGTTACCTGGATTTTATATCATTTTACTAAAGCAATTGCTGGGACCAAAATTATGATTCTGGTTCGGGGAGTGCTCTTCTTTATCTTGGCACAGTTTTTAGCGAATATCATTGGTTTAACGACCATTTCATGGTTGATCAATCAGGTTATTACCTACGGGGTCATTGCGGCAGTGGTGATTTTCTCGCCTGAGATTCGGACTGGTCTTGAAAAGCTGGGTAGAGCAACTGAGATTTTTTCAGCCACGCCAGTCAGCAGTGAGGAGAAATTGATTCAAGCCTTTGTTAAGGCAGTAGCTTACATGAGTCCGCGTAAGATCGGTGCCTTGGTGGCTATTCAGGGCGCTCGAACGTTGCAGGAATATATTGCGACTGGAATTCCTCTGGATGCGGATATCTCTGGGGAACTGTTGATCAATATTTTCATTCCTAATACGCCTCTGCATGATGGGGCAGTTATTATCAAAGATAATAAGATCGCTGCCTCTTGTGCCTATTTGCCGCTTACAGAAAGCACAGGTATTTCCAAGGAATTTGGGACTCGTCACCGGGCTGCGATTGGCCTTTCAGAAGTTTCAGATGCCTTTACTTTTGTTGTGTCTGAGGAGACAGGTGGTATTTCTACGACACATAATGGAGTCTTCAAGCATGACTTGAGTTTGAGCGAGTTCGAATCACAACTGCGGGAAGTTCTCTTATCAGACAAGCATGAGAAATTGAGCCTAAAGAATCGTATCCTAGGAGGATGGAAGAATGAAAGAAAGTAAAAAAATTCTCTATATTATCTCCTCCATATTTTTTGCTTTGGTTTTGTTTATTTATGCGACGTCTAGTAGTTTTCAAAATAGTATCAGCATTCGCCAAGTGACCTCGGAAACTTATAGTAATACGATTTCTAATGTCCCGATTGATATCAAGTATGATAGCGAACGGTACTTCATTAGCGGCTTTACTTCCGAGGCTAGTGTTGTTTTGACGGGGTCTAATAGAGTGGCTTTAAGTAGCGAAATGCAGGAGAGTACACGGAAGTTCCATGTGGTAGCGGATTTATCTAATGCATCAGAAGGAACAGTCGAAGTGCAGCTGAAAGTCGAAAATCTACCAAGCGGCCTGTCTGCTACGGTTAATCCGCAAAAAATTTCAGTCAAGATAGGTAAAAAAGCAAGCAAGAAAGTGCCAGTGAAGTATCTCATCACAGGCAGTCAGGTTGCAGAAGATATTTCTATCACAAATGTGAGCTTGGAGCACGAAGAAGTGACAGTGACAAGCGATGAAGAAACTTTGGAAAAAGTTAATCATGTCGCAGCAGTCTTACCAAGCAATGTCACTATTTCAGGAAATTATAGTGGGGCAGCTTCCTTGCAGGCCATGGATGCCAATGGGAATGTTTTGCCAAGTGTTGTGACACCGTTTGAAACAACGATGAAAGTTACGACCAAAACGACACATTCGAATTCGTCAAGCTCAAAATCGAGCTCAAGTTCGAATTCATCTAGTAAATAAATGCAAGATTTGAAAGGAAAATTTTAAAAATGGGTAAATATTTTGGAACCGATGGTGTTCGTGGAGAGGCTAATGTGGAATTAACGCCGGAATTGGCCTTTAAACTGGGTCGTTTTGGTGGATATGTTCTGAGCCAACACGAAAGTGAAGTTCCTCGGGTATTTGTTGGCCGTGATACACGTATTTCGGGAGAAATGTTGGAGAGTGCCTTGATTGCAGGTCTGCTTTCTGTGGGGATTCACGTCTACAAACTTGGTGTGATCGCTACTCCGGGTGTTGCCTACTTGGTCAAATCCGAAAAAGCTAGTGCGGGTGTCATGATTTCAGCTAGTCACAATCCTGCTCTCGATAATGGCATCAAATTCTTTGGTGGCGATGGTTATAAACTGGATGATGAGCGCGAACTCGAAATCGAAGCATTGCTGGACGCAGCAGAAGATACCCTTCCACGTCCAAGTGCAGAAGGTCTAGGAAAAGTCATGGATTATCCGGAAGGCTTGCGTAAGTACCAACAATATATCGTTTCAACTGGTTTAGATCTTGAAGGAATGCACGTTGCCCTCGATACAGCAAATGGCGCTGCTTCAACTAGTGCCCGTCAAATTTTTGCTGATTTGGGTGCCCAGCTGACTGTTATCGGAGAAAATCCAGATGGCCTCAATATTAACTTAAATGTAGGCTCTACTCATCCAGAAGGCTTACAGGAGACAGTCCGTGAGTCAGGAGCAGCGATTGGTCTCGCTTTTGATGGTGATAGTGACCGTTTGATTGCCGTTGATGAAAATGGCGATATTGTAGATGGTGACAAGATTATGTACATCATTGGCAAGTATCTTTCTGAAAAAGGTCAATTAGCTCAAAATACAATTGTGACGACGGTTATGTCCAACCTTGGTTTCCACAAAGCCTTGGAGCGCGAAGGCATCAATAAAGTAGTGACTGCCGTTGGTGACCGCTATGTGGTAGAAGAAATGCGCAAGAATGGTTATAATCTAGGTGGCGAGCAATCTGGACATGTCATTATCATGGATTATAATACCACTGGTGATGGTCAATTGTCAGCGGTACAATTAACCAAAGTGATGAAAGAAACTGGCAAGAGCTTGTCTGAACTTGCGGCAGAAGTGACCATTTACCCACAAAAATTGGTTAATATTCGTGTCGAAAATGCTATGAAGGATAAGTCAATGGAAGTACCAGCCATCAGAGACATTATTGAAAAAATGGAAACTGAAATGGCAGGAAACGGCCGTATCCTTGTCCGTCCAAGCGGAACAGAACCGCTTCTGCGTGTCATGGCTGAAGCGCCAACTCACGAAGAAGTGGACTACTATGTGGACACAATTGCGAATGTTGTCCGTGCTGAAATTGGTATCGAATAAAGGTCAAAAGATTGGAGAAGCCTCCTATTTGGAGTGAGTTCTTCAATCTTTTTAAATTATTTACATAAATATCCTTTAGGATTCTTTGGCTAATGGAGTAAAATCTCTCTTTTTCTTTTTCATCTTGTAAATATTTGAAAAAGTATGCTAATCGTGTTAAAATATAGGGAGTAATCTAGGAATTGAGGTAATAAAGTGGCTTTTGGAGATAACGGACAACGTAAAAAAACTGGATTTGAAAAATTGACAATGCTGGTCGTGGTAATCATGTTACTTGTAACGATTGGTGCAATTTTTGCACAAGCTATCGGCGTAATCTTCTAATCCTAAACGCTGCAAGGCGTTTTTTTAGAGTAAAAAGAAGCGAGAATTTATATGAGTATGTTTTTAGATACAGCCAAGATTCAGGTCAAGGCTGGCAAGGGCGGCGATGGCATGGTAGCCTTTCGTCGAGAAAAATATGTACCCAATGGTGGACCTTGGGGCGGCGATGGCGGTCGTGGTGGTGATGTTATTTTTGTCGTGGACGAAGGACTGCGTACCCTGATGGATTTCCGTTACAACCGTCATTTCAAGGCTCAATCAGGCGAAAAAGGAATGACTAAGGGAATGCATGGTCGAGGAGCGGAGGATTTGATTGTCCGTGTACCGCAGGGGACGACTGTGCGTGATGCTGAAACTGGCAAGGTCATTACGGATTTGATTGAACACGGTCAACGATTCATCGTAGCGCATGGCGGTCGTGGTGGTCGTGGCAATATTCGCTTTGCTACACCTAAAAATCCTGCTCCGGAAATTTCTGAAAATGGGGAGCCCGGTCAGGAAAGAGAATTGCTGTTGGAACTCAAAGTGCTGGCCGATGTTGGTCTGGTTGGTTTTCCTTCAGTTGGTAAGTCAACCCTTCTGAGTGTGATTACATCAGCCAAACCCAAAATTGGAGCCTATCACTTTACCACGATTGTTCCTAATCTGGGTATGGTTCGTACTCAGTCTGGGGAATCTTTTGCTGTAGCCGATCTGCCAGGTTTGATCGAAGGAGCCAGTCAGGGAGTGGGCCTAGGTACCCAGTTTCTTCGTCATATCGAGCGGACACGGGTCATTTTGCACGTTATTGATATGTCTGCCAGTGAGGGACGCGATCCTTATGAGGATTACCTTGCGATCAATAAGGAGTTGGAATCCTATAATTTGCGCTTGATGGAACGACCGCAGATTATTGTAGCCAATAAGATGGATATGCCTGATAGCGCAGAAAACTTGGAAGAATTCAAGAAAAAACTGGCTGCCAATTATGACGAATTTGAAGAGTTGCCGCAGATTTTCCCTATTTCTAGCCTGACCAAGCAGGGGCTTGCCACGCTCTTGGATGCGACAGCTGAGTTGCTGGATAAGACACCTGAGTTTCTGCTTTATGAAGAATCCGATATGGAAGACGAGGCTTATTATGGCTTTGATGAAGAAGCACCAGCCTTCGAAATCTCTCGTGATGATGATGCTACATGGGTGCTTTCAGGTGATAAACTAGAAAAACTCTTTACAATGACTAACTTTGACCGTGATGAGTCCATCATGAAATTCTCCCGTCAGTTGCGCGGTATGGGCGTTGACGAGGCGCTTCGTGCGCGTGGTGCCAAGGACGGAGATTTGGTGCGTATCGGCAGCTTTGAGTTTGAATTTGTTGACTAAGGAGATATGTAATGGGTGATAAACCAATATCTTTTCGAGACGAAAATGGCAACTTTGTCTCAGCAGCAGATGTTTGGAATGCAAAAAAGCTGGAAGAACTCTTTAATCGGCTGAATCCAAATCGCAAACTTCGTCTTGAGCGAGAAAAATTGAAAGAAAATCAATAATTGAAACCAATCCTTTGAGATGAAGGAATGAGTGACAGTAGTCATGCTGCCTCATTCCAGATTTCAAAGGATTTTCTATTTGAAAAATAAAAAAAGCCAAATCCGATTTCTCGGATTTGGCTTTGTATCAACATTCTTTTTAATGTCAATACGCTTCTTATTTGAGACCGTATTTTTTGTTGAAACGATCCACACGTCCATCTGCTTGAGTGAACTTTTGACGTCCAGTGTAGAATGGGTGTGAGTCTGATGAAATTTCGACACGAATCAATGGGTAAGTTTTACCTTCGAATTCAACAGTTTCGTTTGAACGTTTAGTTGAACCGCTAAGGAACTTGTAGCCAGTAGTAGTGTCCATAAATACAACTTGACGGTATTCTGGATGAATGTCTTTTCTCATTTTAAAAAATCCTTTCTGCCATGGACTCTTTGCGAGCCATAGATTAGTTACTTTGATAGTTTATCAAATTCTAAATGATTTGACAAGTCTTTTGGATGATTTTCTTACTTTTTTGCACTTTCTTTTAATTTTTGATAAATTAAGTCCACTTCATCTTTGGAATAAGCATTGGCACCGCTGGCAAGTGGATGGCCGCCGCCGTTGTGTTGCTTGGCAATTTCATTGATTGGAGTAAATTTACTGCGCATCCGCACACGATAATGGCCGTCAGGCTGTTCGACAAAGATGGCCCACATCTGGACATCTTCGATTCGTCCGGGTGCAGCTACAATAGCTGAAGTATCAGCATCCGTCAGCTGATTTTCTTTCAATAATTGCTGAGATAGGATAACGCGTGCAGCACCATTCTCATCAATTTCTAAATTATCATAAACATAACCTTGCAGTTTGGCAACTTGATGTGTGATGGAGTCCATTTTTCGAGAAAGCTCTGAAAAATTAAAAGCGTATTGGCGAAGTTTGCCAGCTACCTCAAATGTGCGTGCAGTAGTCGCTGGATAGAGGAAGCGCCCTGTATCCCCAACAATGCCAGCATAAAGAAGTTTAGCGATATAGTCATTTACTTCTAAGTGATTTTCGAAGGCGAAAAGAGCAATAATTTCGCTTGTGCTACTAGCATCAGTATCAACCAGCAGCAAATCTCCGTAGGCATCATCGTTGGGATGATGGTCGATTTTAATCAAAAAGTCGCCTGTACTGTAGCGCTGATCATCAATGCGGGGAGTGTTGGCTGTATCGCATACGATTACTAAGGCCTGCTCATAGTCCGCATCTGTCACCTCATCCATCTTTGCTAGCCAAGTAAGACTAGGCTCGTCGTAACCTGTTACTTTGATGGATTTTTCAGGAAAGTTGAGCTGGAGAAGTTTTTGTAAGCCGACTTGACTGCCAATTGCATCTGGGTCAGGGCGCATGTGGCGGTGGATGATAATTTTATCGTATTCCTTCATTTTTTTCAGAATTTTACTATAGATACTCATTGTAAACCTCTTAAACTTTCTCTAGTTATTGTAGCACAAGAATTTTTATTTTTAAAATAAAAAAGATGTGTTATAATGAATGAAGATTATAATTTGGAGGGAACTATGACCTTAGCGAAAATTGTATTTGCCAGTATGACTGGAAACACCGAGGAAATTGCCGATATTGTGGCGGATAAGCTAAGAGAACTAGATGTAGAAGTTGAAGTGGACGAGTGTACCACTGTCGATGCAGAAGATTTCTTGGAAGCGGATATTACGATTGTAGCGACCTATACCTACGGTGACGGTGAGCTGCCGGATGAGATGATGGACTTTTACGAAGACTTATCTGGTTTGGATTTGTCCGGCAAGGTCTACGGAGTGGTCGGTTCAGGCGATACTTTTTATGACGAATTCTGCAAGGCTGTTGATGACTTTGATGCTGTTTTTGCGGCTACAGGAGCAGTGAAAGGTTCAGAATGTGTCAAAGTAGATCTTTCTGCAGAAGAAGATGATATCGAGCGCTTGGAAGCATTTGCGGAAGAGTTGGTAAGTAATGTTTAAAATGACATATGGAGAGCGGCTGTGGCCGTTTTTCTTTTGTTAAAGTATTATTTTCTGACAATTCTCATGATTAGGAGTATAATATAGGTAAGCGTTATCCCTTAGATAAAGGAGGAGTTCCTATGAAAGAACGCGACTATGCCTTTGGCTTCCATGATGATGTAAAGCCACTCTTTTCAACTGGTAAAGGCCTGACAGAAGAAGTTGTTCGAGAAATCTCAGAAATCAAGAATGAGCCCCAGTGGATGCTGGACTATCGCCTCCGCTCTTTGGAACTTTTTCATAAGCTACCCATGCCCGACTTTGGACCAGATTTATCAGGTATTCGCTTTGATGATATTATCTACTATCAGAAAATAAGCGGAGATCGGGCTCGCAGTTGGGATGAAGTTCCAGAGGAGATTAAGAAAACCTTTGACCGCTTGGGAATTCCAGAAGCTGAGAAGCAGTTTCTGTCTGGAGCTGTGGCCCAGTACGAATCGGAAGTGGTTTACCACAATATGAAGGAAGAATTTGCCAAGTTGGGGATTCTCTTTACTGATACGGATACGGCTGTGCAGGAATATCCGGACTTGGTCAAGCAGTATTTTGGTACTGTGATTTCAAATGCTGAGCATAAATTTTCAGCTCTTAATAGTGCGGTTTGGTCCGGCGGAACTTTTATCTATGTGCCCAAGAATGTGCAGTGCCAAGTTCCTGTTCAGACTTATTTCCGTATCAATGGTGAAAATGCCGGCCAGTTTGAGCGTTCCTTGATGATTATCGAGGAGGGTGGTTCTATCCAGTACATTGAGGGCTGTACAGCACCAACTTACACAAGCAATAGTCTTCATGCGGCAAATGTCGAAATCATTGTCAAAAAGGATGCCTTTTTCCGCTATACGACCATTCAAAATTGGTCTGACAATGTCTATAACCTCGTAACGGAGCGGGGGATTGTTGAAGAAGGCGGCACCTTAGAGTGGATTGATGGGAACTTAGGCAGCAAGGTTAATATGAAATATCCCTGTAGCATTCTTAATGGCCGCAATGCACGGACTTCTGTTTTATCCATGTCTTTTGCCAACTATGGTCAGCACTTAGATGCGGGTTGTAAGGTTTTTCATAATGCGCCCAAGACTTCCAGTACCTTAATTTCTAAATCAGTGGCTAAGGATGGCGGCAAGACCGACTATCGTGGTCAGGTTCGCTTTGGCAAGAATAGCGCTGGCTCTAAATCGCATATCGAGTGCGATACCATTCTGATGGATGGTGAGTCTAGTTCCGATACCATTCCTTTTAATGAAATCCATAATTCCAACGTCGCGCTAGAACATGAAGCCAAGGTTTCCAAAGTGTCTGAGGATCAGCTCTACTACCTGATGAGTCGAGGAATCAGCGAAGAAGAAGCCACAGCTATGATTATCAACGGATTTATGGAACCCATTACCAAAGAACTACCAATGGAATACGCCGTCGAACTCAACCAACTCATCAACATGAGTATGGAAGGCTCAGTTGGTTAAAAGGGTCCAGCGGACCTTTTTAATCTGCGGATAAAAAACTCGCTTTTGCGAGTTCTCCTTAATCCAAAGGTCCTGAGGACTGTTTTAGGTTGCGGATAAAAACTCGCTTAAGCGAGTTTTCTTTTAATTTAAGGTCCAGTGGCCCTTTTTTATTTAGGATAAAACTAGAACATTTTACTATTTTTTGCTATGATAGATAGCATATAAGGGGGGAAGTAGATGAAGCTAGAGGAAATTAGACAGGAAATTGACCAAGTAGATGATGCACTCGTTGTTTTACTGGAGAAACGCATGAATCTGGTCGGCCAAGTTGTGGCTGTTAAAAAATCAACTGGGAAGGCCGTCGCAGATCCTAAACGAGAAGAAAGGATTTTTGCTAGAGTTGCGAGCAAGATTGAAAATAAGGACTATCAAGAAACGATTCTTGCGACCTTTGCGGACATCCTAAAGCATTCACGTGCTTTTCAGGAGAAGCAAATAAGATGAGTGAAGTAAAAAATTCTTTAGCAATCTTCTTGGGAGCTATGCTAGGCGGCTTACTTCGTTATCAATGCTCATCCTTTTTCACATTTACGGAACATTTTCCGCTAGCGACACTTTTGGTCAACTACTTAGGAACTTTCTTGTTAGTCTATTTGGTTAAAGGTTATCTCAGTCGCAAGCAAGTTTCCAAGCGTTTATTATTGGCTTTGTCGACGGGATTTTGTGGCGGCTTGACAACTTTTTCAGGTCTTCTATTAGATTCGCTCAAATTGCTGGATTTAGGCCATTATCCAGAATTGATCGTATATCTTGCCTTGAGTATCGGCGGCAGCCTTTGCATTGCCTTATGGGCTGGAAGGAAGGTGACCGCATGATTTGGTTTTTGCTCATTGCTTGCGGTCTAGGAGCTCTTGTCCGTTACTTTTTTTCTAAGATTAATAGCAGAGCGTCTTTGCCAATAGGCACCTTGATGGCTAATGTACTGGGAGCCTTTGTGATTGGATATGTTTATAATCATATCCAAAATAAACAGCTGTATAGCATATTGGCAACAGGCTTCTGTGGCGGTTTAACAACTCTTTCCACTTTTAATGCGGAATTAGCAGAGCTGTTCTCAGATAAGAAAAAGTTTAGCCTCTATTTAATGCTGACTTACCTTATAGGATTTTTAGCCATTCTTTTAGGAATTTTTATCTAAAAATCTTTACTTTTGCTAGAATTTTGATATAATATACTTTGTGCATAAATGGATGCACTAAAAAAACGGCTAATCCGCTGTTGTCTAGAACTACAAGATTAGTAAGATAGGAGAAAAAATGAATCCATTAATCCAAAGCTTGACTGAAGGTCAACTTCGCTCAGATATCCCTGCATTCCGTCCTGGTGACACTGTTCGCGTTCACGCGAAAGTTGTCGAAGGAACTCGCGAACGTATCCAGATCTTTGAAGGTGTCGTTATCGCTCGTAAAGGTGCTGGTATCTCAGAAAACTACACAGTTCGTAAAATCTCTAACGGTGTAGGTGTTGAACGTACTTTCCCAATCCACACTCCACGTGTTGACAAGATTGAAGTCGTTCGTTACGGTAAAGTTCGTCGTGCTAAATTGTACTACCTTCGTGCATTGCAAGGTAAGGCAGCGCGTATCAAAGAAATCCGTCGTTAATATCAGAAATGACTCTGTCACTTGGCAGAGTTTTTCTCTAGTCCCCTTAGTTCAATGGATATAACAACTCCCTCCTAAGGAGTAGTTGCTGGTTCGATTCCGGCAGGGGACATTAAACAATACTTAAAACCCTTGATTAACAAGGGTTTTTGTTATATTTGCCCTAAATCCACCCTAAAAGTTTCGAAAATATTTCTTATTCGATTATGATTTTTTTCTTCTTGTTGTTCTAAACGATGGGTATAGACTTCCAGTGTAATTGTTAGATTTTCATGGCCCAAAACTTTGGAAATGGAAATAAGGTCTACTTCCTTAGAAATGAGGTAGGAAGCGTATGTGTGTCTGAGAGAATGAGCATGGACATTTCTGCCTACAATCTTTCTCAGAGTCTTATTGACTCCGTTATTAGATATTTTTGAGAAAATGCGATTTTCATCATTTTTTTTCTCAGTAATTTTTTTTGTACTTTTCTAGCAAGAATAGTGTGTGTTGATCGAGCGGGATTTTTCGGATGCTGCTTTTGGTTTTAGTGGGTTTGAAGCCAGTATTATTATGATAATCCCATGTTTTATTGACAGATATGGTCTTTGCTTGCTTGTCTATATCGTCCCAAGTAAATCCAAGGCATTCACCAAATCGAACTCCAGTCACAGCAATGATATAAAGAATAAAGTAGGATTGGTATTCTATTTTTTGGCTAGTAATCTCAAGTAGTTTAAGGTACTCCTCAGCCTCAAGAAATTTAGTTTCTGTTGCAATTCCTTTGTTTTGAGAGTTGACTTTTGAGAATGTGCAGAAATTTCTAGGAATCAGCCCTTCGTAAACCGCCATAGAAACTGCTGCCTTGACATGAACGTTAAATTTTTCTACGGTTTCCTGAGCGTGTGTCTGAGCATATCTGTTGATGATTTCTTGATACATGCTGCTTGTTATTTTATTTAGTCTTGTATCTTTAAAATATAATTTAATCTTTTTGTAGGTGTTCTCATAACTTTTCCAGGTTATAGCTGAAACATTTGGCTTTTTGTGTATCTCTGACCATTTTTTAAAGTAATCTAAAAGAGTTATCTTATCATCAATATAAATATCGTTTTGTAGAGCTCTCTCAGCCTCTATAGCTGCTTGATTGGCCAAGGCTTTGGTCTTTAAAACCCGATTTTGATTTTTGCTTGTACTTTCCGTCAGGGGTTTTATAAGAGATGCGATATTCCCAGCCATTTTCTCTTTTTCTAAAGTATGCCATCTTGTTTTTCACCTCATTTTTTGATAAAATAGGTATAGTAAAAGAGGCTTTTTAATGCCTTTTACTATACTAGCTTTCCCCACGCTCAGACTCGCCGAAGTTTGAGAGCGTGGGGCTTTTTTGTTTGAATTATTTCCATTTTGGAAATAGCTGGTTTTAATTTATACTCTTGGTTCATTACGGTGCCAGTCATCAGGAAATCCTAAAGACTGGTTGATTACATTGATGTCTATAGAAGGCAGCTTTTTCTCTAGTTTGATAACTTTCTTTCTAAGAGAATTCCACAAAATGTTGAATTCTGCTCTACTGATAAAGCATTGAAGGCTAATAATTGTTGAATATACAGTTTTTCTACTGTCATCTCCCATCAAGATCTCTTCGTTATGAATCGTTTCCCAAAACGTACTATTGGAACGACATCTGAAGTTTAATAAGCGATTATTGTGAGCGCATTTGTTTCGTACCTCGTTAATATTTTTTAGAAAAGATATCAAGGTTTCTGGTGGGAAAACATCGTTAAAGTTAGGTACGTTTGTGCTTATAAAACTTACTAAATCCCGTGCGATTTCATTTTGGAGTGAATTCGGTAGGTTTTCAACAATCGTGCGTAAATCTCCAAACTCTAGATAATCAGTTAGTACCCAGATTGGGACATCTGAATGAGTATGTGCGTAGTGGTGAATTGAATTTCCTCTGTATCGCTTGTTTGTGTTTATGATTTTGGATAGCTTTGATACAATAAATCCCACGTCTAATATTTTATTATCTGCATAAGAATTGGTGTTTAGATAGGCGTATTTTTGACCAGGATAGGCTTCGGCGAATCTGTGAGCAGTAATTGACTTGATATGGTGTTCAGCTTCAAGAATAGCTTGTAAAATGGCTCGTTTTACATCTTTGTCAAATGTATAGAGACTTGAAACTTCGTCAAATGTGACACCGTCAATATAAATGTCAGTACCAGGGTGTTGAAAAAACTTACTGTATCCATTGATAATATTGTAGTAATTGTTACTTAGCAGGTACTTAGCTGCTTTAGATTCATCTGTAAGGGATAACCCTCTGCTTTTTAGTGTTGCGATTTGTTCCTCGATTGTTTTAAATGGCTTCAAAAAAACTCCCCCATTCTATTTAGAATGAAGGAGTTTTCCCGTATCGGTCCCCGTAGAGATCCCGACGCTTTTTCTCTAATAAATTCATTCTAAATGTTTTTTTTAAAAAAGTCAACTGTTTTTTATTTTTTAAATAAAATCTTTAATATTTTAAAAAATAATATTCTTATTTCTCTCTATACAAATCCACGACTTCGCCGATAATTCGGAAGTCTGTTTCTGGTGTGATCGGCATGTCTTTATAGGCTGGATTTAAACTGTGTAAGTAAGCTTGGTCTTTGTCGATGACAAGCTGCTTGATATAGGCATCGCCGTTATAGTTGAATACGCCTATAACGCCGTTATTCAAATCTACGCTGGTCTGAATAAATACTAGGTCACCATCGTGATAGTCAGGTTCCATGGAATCACCTTTAATCGGGATAACAAAGTCAGCATCGATATCTACTGGCAGCTCAATCTGTTCCACTCGTACATCGTTCAAATACTGCCCTGTACCTGCAGAAGCTGGGTGGTCGTAGTAGTCGTAACTATAAAGCTGAATGACTTCCGATACTTCGTTTGTCTGTCTATAAGTTTTGCTGCCTGCTTTTTGACTCTCCCAAAGCTCCTCAGAGGTTCGTAGAACGATTCTTTTATTTGGGGTGGTTAATTGTACTACTTTGTCCATTATCTGCTGCGCGAGCGAATCTGGAGCGTCTGGGAGGGAGGAGGCTTCTTCTTTGAAAGTGGTATCTATATCTGATTTTTTAACACCGAAATAATCAGCTAGTTTTTGGATAACACCAAATGAAGGAGCGCTTCTTAACTTCATATAGTCTGTCATAGTACTTGCTGTAATTCCAACTTCTTTAGCCAACTCTTTTTGGGTAACACCACGTTGTTTTCTAAAGTGTGTAATATTTTCAGCAATAATTTTCATTCGTTTTTTTTCATCCATTTACGATTACCTCGTATTTTTTATAATTCTATTATATATCATTTTTTATTGATAGACAATCAAAAATACGAAAAAATCCTATTTTTTGATAAAAACCATTAACAATACGAAAAAATCATATTATAATTAAATCAAGCTTAAGGAAATAACAAAAAACCAAGAGCAAAAAAGAGAAAGGAGTAGGGAAATGAACGAACTAGAAAGAACAGCCCTCAATGAAATATTGAGGACCGTGACATATATTGCTGAGAAGTTGGATGAACTAGATTTTAAGATTTCTTTGAACGATTCACAAGTTCTTGAGCATCAAGAAAATTGAGTTTCATTTCCATGTAGTGAATAACTCCGTGCAGGTAGTTCTTTAGGTCTTTAAAATCTTTATCAGGATTATTTCTATAGTAATGACCTTCGTCATTACCGATATAAGCAGATGCTAGTGCAAATGTTTTAAGATCTTCATCCTTGATATATTTTTCAATAACTTGCTTTAATGACATTTTAGTGATTTTTTCTTCATCATCAGGATTCGTAACAATAGAGAAATCTTTAACAAAAAACTCAAGTGCCTTTCGATATCCGATGCCTGCAATGTGGTCTAGTTGTTCATGTTCAGCTTTCAGTGCTTGGACATAGATTTGCTTACCAATTGGAGAAACTATTTCTACATCGTCAGATATAGGTATATCGCTAGGAAGATTAGGAATTACTTTTATATGCTCGATTTCGTATTTCTCGGTGTAGTGATCGATTGAATATCTTGTAGCTATAAACTCCTCTGTCCAGAAGTGCTTACAACCTAAGCATCTAAGTGTTAATACCAAGCTTGTTTCATCTTCTCTAAGAAAAAAATAAGAAGAGTTCACAAGATCTGGATTGGTGGGTTTTTTACAATTTGGACAGATATCTTCAACGGTTACAGGTCTAGAAACAGAAGAGTTTATTTGTGCTCGAATTATCATAATTTTTCTCCAATCATTTGATTTCGATTATACCATATTTGAAAGGAGGTGAAGAATATGACTGAAGAAGAAGCAATTGAATTATTAAAATTCTTAAGGACGGACTATGGGCGAGGGTATTTAGCTGGATTAGTCTGTGGACTTTCAATGATTTTGAAAATTTTAAAAAAGCAGAGTAAGCACCCCGCTTTCATTAAATTATTTTGGTAACTTATCTACGGCTTTTTGAAGCTCCGTGATGCCATCAATAGCTCTAGCAATATTCTGGAAATCAACTTCGCCTGTAAGGAATTTTGAAGTGATATCTACTTGCTGGCTTTGTTTTAAAGCATCCAGTTTTAATTCATGCTCTTTTTCAAGTCTCTGTAATTCGCTTTCAGATTGTGCCTTTAATTCTCTTATTTTGGAATCAGTTTGATATTTATTTGCGAGATAAACAAGAAACGCAGGAACGCATGAAGTTAAAAAAGTTATCAAAATTTGATTAGTGTCCATAGACTCATCTCCTTTCTGTTGAAATTTTGACTAAAACGGTGAGAGGTCCTAGTCAAAATATATTATATGCCAAAGAACAATATTTGTCAATATATTGTGTAAAAAAGGAGAAAAATCTACAATATACACAATATATAGTGTAATAGCACATATAAGAATAAAAAGCATAAAAATAAAGCTAGATAAGGAGAAAACGGCTATGCTTTGGGAAAAAATATCCGAAAAACTTGCAGAAAGAAATTGGTGTTTTAGAGCTGTGTTGTTTCGAATGGTTCCAAAACGACACGAAGCTCCCCATAGTCAAATAAATCCGATTCTTGAAAAGAGGGTCGGATTTAAATTTTATTCGACTTCGATTTTTGTGCTATAACTTTTTTGTAATATCTGCTTGTATTTCCTTGATATTCTGCTATAATGGTATAATATTTATTTAGGAGGAAGAGAATGAGCTATATTTTGGAAATTTTACCCAGTCTTCTAAGTGGAGCAGCAACTACCTTGCAGGTGTTTGCTTTGGTATTGGTTTTTTCGATTCCTTTGGGAATTATGCTGGCATTTTCAATGCAAATTCGCTTGAAGCCTCTGCAATGGCTGCTTCATATTTACATTTGGATTATGCGCGGGACGCCGCTTTTATTGCAGTTAATCTTTATTTACTATGTGTTGCCAAGTATAGGCATTCGGCTGGATCGGATTCCTGCAGCGATTATTGCCTTTACATTAAACTATGCGGCTTATTTTGCGGAGATCTTCCGCGGAGGAATTTCTTCTATTCCGACTGGACAGTATGAAGCTGCGAAAGTTTTGAAATTTACACCTGTTCAGACGGTTCGCCTGATTATTTTGCCACAAGTCGTAAAAATTGTGCTACCTAGTGTCTTTAATGAAGTTATGACTTTGGTGAAAGACACCTCTTTGGTTTATGCTTTAGGCATTTCAGACTTAATTTTGGCCAGTCGTACAGCGGCCAACCGAGATGCCAGTCTGGCACCGATGTTTGTTTCAGGCTTGATTTACTTGCTCTTAATCGGTTTGGCCACCTTGATTGCCAAGCAGGTCGAAAAGAAATTTAGTTATTATAAGTAGGTGCTATTATGTTAGAATTACGAAATATTAGTAAAAAATTTGGTGATAAGCAGATTCTAAAGGATTTTAATTTGATTGTGCCTGAAAAGCAAGTGTTGGCCATTGTTGGACCTTCGGGCGGGGGGAAGACGACCCTTCTGCGTATGTTGGCAGGTTTGGAGACAATTGATTCGGGACAAGTGATTTATAATGGAGAGATTTTGGATGTCGCAGAGCTTGAAAAGCGCAATCTTCTAGGCTTCGTCTTTCAAGATTTTCAGCTCTTTCCTCATTTATCTGTCTTGGAAAACTTGACCTTATCACCAATATATACAATGAACATTTCCAAAGAAGAAGCTGAAGAGAAGGCGCAGGCCTTATTGGCCCGCTTAGGCTTGTCCGAGCATGCCAAGGCCTATCCTTATTCGCTGTCAGGCGGGCAAAAACAGCGGGTTGCTTTGGCTCGTGCTATGATGATCAACCCAGAAATTATAGGCTATGATGAGCCGACTTCTGCCTTGGACCCTGCCTTACGCTTGGAAGTAGAAAAACTCATCCTCCAAAATCGGGAAATGGGGATGACACAGATTGTAGTCACACATGATTTGCAGTTTGCGGAAAACATTGCGGATTCTATTCTCAAAGTCACACCAAAATAAGGGGGCCCAGATGAAACTAAAGAATATTCTTTTGGCCTGTTTGACCTTGCTCCTAACTTTTCTGCTCGGTGCTTGTAGTTCCAATGTTAGTGATCCCAGCTTGGATAACTGGAGCAAGTATGAGGAAAAAAAACAGATTACAATCGGCTTTGATAATACCTTTGTCCCTATGGGATTTGAGCAAAAAGATGGCACTTATGCAGGGGTTGACATTGATTTGGCCAATGCTGTTTTTAAGGAATATGGGATTGAGGTGAAATGGCAGCCGATTGATTGGGATATGAAAGAAACAGAGTTGACCAACGGCACGATAGACCTCATTTGGAATGGCTATTCCGCAACGGATGAGAGAATGGAAAAGGTGAAATTTACCATTCCTTATATGAAAAATGAGCAGGTTTTGGTCAGCAAAAAGTCCTCTCATATCTCACAGGCCAGTGATATGGCAGGAAAAGTATTGGGTGCCCAAGCAGGATCTTCTGGCTACATAGCTTTTGAAAGCAATCCTGAAATTTTGAAAACCATTGTCAAAAATCATGCAGCTACTCAGTATCAGAGCTTTAACGAGGCGTTGATTGACTTGCAAAACGACCGGATTGATGGTCTCTTGATTGACCGCGTTTATGCTAATTATTATCTGACAGAAGAAGGAATTTTAGATCAATATTCAGTCTTTTCCGTTGGATTTGAGAGCGAGGACTTTGCGGTCGGGGCTAGAAAGGCGGACCGTACTTTAGTTGAAAAAGTAAATGCTGCTTTCGGGAAATTATACCAAGAAGGGAAATTTCAGAAAATCGCTGAAAAGTGGTTTGGCGAGGATATTGCGACAGACCAAGTGAAAGCATATAAAAACAACTAGCAGAAAACTAGTTGTTTTTTCTTGTTTCTTGGTGGAAGATATTTTGCCAGACTTCGTGGCGGCGCCAGAGGCTAGTATGGATGACATCCCCGATTTGATAGCGAATCAGCTTGGTCTTTTGGCTGACGGATGTAATTTCTAAATTTTTGATGGGAGAAGTTTGGGCTCTCTCTAGTTGAAATTCCTCTTTGTTTAGCTGGCGACCATCTTGGGAAATGTAGACAAAATCAGAGGAAAGAAGTGCCTCCAATTGACTACCTTGGTCGACTAATTGCTCACGCATCAGGAGCTTTTGATAAACATTATCCAAAATCTCATCTTCAGGAATCGGAGCTGGCTCAATATGAATATCAATGTCGAAGACGCTAAAGTTTTCCTTGAGCATATCCTCCACCTGGTCAGCAATTTCGTGACTTTCAAAGACAGAGAGGTCGGGATTCATTTCCAGTATAATATCCAGATAGATATTGCTACCATAGGTCCGACCACGCTGGGACTTGACGCGTGTGATTTTAGGGATTTCCAGGATAGCGCGCTTGTAATCGTCTAAAAGGTCCTGATCAAAGCCATCTGACAGGCTGAAAGAGGACTCTATAAAGATATCATAGGCTGTTTTTAGAATGAAAAACGTAATAACGATGGCTGCTAGCTTATCAACGATAGGGAATTTCAGGGAGCTGGCAATAATGGCAACAGAAGTGCCCAGAGAAGTGATAGCATCCGAGAGATTGTCCTTGGCGGCCGCATCCAGAGCTTTGGATTTTACTCTTTTAGCTAGATTTTTATTGTAAAGATAGACACCAAACATGATGATGGCCGATACAATTCCGACGACAGCACCCACAGGATCAATCAAGGTTTCTTCCTTGTTAATGATTTTTTGAGCCGTATCAATGAGGACATTGAAGCCGACAAAAAACATGATGAAAGAGGTAATCAGACTGGCCAGATCTTCAATCTTCCAATGGCCGAAGCGGTGATCCTTATCCGCTGGTTTTCGTGCCATGCGCAGGCCGATTAGGACTGCTAGATTGGCAACGATATCGGAGACGTTGTTGAAACCATCCGCCGTCAAACTGGAGGATGTCAGTGCTGCACCTGCAATGATTTTTGTAACGGATAGGCCAATGTAGGTAGCAATTGCTAGGAGGGCGCCTCGTTCGGCAAGTTTGAGATTATCGCTTGGATGATTGTTCATGGTTGCCCCTTTCTAAACTATTATTATAACTTTTTCACACTTGGATTTCAAATGAGGTAGTTGCCTTTTCGATAACAAATTCGCTCGAATTTTGATATAATGGAAGCATTAATTTTCAGTTTGATGTTATATTGAAAGGATAGAAGATGAATCCCTTATTAAACGGTATGAATGACCGTCAAGCCGAAGCAGTCCAGACGACAGAAGGCCCCTTGTTGATCATGGCGGGGGCTGGTTCAGGAAAAACTCGAGTCCTGACCCACCGCATCGCCTATTTGATTGATGAAAAGATGGTCAATCCTTGGAATATCCTAGCCATTACCTTTACCAATAAGGCGGCGCGGGAGATGAAAGAACGAGCAGCTACACTTAATCCAGCCACTCAAGATTGCTTAATCGCTACCTTCCACTCCATGTGTGTACGCATTTTGCGGCGAGAAGCAGATCATATCGGCTACAATCGCAACTTCACCATTGTTGATCCAGGCGAGCAGCGGACTCTGATGAAACGGATTCTCAAAAAACTCAATCTGGATCCTAAAAAGTGGAATGAGCGCGCCATTCTGGGGACCATTTCCAATGCAAAGAACGACCTGATTGATGAGGTGGCCTATGCAAAAATGGCTGGTGATATGTACACAGAGATTGTAGCCAAGTGCTACACGGCCTATCAAAAGGAATTGCGCCAGTCTGAAGCTATGGATTTTGACGATTTGATCATGCTGACTTTGCGACTTTTTGATCAAAATCCTGACGTCCTGACCTACTACCAGCAACGTTACCAGTACATCCATGTGGACGAGTATCAAGATACCAACCACGCCCAGTACCAGCTTGTCAAGCTCTTAGCTTCTCGCTTTAAGAATATCTGTGTGGTCGGAGATGCTGACCAGTCTATCTATGGCTGGCGGGGAGCCGATATGCAGAATATCCTAGACTTCGAAAAGGATTATCCAGAAGCTAAGGTAGTCCTACTTGAGGAAAACTATCGCTCGACTAAGACCATTCTTCAGGCAGCTAATGAAGTCATCCGAAACAACCGCAACCGTCGTCCTAAAAATCTCTGGACTCAAAACGAAGACGGTGAGGAAATTGTCTACTATCGGGCTAATGACGAGCAGGACGAGGCTCTTTTTGTCGCTCGGACTATTGATCAGCTGAGCCGAGAAGGCTACAGTCATAAGGATTTTGCGGTCCTTTACCGGACCAATGCCCAGTCACGGACGGTGGAAGAAGCCCTGCTTAAGGCTAATATCCCCTATACCATGGTTGGGGGCACCAAGTTCTATAGCCGTAAAGAAATCCGCGATGTTATTTCTTACCTTAATCTCATCGCCAATCCTAGTGACAATATCAGCTACGAGCGCGTGGTCAATGAGCCCAAACGTGGTGTCGGACCGGGAACGGTAGAGAAGATTCGGGATTTTGCGGCTAGTCAAGAAATCTCTTTGCTGGAGGCGTCAGCTAATATCATGTTGTCACCAGTCAAGGGCAAGGCGGCTCAGGCAGTTTATGAGTTTGCCAATCTGATACTCGACTTGCGGGATCGTTTGGATGACTATAGTGTGACTGAGCTAGTCGAGCTTGTTCTGAAAAAGACAGGTTACTCAGTCGCCTTGGCAGCTCAGGCAACCTTGGAAAGCCAAGCACGGATTGAAAATATCGAAGAATTCCTGTCTGTAACCAAGAATTTTGACGAAAATCCAGACAATCCTAGTGATGAGTCTGGCCTTGATAAGCTCAGCCGTTTTCTCAATGACTTAGCCTTGATTGCGGACACAGATGATGGAGACATGGAGAGTTCTGAAGTGACTTTGATGACCCTCCACGCGGCCAAGGGACTAGAGTTTCCAGTTGTCTTTCTAGTCGGTATGGAGGAAAATGTCTTCCCTCTGAGCCGAGCATCTGAAGATGAGGATGAGCTGGAAGAGGAGCGCCGTCTGGCCTATGTCGGTATCACCCGAGCAGAAAAAATTCTCTATCTGACCAATGCCAATTCCCGTCTGCTTTATGGTCGTACCAACTACAATCAGCCGACTCGCTTCTTGAGAGAAATCAGTTCAGACTTGCTAAACTATCAGGGACTGGCTCGACCAGCCAACAGCTCCTTTAAGGTTAGTTATACCAACAGCGATACTAGCAAATTCGGTCAGGGCATGAGTCTGGCCCAGGCTCTACAAGAGCGGAAACGTCAGGCAGCACCAAGTTCGATTTCTACAGGCAGCCTGCCTTTTGGCAAGAGCGGTCAGAACCAGCTATCTAAGCCGGAAGTTGCTTGGGCTATTGGAGATATTGCCCACCACAAGAAATGGGGCGATGGGACTGTTCTGGCAGTCTCTGGTAGCGGAAACAGTCAAGAGCTCAAGATTAATTTCCCAGAAGTTGGTCTGAAGAAAGTGCTGGCCAGCATAGCACCGATTGAGAAAAAATCATGATGAGGCAGTCGATTGAAGCCTGGATTTATCATCCAGAGGATAGGGAAATCTTGCTCTTGAAAGTTGAGGATGAGACAGTTTCCTTTTGCCAGCCCATTACTGGTGGGATTGAGAGTGGTGAGAGTCCAGAAGAAGCCTGTCTTCGTGAGATAAAAGAAGAGACCGGCTTGGTCTTAGCTTGTTCAAACCTGACGGGTCTTGGAGATTTTACGGTAAAGATTGATGAAAATCTGTCCATCCACAAAAATCTCTTTCTAGTTCTAACTGAACAGAAGGCAATCCAGATTTCTGATGAGCATGTGGGAGCTCAGTGGGTAGCTTTAGACAAAGTTTCGTCGCAGTTGTATTGGCCCAGCAATCAAGCGACTTTTGAGATTATATCTGAGAAGCTATAAGATATAGCTTCTCTTTATTTCTTTTGATAAGGAAATTCTATTAGTCAAGCGGGACGTTTAATGGTAGACTTATCACATAACTATAGTGAGGTGACCTTATGACACGTGAATTCAAATTTGAAACCCTGCAGCTTCATGCCGGACAGACAGTTGACCCGACAACTAAGTCGCGGGCTCTGCCAATTTACCAGACAACGTCCTATGTGTTTGACGATACTCAGGAGGGAGAAGATCTTTTTGCCCTACGCAAACCGGGCAATATCTACACTCGGATTACCAATCCGACCCTGTCTGCTTTTGAGGAGCGGATTGCGGCTTTGGAAGGTGGAGTCGGAGCTCTAGCAACAGCTTCTGGTATGGCGGCCCTTACCTATACCGTTCTAGCTTTGGCGCATGCTGGCGACCATGTAGTAGCAGCTTCTACCATCTATGGCGGTACCTTTAATCTGCTCAAGGAAACTCTGCCTCGCTATGGCATTACCACGACTTTTGTGGATATTGAAAATCTAGCTGAAGTAGAAGCAGCCATTCAGGACAATACCAAGCTAGTTCTGATTGAAAGCTTGGGCAATCCTTTGATTAATATTCCTGACTTTGATGCTTTGGCAGAGCTAGTTCATGCTCATAAAATTCCACTAATTTCCGACAATACCTTTGCTACACCATATCTGATCAATGTCTTTTCTCATGGAGTGGACATCGCAGTACATTCTGCGACTAAGTTTATCGGCGGTCACGGAACCAGCATTGGTGGTGTGATTGTGGACAGCGGTCGTTTCGACTGGGAAGCTTCTGGCAAGTTTCCGCAGTTTGTGGATCCAGACCCGAGCTATCATGATATCAGTTATACGCGCGATGTCGGAACAGCAGCCTTTGTTACTGCTGTGCGGACGCAGCTCTTGCGCGATACGGGCGCAGCTATGTCACCCTTCAATGCCTTTCTCTTCCTACAGGGGTTGGAAACTCTCTCTTTGCGTGTAGAGCGTCATGTGTCCAATGCTGAGAAGATTGTGGAATTCCTAGCAGGGCATCCTAAGGTCGAGCAGGTCAATTATCCAAAACTTGCTGACAGTCCTTACCACGCTTTGGCAGAAAAATATTTCCCTAAAGGCGTGGGCTCTATCTTCACTTTTAATGTCAAAGGTGGGGAGAAAGAAGCTCGTAAGGTTATTGACAGCCTAGAGATTTTCTCTGACTTGGCCAATGTAGCAGATGCTAAGTCTCTGGTTGTCCATCCAGCTACAACGACCCATGGTCAGATGTCACCAGAGGCTCAACTGGCAGCAGGCATTACACCAAATCAAATCCGACTCTCTATCGGCTTGGAAAATGTGGATGACTTGATAGAGGATTTGAGAATCGCCTTGGAAACTATCTAATTTTCAAGACCTCTAGACAGAGCAAATAAGAATAAAACTAGGTTTTCGCCTAGTTTTTTGTTATAATGAGAGATATTAAAAAATAGCAGGTAATCAAAATGACAATTTCAGTTATTGTTCCGTGCTTCAATGAAGAAGAGTCTATTCCTTTGTTTCATGAAGCCATGGAAGCGGTGAAATATCAAATCCGTGACCAGTTCGAATATATTTTTGTCAATGACGGATCGACGGACCGGACTTTGGCTGTTTTGCGTGAGCTCAGCAGTCGCTGTCCAGACGTGCACTATCTGTCCTTTTCTCGTAATTTTGGAAAAGAAGCAGCTCTCTATGCTGGTTTGCAAGAGGCGAGCGGGGATTTTGTGACGGTCATGGATGTGGATTTGCAGGATCCGCCCGAGCTCCTGATTGAGATGAAGGCCATTCTGGACACGAATCCTGAGCTGGACTGTGTGGGTACCCGTCGCACGACTCGAGAGGGAGAGCCCCCAATCCGAAGCTTTTTCGCCAATTTGTTCTACAAGTTGATTAACAAGATTAGTCAGGTAGAGATGGTAGATGGTGCGCGTGACTTCCGACTGATGCGCCGCCAGATGGTAGAGGCCATTCTGGAGGTTTCAGAGTACAATCGCTTCTCCAAGGGAATTTTTGCCTGGGTTGGCTTCAATACCGAGTACTTGGAATACAAAAATGTCGAACGAGTGGCTGGCAAGACCTCTTGGAATTTCTGGTCTCTTTTCAACTATTCTCTGGAAGGCATTGTCAATTTCTCTGATGCACCGCTCAACATCGCCTTTTTAGGAGGTATCCTGTCTTGGATTTTAGCCTTTATCCTAATGGCGGTGATTATTATCCGTACTTTGGTTTTTGGTGATCCCACATCTGGCTGGCCGTCCCTCATGACCGTCATCCTCCTTCTCGGAGGTTTCCAGTTGTTGACCATCGGTATATTGGGCAAGTACATCGGCAAAATCTTCATGGAAACAAAGAAACGCCCTGTTTATGTGATTAAGGAGAAGAGTAATGCAAAAAGATAACCATAACCATAAATATAAATACACTTTTATTTTTATATTAGTGGCTGTATTTTTTTTGGTGTTCCTGTTAAATCGTTTTACCCTCTATACATCAGATGATTTTACTTATCATTTTTTGTACAGACAACCTTTTCCTGATGGACACGAGCAACCAATTAGAAATATTTTTGATTTATTGTTGTCTCAAATAAATCATTGGAAAGTGTGGAATGGTCGTTTTACAGGACATACGATTGTTCAAGTTTTTATGCAATTTGACAAAATTGTATTTGATGTTATTAACTCCGTAGTATTTGTAACTTTATGTTTATTGCTAGATCATCTTAGCTCTAGATTTTCTACTGGTTCAAAAATAAGATACAAGTCGTTTTATCTCATTGTAATTTTTCTACTTCTATGGTGGTTCTTGCCAGAGATAGGAAAGACAGTCTTGTGGGTATCAGGTTCGGGAAATTACTTGTGGACTGCTGTCTTAGATTTGGTTTGGCTGTCCTTGATATTTAAGCAGAAACGATTCCCTTATTTGCTACTTTTAACGATTCCTTTGGCATTTTTTGTCGGGGCAGGAAATGAGAATACCTCCCCAGCAATTATTATGTTGGTTGGTTTGTTTTCCCTTTATGATTGGTTTATAGAAAATAGATTTCCAATTGAGAGAGTTTTAGAAATTGTATTTGCTAGTGGTGGTTTTTTCTTAATGTTATTATCACCAGGTTCTCGGAAAAGAGCAGGGGCAATTTCTGTTTTTGATGGGCTCTATGACAAACTTCATAACCTTTTTCAACTAAGCTGGGGGCGTTACGGGGTTCTATATATCATCCTGTTGTTACTCGTTGTCTATGCTCTGTTTAGACAGTATCTAAGAAAAGAGCAAATACTTGCTATTAGCTTTATTTTAATGGCTCATTTGGCTTGTATCTATTCATTGGTTGTGAGCAATGAATTGCCAGAACGGATTTTCTTTGGGGCAAGTGTACTTCTTATCTTAGCTCTTCTAATCCCCCTCAAAGTAATTTTTGTTGAAGAGAAAAAGTGGGTGAGGGGGATTGCGGTGTATGCTCTTTTGCCTGTTGTTATTAAATTTGGGATGTCTTACAGTAACGCTCTTAGTGATGTTCACGATACTTACTTAGTTGTTAAGGAGCAGTACGAGGAAGTACGCTTGGCAAAAGAAAAAGGTCAAGAGTTTGTCACCTTGAGGCGTTATACAGAACCAAGAACCCTTTTCAATGCTTATAAAGGTACAGCGAATTTAGGTCCATCTAAAGATGATTGGTTTAACCAGTGGATGGCAGCTTATTTCGAAATTGAAGGGATTGAAAGTACTGATTAATTTTGGTTTAAAGCAGATTTTTCCTGCTTTTTTTGATATAATGAATCCGTTGAATATTTTTATAGGAGAAAAAGAAGATGATTTTAATTACAGGCGCGAATGGACAGCTGGGAACAGAGCTCCGCTATCTTTTGGATGAGCGCAATGAGGAGTATGTTGCTGTTGATGTGGCAGAAATGGATATTACCAATTCCCAAATGGTGGACAAGGTCTTTGCGGAAGTCAAGCCAAGCTTGGTCTATCACTGCGCAGCCTATACTGCAGTTGATGCAGCTGAAGATGAAGGTAAAGAGCTGGACTATGCCATCAACGTGACTGGTACCGAAAATGTGGCAAAAGCAGCAGAAGCACATGGGGCGACCATGGTCTACATCTCAACAGACTATGTCTTTGATGGACAAAAGCCTGTCGGAGAGGAATGGGAAGTAGACGATCGACCAGATCCACAGACCGAGTATGGCCGTACCAAGCGCATGGGTGAGGAGCTAGTTGAGAAATATTCCAGCCGTTTCTACATTATCCGTACTGCCTGGGTCTTTGGGAACTACGGTAAAAACTTTGTCTTTACCATGCAAAATCTTGCTAAGACGCACAAAACTCTGACTGTAGTCAATGACCAGCATGGCCGTCCGACTTGGACTCGTACGCTAGCTGAATTTATGACCTATCTGGCTGAAAATCAAAAGGAATTTGGTTATTACCATCTGTCTAATGATGCATCAGAGGACACAACTTGGTATGACTTTGCAGTGGAAATTCTCAAAGATACGGATGTGGAAGTCCAGCCAGTTGATTCTAGCAAGTTCCCAGCTAAGGCTAAGCGACCTTTCAACTCAACTATGAGTCTGGCCAAGGCCAAGGCTACAGGCTTTGTCATTCCAACTTGGCAGGATGCTTTGAAAGAGTTTTACAAGCAGGATAAAAAACACTGATATTTATCAAAAGGACCTTTGAGTCCTTTTTTGATGGCTATTTAATAGTGGCTTTTCACATTTCATGGAAAGTATAGTATAATAAGAACTAGAACGTAATTGGAGAAGATAGAATGTCCCAGAAATCAGAAATTTCACTACCGTCAGTTAAGAGCAATTATATATGGAATATGTTAGGGACTATTTCAGCTTCATTTATCTCCTTTTTTCTACTACTACTAGCTTCAAGATTATTAAGCTCGCAAGATTCTGATATATTTAGTATCGCATTTGCTTTAGGACAGCAGTTCTATGTGTTGGGATATTTTCAGATTAGAAATCTGCAGTCTACAGATGTAAAGGAAACGTATAGTTTCGCTTCATACCACAATACTAGGATTTTTACAGTCTTTTTGATGCTGCTTACTTCCCTATTTTATGTATGCTGGCAAGGCTATGACATCTACAAATCGGCTATTATTTCTCTGTTGGTTTTTTACCGAGCTATAGATGCTTATTCGGATGTCATCCAAGGCTTTTTCCAGCAAAAGAACAGGTCAGATCTAGCTGGAAAAATTCAGTTTCACAGAAGCTGGCTTTGTATGCTCGTTTTTGCAGTTGTTCTGCTACTCACAAAATCTTTACTTTTTGCTAGTTTGATTATTGGTTTAGTAAATCTCGTTTTAACATCGCTCTTAGATATCACTTACTATAGACGTCATTTTCGGAATGAATGTCTTACTCCCTTGCTATTTAAGGATAAAAGCAATGTCTTCTCTATTTTAAAAAACAGTTTTCCTTTGTTTTTAAATGGATTTTTACTTGCTTATATCTATAATGAGCCTAAAATTGTCATTGACCGCTTGTTAACAAGCGGAGTTCTGGTGTCAGGTATGCAAAGGGACTTTAACATTTTATTTATGCCTGTCTTTGTCCTATCCCTTTTATTCTTCGTCCTTAGACCGTTGACTACACAGCTTTCAATTTATTGGAATGAGAAGAAGGAACTACTTTTTTTCAAACAAGTTCGCCTACTGTTTTTGGTTATGCTTGTTTTGGGTTTTATTATTGTTGGCTTAGGTTATTTGATTGGTACAGAAGTGTTAGGTGCTGTTTATGGTATTCAGTTACAAGAATATAAGCTGCCCTTTACAATATTGTTAGTAGGTGGTATTTTAAATGTTTTAGCCTTAGTAGTTGATATCATTATGACCATCTTTAGAAAACAGCATTATCTGATGATAGCCTATTTACTGACATTTGCTGTTTCAAAATTTATTACTTTACCATTTATCCGCGACCAAAAATTGATGGGAGCTGCTAATTCCTTTTTAATTTCCATGTGTGTTTTTTGTGCAACAAGTCTGATTATCTATGGTATTGCTAAAAATCAGGAAAAAAGAAATAGGATTCTATGAATATCATATTTACATTAATGATGTGTTTGTAACGTAAGTTTTAACAGGTGTATTATGTAAATCAATACATTGATAATTTTAAAATTAAAGAGTTGCTTTATCAGTATAAGTATTTGCTAAAGTATGCAAAGTATATAGAGAACCGCGTATTTGAATTAACAGGCCTATTAGCCAATTTATTTGGGATAAAATTTTCAATAAAACTATTTCCTGTTTTATTGAAGTTTTATAAATAGAGTGGATTAGTTATGAAAGGAAAAATATGTCTAAACCAGCTATTTCAGTTATTATTCCAGTTTATAATGCACAAGACGGGATTAAACGCTGTGTAGATTCTCTTTTGAATCAATCATTTAAGAATTTTGAAATTATTCTTCTCAACGATGGTTCGAAAGATAACTCTTTAAATATTTTAAAAGAATATGAATTGAAGTATAGTTTTGTAAGAGTAATTGACAAACAAAATGAAGGAGTTGCAGTAACTAGAAATAAGGGGATTCTTCTAGCTGAGGGAGAATATACTATGTTCATGGATAATGATGATTTTGTTGATAGTGATTACATTGAAACTTTTTATCAGGCTATTCATGAGAAAAGGCTAGACTTAGTTATTGGTGGCTACAAACGTGTCAATCAGGATAACCAAATTATCTTTAGCCAGGATATACAGCAGTCAGAATGGTCCAAGTATATTATAATGGCTCCTTGGGCCAAAATTTACCGAACGGAGTTCTTGAAAACGAACAATCTAGAATTTTTTGACTATGGTATAGGAGAAGATATCATTTTTAACCTAGCTGCCTATAAGGCAACATACAAAATAGGTTTGTTAGATTATAAAGGATATAATTGGTATTACAATAGTCAGAGTATTTCTAACACTTCTCAGAGATGTTTCTCTCCTAAAATTGATATTTTAGTTCTTTTTTCAAAAATATTAGAGCTGGGTAAGCCATCTGAGCTAGAAGTATATTACTTGAAAAGATATTATGTTTGGTATTTGCTTTTTTCTGGGAGAACCTCATCCAATCAGGAGTTTATTCATCAGTATATTAGGATTAAGGAATGGTTAAAAGAGAATAAACTCATCAGTACGATCTCTCCCTTGTCTAAGAAGGTTCAGGGCGAAAGATTTCAGACTAAAATTTCTCTAATTGTTTTTTTGAGTTTAGAAAAGTTAAGGTTAGTTCCATTATTTGCTAAAATTTATTGTAAAGGGAAGAAGGATAATTGAAAGTTTTAATGATAATTCCTGCTTATAATGAGGAAGAAAGTATTTTAAATACGGTTATGAGCATTGTAGAATATCGGAAGAAAGTTGATTTTGACTTAGACTACGTAGTCATCAATGATGGCTCTGTTGACAGAACCAAGGAGATTTTGGACAACCATCATCTGAATGCTATTCATTTGGTTATGAATTTAGGGATTGGAGGAGCTGTTCAGACCGGCTATAAGTATGCTCTTGAGAATAATTATGATGTGGCCGTACAGTTTGATGGAGATGGTCAACATGATATTGAGTCGCTGGATGCTTTGCTGGAGCCTATTCGTCGTCAGCAGGCGGATTTGGTTGTTGGTTCTCGTTTTATCGGTGACAAGTCTTCAGAATTTCAGACGACTTTTATGCGGCGATTTGGCATTACTATTATCTCAGCCTTTATTAAATTAACAACTGGTAAAAGGATTCTGGATACCACATCAGGCTATCGTTTGGCCAATCGAGACATTATTCGACAATTCGCTGCGCGCTATCCTATCAAGTACCCTGAACCAGAATCAATCGTCCATATCTTGAAGCGGAAATATAAAGTGGTGGAAGCACCAGCCAATATGTTTGAACGTGCAGGAGGAGTCTCATCGATTACTCCGATTAAGTCCATTCGCTATATGATTGAAGTTTGCTCTTCAATCTTGATTGCTGCTTTTATGAAAGAGAGTGAATAATGTCCATTTTGTCTATTGTTATGCTAGTGGCTTCAGTTCTATTCCTGTATTTTGTCTTTCGGAATATCAATCAAAATAATATTTTGTTTGAGCAAGCCTTTATGTGGATTGTTATTGGCTTCGTGCTGATTATTATCTCTGTTTTTGATCGGATTCCAGTTTCTATTGCCAAATTGTTGGGCTTTGAGCTGACATCAAACTTTGTGATGTCCTTGGCCATTTTTTTCTTGCTGGTTATTGTTTTTTTACATACTATTTCCATTTCCAAGCAAAAGGAACAAATCAAGCAGTTGGTGCAAGAACTGTCCATTATGAAGCAAAAAATATCTAAGTTAGAGAGTGAAAAAGATGAAAAATAACCATACTTGGGTGATTTGTGCCTATGGCGAAAGTGAATTCTTAGAAGCTTGCATCCTGTCTCTGCAAGATCAAACCTTGTCATCAAAGATTATCTGTTATAGTTCAACACCGCTGGATTCAATCAAGCAGCTTTGCCAGAAGTATCAAATTCCTTTTTATACGAAAGAAGGCGGCGGTATCGGTAAGGACTGGAATAATGCACTCTCTTTTGCTGAGACTTCTTATGCTACCATTGCCCACCAAGACGACTATTATGAACCTACTTATCTAGAAGCAGTGATGCAAAAAATAGAGCAGTCTAAAGACATTCTCATTGCTTATACAGACTATTTTGAAGAGAAAAATGGAGTCAAGATTCCAGCTAATACTAATTTGAAAATCAAGACTCTCATGCTTAAAACCTTGAACCTAATGCCATCCAGTCGTTTTTGGAGAAATCGGGTTCTAGCTTTTGGCAATCCCATTTCCTGTCCGGCTGTGACTTACAATTTAGAGGCATTAAGGGATTTTCGATTTGATGAGGAAATGCGCGTGAGTCTGGATTGGTATGCTTGGTACAAGATTAGTGATTATAAGGGGCGATTTGCTTATATTTCTGAGAAACTCATGTGCCACCGGATTCATGGAGAGTCGGAAACAACCAAGACTATTTCAGATAATACTAGGACCAAAGAAGATTTGTTCATGTATCAGCTTTTCTGGCCTAAGTGGGTGGCTAATCTGATAAACAAAGCATATATGAAGAGTCAAGATGCCAACTCAAATTAATAGAGTTATTTACAAGGAAGGTATATGAAAGATTTAATATCTGTTGTTGTAACATGTTACAACCATCAAAACTACATTGAACAGTGTTTGCGCAGTATTTTTGGGCAGACCTATCAAAATATTGAGTTACTGGTATTGGATGATGGTTCCACTGATAAGTCCGCCCAGATTATCCAAGAAACTTTGGTAGATTCCCCTTTTCCGACGCGGTTTGAAAGCCATGAAAATATGGGGGTCGTCAAGACAAGAAATAAGGCTTTGCAGCAAATTCAAGGAACTTATTTTATTTTTGTGGATAGTGATGATTTCCTAGATGTTGACTACGTTGAGAGCTTCTATACAACCATGCTGCAAGAGGAAGCAGATATTGTCTATGGGGATTTGTATGACCCTGATAAAAAAGAAGTTTACCTTAAATCACGTCCCTATGACAAGGTGGCTTTCTTAACAGAAAATTTCATTTCCAACTGTTCCCTCATTCGTCGCTCAATTGCTGATGGTATTTATTATGATGAAGCGCTGAATCGTGAAAAATTGGAAGACTATGATTTTCTTTTAAACTTAATTATCAATCAAGGTGCGAAACCTGTTTATAATGCAAATACAAAGCTGAATTATCGGGTCTTTGACAAGGAATCTATCTCTAAACGAGATTCTACTCGTTACCATTACGAAATCTATCTGAAAATCCTGCATAAGTATGTAAAACAGTTGCCTGATGAGATTTATCAAGCTTTGTCAGCAAATATTTATACTTTAGATGGTAGACTGGATGATTTGATTCAGCATATGAATCAGGTATCTGACTATGTCCAAGATTTGAGAGAGAATTGGGAGTACGATAGTAAACTGATTTATCAATACCAAGATAATATTGAAGAATTACGTAACTCACTCTCATATCGCGTTGGGAATGCTATCGTCACTCCAATTAAGCAGGTAGGGCAGATTGTCAAAAATCCGCGGAATATCCGAACTGTCCTATCTCAAATGAAGCGTCAGTGCATTGCCATAAAAAGAAACATTAAATCGCCAAAAACCTATTGTTATCGAGTTTTACGGAATTCTCAGCGAAAGCAATTTCAACAAGTGACTGGCAATAAGTACCTAATCTACGTCATTTTTGAAGCAGAAGAGAATCTTCAGCGCTACAAGATCCTGTTTTTAGAGAAATTAGCAGCTTTAGTAGATGAAACATTGATTGTAGTAAATGGAGGATTGAAATCAGAGGATTTATCTACTTTGGAACAGTATGACCAAGTTCTGGTAAGGGATAATACAGGTTACGATGCTGCGGCATTTAGGGAAGGTATTTTAACCATTGGTAAGGAAAAGTTGCAAACTTCTTCCCAGCTTCTGTTAGTCAATGATACGAATATTGGTCCAATGAGAGATTTGAATGAAGTCTTCCAAACAATGGAAGATAGAAATCTCGATTTCTGGGGGATTTCCTTTGGTGAAGTGCAGGAAGATGCTACGAATTTCAATCAATATGGCTATATTCCAGAACATCTGCAGTCTTATTTTCTTGTCATTGAGCCTTTATTGCTTCGGTCAGAGGAATTTTTCGACTATTGGAATAACCTAACCGATACGGATTCACGCGATAAGGCTATTGGGAAACACGAAACAACTTTTACTAAGTATTTTGCAGATTTAGGTTATCGATATGATGCTTTGGTGTCTGAAAACAAAGACAGTGCTATGTATATTCATCCTTTGAGAATGCTTAGGGCTGGTAGTCCGTTGGTTAAATACACCTCATTACAAAATTATAATGCGCAACAATTTCGTTGGCAGGGACTGGAAAGACGAACAGAAATACCTGATTTGCTCAATTATGTACAAATGGAAACAGATTATCCAGTTGAAATATTAGAAAATATTGTACAAAAATTCAAATCAATCTCCAGAGAACAATATATCTTGATTATAGATGGGGTTGAAAACATCATTCCTCAATGTACACGTTACCGAGTGCTGAACAAAGCAGAACAGTTGCGAAAAAACGGCTTCATGGTCAAAGTAGTAAATGTATCAGAATTTGAGATTTCTCAGGCTCGAAATGCAAGTCATATTATCATCTATCGGGCTCCATGGTCTTATCAACTTCAATTCTTGTGCGATACAGCTAAAAGAGATAAAAAACCAGTTTATTTTGACATTGATGATTTGGTTTTTGATACAGTTTATACAGATCAGCTAAGCTATACTCAAGGCTTATCAGAAAAGGACAAGGGCAACTATGATGCTGGTGTCAAAAATTATGGCAAGATGTTAGCTGCCTGTGATGGAGCGATTACTTCGACTTTCCAATTGAAGGAAGAGCTGCTCAAATATAAAGATAAGGTATTGCTGAACAGAAATCGAGCTTCCAGTGACTTGATTGAAATCAGTTCTCACTTTATCAAAGATTATAGTCAGCAGGATTCAAAAGTCAAGATTGCCTATTTTTCAGGCTCAATCAGTCACAATGAAAATTTTGAATTGATAAAGCCATCCATCCAATCCTTGCTTGAAACTTACAAGAATGTGGAACTCCATATCGTCGGCCATTTAGATATTCCAGAGGATATGAAGTCTTACCAAAAGCAGATTGTTGTCCATGACTATGTTGACTGGAAGGATTTACCTCAGCTGATCAGTCAGGTGGATATCAATCTAGCTCCACTGGTTGATTCGGTCTTTAACCGAGCTAAGTCTGAAATCAAATGGATGGAGGCTGCCTTAGTAAAAGTTCCTACAGTTGCTAGTCACATTGGAGCCTTCTCTGATATGGTAAAAGATGGGGAGACTGGACTTTTGGCTAAAGACGGGGAGTGGAAAGAAAAGTTAGAGAGTTTGATTCTTTCGTCTGACCTACGTCAGGAATTAGCGGAAAATGCCTATGATTTTGTTCTTGAAAACTGCAGTTTAGATAGTAAAGATGAAATGGTGAATGATTTTGAAAAGAAGTAAGACGATAAAAATAGAAAATATCTTTTTGGTCTTGGCGACGGTCTTTGTTATGACATTTATGGTGGTTCAACCGATCAACCGTGTTCCAGATGAGATGAATCACGCCCGCATGACTTGGGAGATTTTCCATAAACCGACAGAGAAAACCTACAAGTGGATGGAAAATATCTCTTCGGAACCGCATATTTCTCCAACAGAGTATAAGAAGCTTTTTACGGAAAAATTGGATTTATCTCAGGAAGAGTCTACTTTGGGGATTAATTTAAAAACTCTTTCCTTTTTACCGCAGCTAATTGGCATGACCTTGGGATCGTTTATCTATCCATCAGTGGGAGTTATTATCATGATGGGGCGATTCTTTAATGGCCTAGCCTATATTTTGGGTGTTTACTTCCTGATTAAGTATTTTAAGTACGGCAAGAAGGCTCTCTTTTTCATTTCACTTCTGCCGATTATGGTTCAGCAGGCAGCTTCTCTCTCCTATGATGTAATGAACTATTTGGAGATTATGCTAGTTATTGGTTTTTTCACTAATATTGCTTCCAGCAAGAAATTTACCAATAAGAATTTCATCCAGCTTTTGATTATATCTGTTGGACTCTTTGCAACCAAACTGAACAATGTCTTATTGCTAGGCTTGTTGCCTTTCATTGATTTTGAAATTGAAGGATTCTTAGCTGTTTTGAACAAGCCTTTTCTGGCGATCAAGGCATTTATTGGTCGTCATCGCTATGTTTTTTACAGTTTGGCTTTTGTTGCTGTTTTCTTAGCCTTGCATTTGCTTTTTCGTCATCAAGGAGGGATTTTCCACTACAGTAGGGTTCTGCTCAACACTTTGTTTAAACAGCGCATGAACGGTGACCTCAATACCATATTGACCATTGGTCTCTTTGGATTTTTGGGTATTTTCACCATTCAGTTGCCCCTGTGGCTAATCTTTCTTGATGTAGCGGTACTGACTATCATTTTCTTGCAGTCTAAGAAGGATTTTATGACGAAGTCCTATGCAACTGTCTCTGCATATCTTTTCCTTTTGCAGGTCATTGCTGTTGTCACTATCATGTACCTAGAGTGGACTCCAATTGTTTTAGGAAAAGGTGCTCAGATATCCGTTGGAACTCAGGGCCGCTATTTCACGCCTTTCCTAATTCTATTCTTACCCCTTCTTGCAAATATAGGCAAGCTGGAGATTCAGGAGCGGACAGTTAAAAACTTGCTTATAGGCACTTTGTCAGCTAACTTTTTAATTTCAATCTATTTAATGATTCCATTCTATTGGAATTGGTAAGGATAAGCTATGAAGAAAAACATTTTATTCATTTCGCCGACTGGAACATTGGATAATGGGGCAGAGATTTCTATTTTCCATCTGATGAAGTATTTGGTTCAAGATGGCTATCACGTTATCAATGCGATACCAGATTATCATGTCCAAGTCCAGCAAGACTATATTTCTACTCTTGCAAAAGAAGGAATTAGAACCATTGCTCTGCCATCGGTTAAATGGTGGTGGGAGGATGCACCAGGTGGTCTTCCTGGAACTCATGAAGAGAGGGTAAATTCTTACCAAGAAAATATTGCTGCGCTGAGAAAGTTAATGGCAGATAGCCATATTGACTTGGTCATTACAAATACAGTTAATATGTTTCAAGGAGCAGTAGCAGCAGCTTGTGAGGATATTCCGCATTTCTGGCTGATTCATGAATTTCCTGAGGGAGAATTTGGTTATTATAAAGAGAAAATTGGTGTTATAGACTCTTTAGCAGATGAGATATTCACTGTTACAGGAAACCTTCAAAAATCGCTATCTTTTATCTTGCCTCAGCGTGAAATTAAATCGTTTATTTCACATAATGAAGTCGTATCAATAAAACTAAAACAAGGAAGTAAGAAAAGGTTTGTTTCTGTTGGTCGAGTAAATGATAATAAAAATCAGATTGAACTGATTCAAGCTTATCAAAATTTAGAAAATGCTTCGGATTATGAGCTTGTATTTATTGGTGGTTGGGATGAAACTTATAAAAAGAAATGTGATGATTATATCCAAAAGAACCGATTAACAAATATTTTCTTTTTGGGGCACAAGGATAATCCTTGGGAAGAGTTAACATCAGAAGATATCTGTGTTTTTACTTCCAAAATTGAAACTTTTGGTTTAGTATACATAGAGGCTATTTTAAATGGGATTCCAACGATTATATCAGATAATCAAGGATATATGACAGCCTACAATTTATTTGAAGTCGGTACTATTTACCAATTAGGAAATATTGAACAGTTGACGAGTATTTTGCAAGATTCTATAAAAAATTTCTCACAGCAAAAAGACTTTGTTGTAAAACAAAGGGAGAGGATTCAAAATGTTTATCGAATAGAAAACAACTATGCTGAGTTGTTAAGTGCAATAACAGAGGATAATGTGAGAAATAAGAAATTATTGTATTATTTTAATAGTCTATTTGAATTCAAAAAAGTATCTGAAAGAAAAATTACCCACCTATTTAAAAAAATTATAAGAAGAATTATAAAATAGTGAATATTATTAAGAGACAGTAAATGGTAAAAGAAATGACATTTACTGTTTCTTTCTTTGCAACACAAATCACCAAGAAAATGATATAATAGACTAGATTGTAAATCTTTGAATAGAGGAAAAGCATGAGACATGTCTTCATCATCGGGAGTCGAGGACTTCCTGCTAAATATGGAGGATTTGAAACCTTTGTTGAAAAATTAGTAGAAAATAAGGTTTCTTCCAAAATCCAGTATCATGTAGCTTGTTTGTCGGATGATGAAGCTTTTCATCATTTTGATTACAAGGGAGTGGATTGCTTCACCATTAAGGCTCCTAAATTAGGGCCGGCTCGGGTGATCGCCTATGATATGATGTCCATCAATTATTCTTTAAAGCTAGTGCAAGAGCAGCAGATTGAGCGTCCAATTTTTTATATTTTGGGCAATACGATTGGAGCCTTTGTGGCGCCTTTTGCACATAAAATTCATAAAGCGGGCGGGACTTTCTTTATCAATCCGGATGGTCTGGAATGGAAGCGGGCTAAGTGGCCTAAGCCAGTTCAAGCTTATCTTAAATATTCTGAGAAGGTTATGACCAAGCATGCTGATCTGGTCATTGCGGACAACCAAGGCATTGAGAGTTATATAAAAGAATCCTATCCTTGGTCTAAGACAGCTTTCATTGCTTATGGGACAGATCTCCAGCTATCGTCTCTTGACTCTCAGGATGCTCGCGTGCATGATTTTTTTGAGAAATGGCAGAGCAGAGAAAAGGAATATTATTTGATTGTTGGACGTTTTGTGCCAGAAAATAACTACGAGACCATCATTCGGGAATTTATGAAATCCAAAACCCAACGTGACTTGCTGATTATCTGCAATCATGAAGGGAATTCTTATTTTGAAGAGTTAAAGCAGAAAACGGGTTTTGACAAGGACTCTCGGATTAAGTTTGTCGGGACTGTTTATGATCAGGAACTGCTCAAATATATCCGCAATCAAGCCTTTGCCTACTTGCATGGCCACGAAGTCGGTGGAACTAATCCTGGACTCTTGGAAGCTCTGGCTCAGACTGATGCCAATTTGGTTTTGGATGTGGATTTCAATCATCAAGTAGCTCAAGAGACAGCTTTGTATTGGCAAAAAGAAGAGGGGCAGTTGGCCCAGCTGATTGACAAAGTGGATGGCCAACTTGATTTTTCTGAGCTAGGTCAGGCAGCCAAAGAAAATATGAAAGAAAACTACACCTGGGAAAAAATTGTAGGTGAATACGAGGAGCTATTTTTATCATGAAAGTGACTATTCTTCTGTCGACCTATAATGGTGAGCAGTTTCTGACAGAGCAGATTGAAAGTATTCAAGCCCAAACCTATAGGGACTGGCAGCTTTTGATTCGAGATGACGGATCTAGTGATGAGACGCGAGCGATTATTGAGGATTTTTGCCAACAGGACGACCGGATCTTCTTTATCAATCCGGAAGAAGCTCAAAATTTGGGTGTCATTAAGAGTTTTTATAGCCTGCTTAAGTATCAGGATTCGGATGTTTACTTTTTTAGTGATCAGGATGATGTCTGGTTGCCGGATAAGTTGGCGATTCAGTTGGCGGCAGCAGAAAACTATGATGCTTCCGTACCTTTGTTGGTTTATATGGATTTAAAAGTGGTGGATCAGGAGCTAAATGTTGTTCACGAAAGTATGATTCGGACGCAGTCTGACCATGCCAATACAGAATTGATTCAAGAATTGACGGAAAATACGGTGACAGGTGGCGTTTCGATGATTAACCGCGCTCTGGCTGATTTGTGGACAGGGCAGGAGGAGCATGAACTGCTCATGCACGATTGGTATCTGGGCTTGTTGGCTTCGGCTTTTGGGCAACTCGTTTATCTGGATCAGCCAGGTGAGCTCTATCGCCAGCATTCGAATAATGTATTGGGAGCCCGAACCTTACGCAAGCGGATGAAGAACTGGATTCATCCTAGCCGTCTATTTGCTAAATATTGGAAATTGATAAAAGACAGTCAGACTCAGGTCCGCAACCTTCTCAGCCAGCCTCTGACAACTGAAAATAGAGAAATTATTGAAAATTTTGTGACAATCATGGAAGCCCCTTTTGCAGAGCGACTGCGACGGATTCGAAAGTATGGTTACAGAAAAAATCGTGCCTTTCATACTTTGGTTTTCACGACGCTCATTCTCACAAAATTTGCTTATAAGGAGTAATATGCATGCTAGATTATTTTAGCCAAAAAAACTGGATTCTCTTGAGAGAGTTGGTTAAAACAGATTTCAAATTGCGTTATCAAGGCAGTTTCATTGGGCATTTGTGGTCGATTTTAAAACCCTTAATGCTTTTTACCATTATGTATCTTGTTTTCGTTCGTTTCCTGCGTTTTGATGATGGAACGCCTCATTATGCAGTATCGCTTCTTCTAGGGATGGTGACGTGGAACTTTTTCTCGGAAGCGACCAATATGGGCATGATGTCCATTGTTGCACGAGGAGACTTACTACGAAAACTGAATTTTTCTAAATCAATTATCGTTTTTTCAGCTATCACTGGTGCAGCAATCAACTATGCTATAAATTTAATGGTCGTTTTTGCTTTTGCACTGATTAATGGCGTGTCAATCACGCTAGGATGGCTAGTTATTATCCCGCTGTTTCTGGAATTAGTTTTGATTTCAGCTGGCTTTGCTTTTATGTTGGCAACTCTTTTTGTTAAATATCGTGATATTGGACCCATTTGGGAAGTGGTTTTGCAGGCAGGCCTGTATGCGACACCGATTATTTATTCACTGACTTTTATTCTGAAGGGTGGGCATGTTTTGGTCGCTAAGCTGATGATGCTTAATCCAATGGCTCAGATTATTCAAGATCTTCGTCATTTTATCGTTTTCTCAGGCAGTACTCGGGGCTGGGATTTGATGGATCATTACTGGATTGCTCTGATTCCTTATTTATTGCCAGTAGTGATATTTGGGCTTGGATATTATATCTTTAATAAAAATGCTAAGAGATTTGCGGAGATTTTATAATGTCAAATAATATTGCAGTAAAAGTTGACCATGTCAGTAAGTTTTTTAAACTGCCAACAGAGTCAACACAAAGTTTAAGGACAAGCCTAGTCAACCGTTTTCGAGGCATCAAGGGTTACAAAGAGCAGAACGTTCTTAAGGATATTTCCTTTGAAGTGGAAAAGGGAGATTTTTATGGAATTGTTGGGCGAAACGGTTCTGGCAAGTCCACTCTTCTGAAAATTATTTCAGAGATTTATATTCCCGAAAAGGGAACAGTGACCATTGATGGCAAGTTGGTTTCCTTTATCGAGCTGGGTGTTGGATTCAATCCAGAGCTGACTGGCCGCGAGAATGTCTATATGAATGGTGCCATGCTAGGCTTCTCAACTGAAGAAGTAGATGCCATGTATGACGACATCGTTGAATTTGCTGAGCTGGGTGAGTTTATGAATCAAAAACTCAAAAATTATTCTAGTGGGATGCAGGTTCGTCTGGCTTTCTCTGTGGCAATCAAGGCTCAAGGTGACATTCTGATTTTGGATGAGGTTCTGGCTGTTGGGGATGAAGCCTTTCAGCGCAAGTGTAATGATTATTTTATGGAACGGAAGCATTCGGGAAAGACAACTATTTTAGTAACTCACGATATGAATGCTGTTAAAAAGTATTGTAATAAAGCTGTTTTGATTGAGAACGGCTTAGTCAAAGTTGTCGGAAATCCTGATGATGTAGCTAACCAATACAGTTTAGACAATGCAAGTGACACCAAAGCCATGAACGAAGATTATGTCGCTGAAACGGAATCTGTCGCAGTCTCTGATTTAAAGGTTCGTCTACTAAGCTCTCCTCAGATAGCACCGACTGAAGAAATTGAATTTGAGATTAGCTATCAAGTCAATCAAGATATGCCAACCTACATAGCCTTTTCACTGACTGATATTGACCGCACGATTTGGTTATATAATGATAATTCAATGGATAATTTGACAGAAGGAACAGGCAAGAAGACATTTAAATACAAATGCCATCTTTCCCAAATTAATCATGCAAAATTGAAATTGCAGGTTTCTGTACGTGATGAAGAGAATCAGATTTTAGCCTTTGCAGATTCTAAGAATACTCCAGTCCTTATCATCAGCCGACGGGATCTTAAAGATGACGATACCTCTGCAAAAGACTCAGCAACGGGCTTGATTCAGCGTAATGGGGTCTGGGAAATCTCTCAATAAAATGATAAGGTGTTTTCATGGAACGAATATTACTCTATGTTCATTTTAATAAATATAAGCGCGTGAGTAATCATGTCTTCTACCAATTAGAACAGCTCAAGCCCCTGTTTTCCAAAATCCTTTTTATTTCAAATAGTCATATTGAAGAAGCAACTAAGAAAAAGTTACAAGACGAATTTGGGATAAGCGATGTGTTGGAAAGAGACAATCAAGGCTATGATTTTGCAGCTTGGCGGGATGGAATGAGCGCCGTAGGTTTTGAAGTGCTCAAAAACTATGACTCTCTGACTCTGATGAATGATACTTGCTTTGGCCCGCTCTGGGATTTGGAGCCTATTTATAAGCGTTTTGAGGCGGATACTCAGGTTGATTTTTGGGGTATGACCAACTTTCGAAAAACAAAGTATTTTGAAGAACATTTGCAGAGCTATTTTGTTACCTTTAAGCAGCAGATATTGAGGGCAATTTCTTTTCAAGAATTTTGGACAAAAGTAAAAGATTTTACTGATGTTCAAGATGTGATTGACCACTACGAGACGAAATTTACCCAATATTTTACAGGGGCAGGCTTTACCTATCAAGCTTTATTTGATACTCGTCTAGAAGAAGTAGCGGATTTAATTCATCCAGACTTTACTTATTATAAGCCTTTTACTATTCTTGAGAAAAAGGTTCCCTTTTTGAAAGTGAAAACTATCAGTGGCAATCCTTTTTCTGCGAGGTATCTGCTGGAAGAAATCAAAGAGAGAACTTCTTATCCGGTTTCTTTAATTTCTGAGCATATATTTGATTATATTGGTCCAGATGTACCCTGCCTGTTGCAGGATAAGCAGCTTTCGAAAGATGATAAGAATGACTCGCCAGAAAAGCCGGTAGCGCTTCATATTCATGTGACAGACTTTCAAATCTTTGACCAATTTAAAGAAAAATGGGAATTCCTTCCTCTACAATACCAATTTGTGGTGACGACAGCTGACCAAGAAATCTTTGATCAGCTTTTGGAAACTGTATCAGACCGTTATCAAGTTCTTTTAGGCAAAGAAGAAAATTCTATGCAGGCGATGCTTGAACAGAGCGACTTATTACAGAAATTTGCTTTCGTTGGGCATATTTCTACTGTAAATTTAGTAGATAGAATACTTCAGTTTGATAATGCGATGCGTATAGAACTGATGGAGATGATGTTTGAAAATGCCAATGCTAGTATTAAAGCATTGGAACGAGATGATAAGCTTGGTCTCGTTATACCAGATCTTCCAAGTTTAGTCAGATATGGTTTGTTTGAGCAAAAAACATATCGGAAAGAAATGGCTGCAATTTGGCAGGAGCTCCTTTGCCAGAAAACTTTTGATTTTGAACAATATCCTGTTTTTTCTAGGGTGTATGGTGGCTTTCTTTGGTTTAAGCCTTCTGCTCTGATTAGACTTTTTCAAAACGACTACCAGTTATCAGCTCAAACTGAACCTCAAGTTTTAGAAAGTTTGTTAGTTTATTTGGCTTGGGAACAGGACTATGATTTTAAAATCATGTCTGGAACCCCATTGACTTCTGTATTAGATTTACAAAGAGAAACAGAGCGATTAAACCAACAGAAAGGAAAACTGGCTCACAAGAGCCTAGCAAAAAAAGTTAGAAAGTATTTATCGAACCTTTTAAAAAGTTAGATAATGGTTTCTGTAGAAAGAATAATGAAATTTTTAGTCAATTATTATAAGCAGATTTCCTATTTGCTTATTAGTTTTTTAGTTTTGGATACCATAGCTGTTGCGACGTTATTCTTATTTCAAGTAAATAAGAGGTTAGACAATTATGTCAGCCTCGGTTTGGTTTTTCTCATTTTAATAGCGGTTTTATTTGGTGTAGGTCAGATTGTTGCCAAACTGCTAAATCGAAAATTATTAGTTTGGTCTTTTCTCATTTATGGAATCTACGCCCTGTTTTCTTATTTGCTGACGGTGACGCAGCATGTGAATGATTTTGATTTTAAAGCAGAGAATCTTTTCAGTAATCACTTTGTAGAAGTTAACGGTTTACCTTACTTATTGCTGATATTTTTATTTGCTTATCTCATAAACCGCTTTTCTTCTCTGCAAAAATATCATTCCCAAAGCTTTCTAACTGTTGATGAATTTAATATTGGTTTTCTAGAGATACTTTTCTTGTCCCAATCTTTTCTTCTCTTATCGCTAACAGATAGTAAGATGACCGCTATTTTTCAGCAACAGAGTTTGTTGATGAATTATCTTTCAGATAGCGGCTTTGCAATTTCTCAGGATTCGATTTTTAAGTTAATTGGTTTTATTATTTTACTCTTTTTCTTATTTTCGATTCCTAGCTTTTTAGCGGTAAAGGGTTTGATAGATATTTCGAGAAATAAAGGAAGCCTTTCAGTCGCAGTCTTAAGTAGCGCAGCTTTTTCTGTTATCTTTAACTACACTATCCAAAATAGTATTCGAGCGGATGTTTCTGTGTTAGAACTTCATTTATTTACTGGGGCAAGTCTCTTTCAGATAGCAGTCTTTTTTGCACTATTTATTTTTATCTATCTTGCTTTTAATCAAATTTTTCTACCTACAATTATCATATTGGTGATAGGTGTTAGTTCAACAATTGCCAGCAGCTTGAAATTTCAATATCGACAAGAGCCAATTTTGCCAAGTGATATCAGCTGGCTAAAAGATCCTAAGCTTTTATTTGATTTTCTTGGTGGTAACTATGGAATCTACGCGATTGCTAGTGTGGTAGCTATTGGTCTTTTCTATTGGTTTTTCCGTAGGAAAATTTTACCTGGAAAAATAATCACCATGGTAAAAATTCAACTTATTTCACTGATTTTTCCTATTATTTTTTTCTTAGGTGTTTTACAGATATTCTCTTCGAAAGAGAATGGTAAAGTTGCTGACAATATTCCAGTTGTGTCCATTTTGAATAATTATCATGATTTGACTTGGTTTGGTAATACAGTTAATTCGCAAATGCGGTCGGTTTCTTTTGTTTGGTTTACTCAATTATCTGATAAGCCTATGATTCAGCCAGCGGGATATTCTAAAGAAAAAATTCAAGAATTAGAAAAGAAATATGGGGCACTAGCTGATTCTATCAATCAGGAACGTAAGCAGAAAATAGAAGAACAGACGGTCATTTATGTTCTTAGTGAGAGCTTTTCTGATCCAGCACGGATTTCTGGTGTATCTATGTCACAAAATCCGATTCCAAATATTCAGGAAATCATGTCTAAGACTACCAGTGGGTTGATGCAATCAGATGGCTATGGTGGTGGAACTGCAAATATGGAGTTCCAAACGCTGACTGGTTTACCGTTTTATAATCTATCACCCTCTGTCTCTGTCATTTATACAGAAGTTGTACCAAAGATGAACAAGCTTCCGGCAATCAGTGATTCCTATTCTTCTCAAAATCGTACAGTGATTCATTTAGCTTCACCAAGTAATTATTCCAGAAATATCATTTACAAAGATCTGGGATACGATACCTTTATTCATTATGGAACTCAAGGATTACAGGGAGATCATATTGGTGGAAACTATAGTGATAAAACAACCTATACTCAAGTCTTAGACCGTCTAAAAACAGACCAAAGTCAATTTTTCTCAGTTATGACGATGCAAAACCACATGCCTTGGACGGAAGTTAATCCGATTTACATGTCTGCTAGTTACTCAGGTTTCACGGAGGCAGGAAATAAATCCTTATCCAGCTATGTAAGGATGCTCTACCACACAGACAATGCGACCAAGGAGTTTCTAGATAAGCTTTCTAAAATTGATAAAAAGATAACAGTAGTTTTTTATGGTGATCACTTGCCAGGTCTATATCCTCAATCAGCTTTTAAGGATCATCCCGAAAATCAATATTTGACCGATTACTTTATCTGGAGCAATTATGAGACACCTAAGTTGAACTATCCTTTGGTTAATTCTAGTGATTTTTCAGCCCTACTACTTGAGCAGACCAATTCGAAAGTATCTCCTTACTACGCTTTATTGACTGAGGTTCTCCATAAAGCCAGTGTGGACAAGAAAGCACTGGATTCATCAGCTCAGGAAATTGCAGATGATTTGAAATTGATCGAGTATGATATGGTTGGTGGAAAAGGATATCTTTCGAAGGATTTCTTTGCTGTACCAGCAAAATAAAAAATAGAATAGGTTTACCAATTCTATTTTTTATTATTTTATGCTAAACTAGTAGTAAGGGGGTGAAGATATGATAAAGATTTTTGGGAAAGTCCGCTATCATTGGCAACCAGAAATGTCGGTGTTGGTGATTTATTGGTCTTTGTCAGTCATTCCGATTTTTATAGGACTGGCCTTGATGTACGAAAGTTCCAGCGTTCCGACTCTTGTCCTCTTTTCATTCTTTTTGTTCATGGTCTTACTGGCTATCGGTGTGCATAGATATTTCACGATTTATGATGACGGTATTTTGCGCATTATTACGGCAAATCCTTTCACGCCAATCAAGATTGACATTTCAACGATTGAGAAGCTAGAAGTAACAAAAACGTCTATCACCCTTCATTTTACAGGGAAGAGTCGTAGCAGGACCTTCTGTATGCGGAAGTGGCCAAAAAAATATTTTGTCAACGCCCTAGCTTTAAATGAGCATTTTAAAGGCGAAGTGGAATTAGTAGACAATCTGACTCTTCTAGATTATTTCGAGGTCTACTATGGTGACCAATCTAAGAAAAATTAGTCTTTTAGCAGAGCTCGGGTTGGACAGTTTTTAATAGCCTCGAGAATCTCAGGCTGACTATCAACCTCTTTTTCTAAGAGATGGTCGTCTTGATAAAATTTGACAATGCCATTATCGTGATAATCAAAGAGATCTGAGTAGGTCTGGCAGAGTCCGCAAGCAATGCAACGTTCGGGAATGAGTGTAACTTTCATACTCATATTGTAATAAGATTTTTAGAAAAACTCAAGGAGGAAGTCATGGAAAAAGAACCATGGGAAGCAGATGTATATGATAATGGAGCAGAGAAATTGAATCGCAGAAAGAAAAGTCAGGCGAGTCGAGTTGATCGCTGGCTGACCATATTAGCGGCTATTTTTCTGGTGATGGTCATTGCTATGGCACTCTTTTTCGCCTATCTATCTACTGGTGGAAGTAATAAAAAGACTGTTATGGATGGATTTTATGGCACTTCTAATGCAGCTGCATCTTCAAGTAGCAGCGCGGAACAACCAGCTCCATCAGAACAACCAAGTGAATCAGAAGAAAAGCCAACTCAGTCTTCAGAAGGTACTTTGACTGTTCAGCCTGGTGAAGGAGAGGCTGCGATTGCAGCGCGTGCAGGTATCTCTATTGCAAAATTGGAGCAATTAAATCCGTCGCACATGTCTACTGGTTCTTGGTATGCCAACCCAGGTGATATTGTTAAGATTCAGTAGGAGCGGGTTATGAAACAGATTCAGATTGCGATTGATGGACCTGCGTCAAGTGGAAAATCCACTGTTGCAAAGATTATTGCCAAAGATTTTAATTATACCTATTTGGATACGGGTGCCATGTACCGTGCAGCCACTTACCTAGCTTTACAAAATCATTTGACTGAAAATGATGTAGATGAGATCGTAGCTTTGCTCGAGACTTATTCGATTAGTTTTGGTCGTTCGGAGAATGGTGAGCAGCTAGTGTTTGTAGGGGATGTCGATGTTACTCATCCGATTCGAGAAAATGAAGTAACCAATAATGCGTCGTGGGTATCAGCTATCCCGGAAGTGCGTGAAAAATTGGTTCATTTGCAGCAGTTGATTGCTGCACAGGGCGGCATCGTCATGGATGGCCGTGATATTGGAACGGTCGTCTTGCCAGATGCAGAGTTGAAGATTTTTCTAGTGGCTTCAGTTGAGGAAAGAGCAGAACGCCGCTACAAAGAAAATCTTGAAAAAGGGATTCCAGCTGATTTGGAAACTCTAAAAAAAGAAATAGCGGAGCGGGACTACAAGGACAGTCATCGTGAAGTATCACCTTTGAAACCAGCGGCTGACTCCATTCATTTTGATACGACTGGCATTGGAATTGCAGAAGTTGTCAAATTTATTGAAGAAAAAGCGAAAAAAATTATTGACAAATAAAAAGAAACTTGGTATGATAGTAGAGTTGAGAAAAGCAGAAGTGAGAACTTCTCGCCTTGCGACTAACGTTGTCTGGCTCTACAGGATTCAGTTTCAGTAATGAAATACTATCATGTAGTGCGGGTTTGCGTTAGCAGGTCCGCACTTGTTTTTCTCGAAAAATAAAAAAAGAGGTGAAAACCATAGCAAAACAAGACTTATTCATCAATGATGAAATTCGTGTGCGTGAAGTTCGGTTGATCGGTCTTGACGGCGAACAATTAGGTATTAAACCGCTTAGCGAAGCGCAATCTCTTGCGGATGAAGCAAATGTCGATTTGGTCCTGATTCAGCCACAAGCTAAACCACCTGTTGCTAAAATTATGGACTATGGTAAGTTCAAGTTTGAGTATCAGAAAAAGCAGAAAGAACAACGTAAAAAACAAAGCGTTGTCACTGTGAAAGAAGTACGTCTCAGTCCTACCATTGATAAGGGGGATTTTGATACAAAACTTCGTAACGCACGCAAGTTCCTTGAAAAAGGAAACAAAGTTAAGGTATCCATTCGCTTTAAAGGACGGATGATTACCCATAAAGAAATTGGAGCTAAGGTCTTGGCAGACTTTGCTGAAGCAACTCAAGATGTTGCAATCATTGAGCAAAAGCCTAAGATGGATGGACGTCAAATGTTCATGCAAATGGCACCGATTAGTGACAAAAAATAAACTGTCAAAAAGTTAGAAAAAGGAGATTTTATCATGCCAAAACAAAAAACACACCGCGCATCAGCTAAACGTTTCAAACGTACAGGTTCTGGTGGCTTGAAGCGTTTCCGTGCTTACACTTCTCACCGTTTCCACGGAAAAACTAAGAAACAACGTCGTCATCTTCGTAAAGCATCTATGGTGCATGCAGGAGATTTCAAACGTATCAAAGCAATGCTTACAGGTCTTAAATAAGAGATTTTGTAACAATTATCTAGGAAATATTGGAGGAAATAAAACATGGCACGTGTTAAAGGTGGCGTTGTATCACGCAAACGTCGTAAACGTATTTTAAAATTAGCTAAAGGTTACTATGGAGCAAAACACATCTTGTTCCGTACTGCAAAAGAGCAAGTAATGAACTCTTACTACTATGCATACCGTGACCGTCGTCAGAAAAAACGTGACTTCCGTAAATTGTGGATCACTCGTATCAATGCGGCAGCTCGTTTGAACGGACTTTCATACTCACAATTGATGCATGGTTTGAAATTGGCTGAGATCGAAGTGAACCGTAAAATGCTTGCTGACTTGGCTGTTAACGATGCAGCAGCTTTCACAGCTCTTGCAGATGCAGCTAAGGCTAAACTTGCTAAATAAGAATACAAAAAGTTGAAACATTGTTTCAACTTTTTTCTTGTCAGGATGACAATCTCCAAGTGTTTTAGTATAATATAGTGAGAATGGATGGAGGACTGAATGATGATGTTAAATCGGTTAGCTTGGGATGAATATTTTGCAGCACAGGCTCTTTTGATTGCCAATCGTTCGACCTGTAAGCGCGCCAAGGTCGGAGCGGTCTTAGTCAAGGACAATAAGGTTATATCGACCGGCTACAATGGCTCTGTTTCAGGAACAGAGCACTGTATTGATCATGAGTGTTTGCTCATCGATGGTCATTGCGTGCGAACCTTGCATGCAGAGGTCAATGCTATCTTGCAGGGAGCTGAGAGAGGCGTTCCCAAGGGATTTACGGCTTATGTGACTCATTTTCCCTGTTTAAACTGTACCAAGCAACTTCTTCAGGTCGGCTGCAAGCGGGTGGTTTACATCAACCAATATCGGATAGATGACTATGCTCAGTATCTTTACAGGGAGAAAGAAGTGGAACTGGTGCATTTGCCACTGGAAGATGTGAAAGAAGCCATTGCTCAGACAGAGTTGGTATAGTTTGCTTGAAATATTTAGCACTAATAATCCGCTTAGATCGAATAAATCTAAATGATAAAGTTATAGTTTTGAACTATAACTTTTCTTTTGAAAATGATTCAGCATAATTCTAAAAATCATGATATAATGGAGGGGTTATATAGTCCCGATAAGATGGTAGGAAACTTCTATCAGTACTTTGTAACTCGCAAACAATGACGGCTCCAAAGTCACTCGTCATTCAACGGTTGCAGCTATGCAGCGGTCACCCTATGCGCCTTACTAGCTTCAGAAATAAAGGCATCGTTTTTATTTCTTTTGCTTCGTAACTCGTGGGCGAGATGATTTTAAATTATTTTGGAGTTTGTTTACTTGTTTAATATTTTTTAAGGGGGGACATTTCTATGTCAGAACGTAAACTTTTTACGTCTGAATCTGTATCGGAGGGACATCCCGATAAGATTGCAGACCAAATTTCCGATGCTATTTTGGATGCTATTTTGGCTCAGGATCCAGAGGCTCATGTTGCAGCTGAAACCGCTGTTTATACAGGCTCCGTCCATGTTTTTGGAGAAATTTCGACTACAGCCTATGTAGATATCAATCGGGTGGTTCGTGATACCATTGCAGAGATTGGCTACACCAATACAGAGTATGGCTTTTCTGCAGAGACAGTAGGCGTCCATCCATCTTTGGTGGAGCAGTCGCCAGATATTGCTCAAGGGGTCAATGAAGCATTTGAGGTTCGAGGAAATGCTCAAAAAGATCCGTTGGATTTGATTGGAGCTGGTGACCAAGGCCTTATGTTTGGTTTTGCGGTGGATGAAACACCAGAGCTCATGCCATTGCCTATTTCTCTCAGTCACAAACTGGTGCGTCGTTTGGCAGAACTGCGCAAATCAGGTGAATTGTCTTATCTGCGACCAGATGCCAAGTCTCAGGTTACGGTAGAATACGATGAAAATGATCGCCCAATTCGTGTAGATACGGTAGTTATTTCTACTCAGCATGATCCTGAAGTCAGCAATGAACAGATTCATCAGGATGTTATCCAAAAGGTCATTGCTCAAGTGATTCCAAGCGAATATTTGGATGGTCAGACCAAGGTCTTTATCAATCCTACTGGTCGTTTTGTTATCGGTGGTCCTCAAGGAGACTCTGGCTTGACAGGACGTAAGATTATTGTGGATACCTATGGTGGTTATTCTCGCCATGGAGGTGGCGCCTTCTCTGGTAAGGATGCAACCAAGGTCGATCGTTCTGCGTCTTATGCGGCTCGTTATATCGCTAAAAATATCGTAGCTGCTGGTTTGGCTAAAAAAGTAGAAGTGCAGTTGGCCTATGCTATTGGGGTAGCTCAGCCCGTTTCAGTCCGCATTGATACTTTTGGAACCGGCGTAGTTTCTGAAAGCAGACTTCAGAATGCTGTCCGCCAACTCTTTGATTTGCGTCCAGCAGGTATTATCCAAATGTTGGATTTGAAACGCCCAATTTATCGCCAAACAGCTGCTTATGGTCATATGGGTCGAACAGACATCGATCTTCCTTGGGAACGCACAGACAAGGCAGCTGCGCTCCAAGCGGCTTTGCAATAAAATAGTAGTCCTCGGTTTAAACTGAGGGCTTTTTTGTCTAGGAAAATGGATAAAACTATGATATAATAAAGAGTAATACCGTGAAAGAGCTAAATTTTAAAACATGAAAAAAATTGTAATTAATGGTGGTCGCCCTTTAAAAGGAGAGGTGACTATTAATGGTGCTAAAAATAGTGTTGTGGCCCTTATCCCAGCTATTATTTTAGCTGATAATGTTGTTACTTTAGATGGTGTACCGGCGATTTCGGATGTTGATAGCCTCATCGAGATTATGGAAATCATGGGAGCGACTATCAAACGGTCTGGAGATTGCCTAGAGGTTGATCCTAGAAACATCAAGAATATGCCGATGCCATCTGGTAAAATCAATAGTCTACGGGCTTCTTATTATTTTTATGGAAGTTTGCTAGGCCGCTTTGGAGAAGCGACAGTTGGGCTTCCTGGAGGCTGTGACCTTGGTCCTCGTCCGATTGATCTCCATCTCAAGGCTTTCGAAGCAATGGGCGCTCACATGACCATGGAAGGCAATTATATGAAATTGTCAACAGGTGGTAAGCGCTTGGCTGGAGCTAGTATTTACATGGATACTGTTAGTGTCGGTGCCACGATTAATACGATGTTGGCAGCAGTCAAGGCTGAGGGGCGTACGGTGATTGAAAATGCGGCGCGTGAGCCAGAAATCATCGATGTAGCTACGCTGCTTAACAATATGGGAGCTCATATTCGTGGGGCTGGGACTGATATTATCACGATTGAAGGTGTAGACAGCCTTCATGGAACGCGCCATCAAGTGATTCCAGATCGGATTGAAGCTGGGACTTATATTTCTTTGGCGGCGGCAATTGGACAAGGTGTCCAGATCAATAATGTCCTTTATGAACATTTGGAAAGTTTCATTGCTAAGCTAGAGGAAATGGGGGTGCGCATGACCATTTCAGAAGACAGCATCTTTGTAGAAGGGCAGAAGGAATTAAAAGCTATTAACATCAAGACTTCGCCTTATCCTGGCTTTGCTACGGATTTGCAGCAGCCGATCACTCCGCTTTTGTTGACAGCTCATGGCCATGGAAAAATCGTTGATACCATCTATGAGAAACGGGTCAACCATGTCGCTGAATTGGCTAAGATGACTGGTAAAATCTCAACCGCTAGCAATCAAATCGTCTATGAAGGACCAAATCAGCTGCAAGGTGCTTCTGTGAAGGCTACGGATTTGCGTGCGGGTGCAGCCTTGGTGATTGCTGGTCTGATGGCCCAAGGCCGAACAGAAATTACCAATATTGAATTTATTTTACGCGGTTATTCCAATATTATTGAAAAATTAAGAAGTCTGGGTGCGGACATCCAGCTCATCGAAGAATAAGCGTTCATCGCTTATTTTTTATAGAGGAAGCCTATGAATTTGTGGACACAGTTAGCAGCTTTTTCTTTTATTGAAACGGAGCATTCCTTTTTACGCCCGATTCTTTTTGGAGATGCAGAATCCCTTTATAAAATTGCTTCCAATCCGGATAATACCGAATTTATTTTTCCGACTGAAAGTAGCTTACAGGAAAGTGAATATGTTATCGCCAATTATTTTATGAAAAATCCATTGGGAATTTGGGCAATTTGTGATAAGGAAACGAATGAAATGATTGGTTCCATTAAATTTGAGAAAATGGATGAGATAAAAAAAGAAGCTGAACTAGGATATTTTTTGAGGAAGGACTACTGGGGACAGGGCCTGATGACCGAAGTTGTCCGTGAATTGGTTTTTCTTTCCTTTACAAAATTCGATTTTAAGCGTCTGACTATCATTACGCATGAAGAGAATATTGCCAGTCAAAAAGTTGCACTGAAAGCTGGTTTTAAGCTCTTCCGTCAGTTTAAAGGGAGCGACCGCTATACGAGAAAGATGAGAGATTACACCGAATATCGCTACGAAAAAGGAGATTTCAATGAGTAAACACCAGGAAATTTTGGCTTATCTTGAAAATCTTCCAATTGGTAAGCGGGTCAGTGTTCGGAGTATTTCAAATTACTTGGGTGTCAGCGACGGAACGGCCTACCGAGCGATCAAGGAAGCTGAAAATAGAGGAATTGTCGAAACCAGACCCAGAAGTGGGACTATCCGAGTGAAGTCGAAGAAAGTTGTTTTAGAGCACCTGACCTACAAGGAAATTGCTGATATTACTGGATCAGAGGTGCTTGCCGGCGAAAAGGGACTGGAAAAAGAATTTAACAAGTTCTCCATCGGAGCTATGACCGAGCAAAATATCCTACGTTACTTAAACGAGGGCGGCCTTCTTATTGTCGGGGATCGGACGCAGATTCAGATTTTGGCTCTTGAGAATGAGAATGCCGTACTCGTAACGGGAGGCTTTGAAGTCGATCCAGAGGTTTTAAAACTGGCCAATCGTATTGAAATTCCAGTCCTAAGAACCAAGCACGATACCTATACCGTGGCGACCATGATTAACCGCGCCCTGTCCAATATCCAGATTAAAACTGATATTTTGACAGTAGAGCAGGTTTATAGAGCCAGTCACGAATATGGTTTCTTACACGACACAGATACCGTTCGTGACTATCTGGACTTGGTTCGTCGTAATCGGACCAGCCGTTTTCCAGTCGTCAATCAGCATCAAATGCTGGTTGGGGTCGTGACGATGCGGGATGCGGGAGATAAGTCTCCTTTGACTACCTTGGACAAGGTTATGACCCGGAAAATCTTCATGACTGGTCTTTCAGCAAATATTGCCAATATCAGTCAGCGCATGATTGCAGAAGATTTTGAGATGATTCCGGTAGTGCGTGGCAATCAGACTCTCCTTGGAGTGATTACACGTCGGGATATTATGGAGAAAATGAGCCGCTCACAGATTTCCAGTCTACCGACCTTCAGTGAGCAGGTGGGCCAGAAGCTTCATCGGCAAGAGGATATTTTTTCTTTCACTGTCGAGCCTTTCATGCTGGAGCAAAACAGGGTCTTGGCTAATGGCGTCCTGACGGAAATCATCACTCGGATTACACAACAGTTGATGACGACGAATAGTCAGAGCTTAATCGTCGATCAGATGATGATTCATTTCTTTCAGGCTGTTCAGATTGATGATGTCCTGCAGATTCGGCCACGTATTATTCATCAGACGCGGCGGACAGCAGTGATTGACTATGATATCTACTTAGATTCGCTCATTGTTGCCAAAGCAACGATTACTGTAAAAATTACTTAGTAAAGAGGTTAATAATGATTACTATAAAATCACAACGTGAAATTGATTTAATGGACAAGAGCGGAGATTTCTTAGCTTCTGTTCATATCGGCTTGAGAGATTTGATCAAGCCAGGTATTGACATGTGGGACATCGAAGAATATGTCCGCAAGCGCTGTAAAGAAGCTAATGCCTTGCCACTTCAGATTGGCGTAGAGGGCAGTATCATGGATTATCCTTATGCGACTTGTTGTTCTCTTAATGACGAGGTGGCTCACGCCTTTCCTCGCCATCAAAAATTGGTAGAAGGTGATATCATCTGTGTGGACATGGTTGTTGGCTTAGTCGACAAGGCTGAGCTGGATGTATCTAAGCTGGACTTTAACAACGTAGAGCAGATGAAGCAATATACAGAAAGCTTCCGTGGTGGTGTCGCAGACTCTTGCTGGGCTTATGCTGTTGGACAGATTAGTCCAGAAGCGCAGCAACTCATGGATGTGACTAAGGAATGTCTCTACCGAGGAATTGCAGCCGCACAAGTTGGTAATCGTATCGGAGACATTGGTGCAGCCATTCAAGAATACGCTGAAAGCCATGGATACGGAGTAGTTCGTGATTTGGTTGGTCACGGTGTTGGTCCAACCATGCATGAGGAACCAATGGTGCCGCATTACGGCCGTGCAGGGCGTGGCCTGCGCTTGCGGGAGGGAATGGTTCTGACTGTCGAGCCCATGATCAATACAGGTACTTGGGAAATTGACACAGACTTTGAGACCGGTTGGGCGCATAAAACCCTAGATGGCGGTCTTTCTTGCCAATATGAGCATCAATTTGTCATTACCAAAGATGGTCCTGTGATTCTAACCAGCCAGGGCGAAGAAGGGACTTATTAAGTAGAGGGCTGGGCTTGTCCCAGTCTTTTTGAATAGGAGAGAGATGTGACAGGATTCATCAAAAAGATAAGAGAAAATGAATTTCTCAGAGCGTTTTTCCATTTTTATCAGGCGTCGGAGGCAGATATTACCAGTATTGCTGTGGCCTATTATTTTCTGATTTCGATTTTTCCCTTGTTATTGATTGCGGCAAATATTCTGCCCTATTTTCAAATTCGGCCAGATGAGCTCTTGGTTGCGCTGAAAGACTTACTGCCAGAGTCATTGTATCTGACGATCGCCAAGGTTGTCCGCGATGTGCTAACCAAGCCTTCGACAGGTTTGCTGAGTATTTCTATCCTGTCTGCCCTGTGGACTTTTTCCCAGAGCATGACTTTTTTGCAAAAGGCTTTTAATAAATGCTATGGTACGAAGCAAGGGCGGGGGCTTATCTGGGAGCGTATCTTTGCTTTTATCATGAGTCTAGGCTTGCAAGTCCTACTAGGCTTGTCGCTCGTTTTGACCCTGTTCGGTCGAATGCTGGTTGGCTTTCTTTATAATTTCTGGCACTTTGACCGTGGCCTCTACCAGCAGTTGCTGACCATGACAGAGCCTACGATTTATCTGATGCTCTTTCTTTCGCTGATTCTGCTTTATTTTTCTTTACCTAATGTGAAGATTCCCAAAATCCGCTATGTCCTACCGGGTGCGACCTTGGTTCTGGTTATCATTTATAGCCTCATGAACCTTTTTACTGTTTATATTGAAGCTTACCTAGATCGCTTTTTAGATGTGCGTTTTGTCGGCTCAGTGGTGGTTGTGATTATCATGTTTTGGTTTATCCTGATTGCCAAGGTGCTAATCGTCGGTGCTGTCCTCAATGCAAGCATCCAAAGCCGTTTTGTATCGCATTTTGAAAGCCGTAGTGGTGAGCTTATTCTGAGATTTGATGACGAAGGACATGCAGATAAGGATACAGATGTATAATAGGTGAAATATGAAACAAACAATTTTTAATGCCTCGTTAGAGGAAAGTATGAATTTAGTGACAGATCAGTATATCAAAACTTCATTTGAGGATTTCAATGAAAAAGGTTATGAGGGAAAGCTTTTAGGATTTATTACAATGCAGTTTATCCTATTTCTAATCTTTCTTTTTAGTATTTGGATTGATTCTCAAAATTTGCAGTTTTTATTTATGAAAGTAAGCCTCATAAATGGTGCTTTTTTTGGATTGGGATTTGTAGGGTTTGTTGGTTATTTAATTGATCTAACCAAAATAAAAAATCAGTCAATACTATCCTACTATTACTTCAATGTATGGTCTAATTTTATGATTTTTCTTCTTTGTTTGCAGTGTCTAGTAATAGGTATAGCTGGAGCAGGAACGATAATAGGAATGATTTTATCTGGCGCATTATATACGGTTGCTTTTATTCTGTACTTTATTAGACTATTTCAAAATTTTCAGAAGAATACGTTCGAAATTTTATATCAAGAGTCTACTTACTCAAATAGAGGAGCGGATTTTCTCGATCGTTTTGTTGTATTTGCAAAAAGGTACGGAGGGCTTATCCTATTTCTAATAGTTATTTTCCGTATCTTTTTCCCAAACTCGGATCTTATTCAGCAAAATGGTACCTTTCGTTCAATTTTTGTAGCCATTAATCCAATAATATTTGTCCCCTTCCTTTACTTTCTGTATGTTTTAAGTGTGAACGATTTTCAAGGCTACTATCTTAAAAAATATTTGGAAGATTACCGCCAATTATCTGACTACTCCATAGAAGACTGGTGTGGGAAAGAGTCGAAGAGATACAAGGAGTCATTGGATCAGGAAGTTTAGTCAATGCTGGTTTACCCACTCGATTTTGATGATGATGGTACCTCCTTTTACAATGTAACCTGAACAAAATAGGAGAAAATAAATGGATAAGATACAAAAAGATATTAATGATGCACTAGAGACAACGCGAGGATGGAATATATTAGTAATGATTTTCGTAATGTCTCTATATTCGTTTTTGATTACTTGGACCTCATACTTTCCAATGGCTATGCTTCGATTGGCTAGTGAAGATGGACATGAACTAGTTACACAATTGACATCAGTAGAAAATAGCCTTATTCCTCCAACTAGTTTTTTTGTTTTTCTATTTTTATTTTGTTGGCTCAGCTTTATTAGCTTTTATATAATTTCCAAAAGAAATCGCATTAAAGCCTATTTATTGACTCAGATTATTCAATTATTTTTGCTCGTAATTTTATATTATAGTTGGTTTATAGGTGCTTTGTATTTAATCCCCTTAGTTGTAATTCGTATCTTCTACTGGATTGGTTTTGTCTTATCACTGATTTACCTTGTTTATATCCTTGCCACAAAGCAACGCGCTAGCAAGGATTATTTCTCCTCAGAATATTATAAAAAGTTTCTGAATGTTATTTTATTCTTATGGTTGTTGATGTATGGAATCAATCTCTTCACCAACGGACTCAATCATTTCCTAGCGTATCTCTTGCTTGCTTTATTGCCAATTTCACCTATTCTCTTAGGCCTATTTTTGGTATCATTTTTTAAATCCAATGTAGTAACGCTAGAGAACTTGAATGCAGTCAATAAAAATCAAGAGAAGTACCGTGAAGAATATGGCTATACCATTGAGGAATGGTATGGGAAAAAGTCAAAAATGTATAAGAAATATGTTAAGAAGCAACGAGGCATTAGTAAATAAATATCTATCCGAAAATTTCCACCTGATTTGACTTCAGGTGGTTTTTCTATGCTCTTCTCAAGCTGATTTGATATTGTAGTATTACATGATGTGAGTAATAATGCTACACTAATGGATTTTAAAGGTGAAGATTATACTCGAGAGAATCTAGCTAGTGATTGTACTGACCTTTATCAAAATATATCAAGAGGTTGCTTAACAAGCAATCAGCTAACCTTCCCAGTATCTATTTCTAACAAAAAGTGAGGCTAAGACTTTTCCCTAGCCTCTTTTTTGATGGTGTAGATAAGGGAAAGTCGGAAATAGTTCTGTGCCGAGGTTTAGTTCTATATCGAATTTTTCTAAGATAAGTATTTCTGAATAATTTTTATTGCATTTGCAATAAAAATCTGTTATACTATCTTCAGAAGGAGGAGGTATGTCAATTTTACGTGAGATTGGAATCATTGCTCGGGCTTTGGATTCCATCGCTAATATTGAGTTTCGTGACATAGATTTAGCGCGGGGGCAGTATCTCTATCTGGTGCGGATTGCGGAGAATCCTGGGATTATCCAGGAGGAGCTGTCGGATTTGCTCAAGGTAGATCGCTCGACGGTGGCTCGTTCAGTCAAGAAGCTTGAAAGCAAGGGTTTACTGGAACAGCGGCCAGCTGCCAATAACCGCAAGAACAAGGAATGGTTTGTTACCGAAAAGGGGGCGGCCCTCTATCCTCTTATCTTAGCGGAAAACGAATATTCGGAGCAGGTGGCGTTGGAAAAATTTTCAGAAACTGAGCGAAAAGAGTTAGAAAAGTTGCTGGTTCGCGTCCGAGAGAATATTACTAAGGATTGGGAGTTGGTCAAAAAAGGACAGAAAAGAAATTATTGAGGTAGAACATGAAAATTGCAGTTGAAAATGAATTTTGGGCTTTGTTTCCAGAAGCTCAGATTAGTGTCTTAGTGGTCAAGGGGCTGGATAATAAAGTTGATGAAAGTAAGGACCCGTATTTCAAATCCCTGCTGGACAAGGGCGCAAAGCGAGCAGCAGACTTTATTCCAGATGAGAATTTCACTCAGAATGATGTTATTCAGGAGTGGCGGCAGGCTTTCAGCCAATTCAAGACCAAAAAAGGAGCGCGTTCCTCTATCGAAGTCCTACTCAAGCGGGTCAGTCAAGGACGGGAATTCAACCCCATCAATCCCTTAGTAGATATTTATAATAGTGTTTCCCTCTCTTATGCCGTTCCTTGTGGCGGAGAGGATTTGGACAAGATTGTCGGCGGCCTTTATCTGGGAAAGGCCAAGGGTGGTGAAGCCTTTTTCCCACTGGGAGCTGAGACTGATGCACCAGCTTTAGCAGAAGAAATCATCTACTATGATGAAGAGGGAGCGGTCTGCCGTTGTCTTAACTGGCGAGAAGCGCAGCGGACCATGCTGACAGAGGAGACCAAGGATGCTATCTTGGTTATCGAAGCCATCAATGGAGAGCAGGCGGCGCGTGCCAAATCAGCTATGACTGAACTCCAGACTCTGATTGAGGACTATTTTGGTGTCAAAGGCGATATTACTCATCTGACAGCTGAGCATCCAAGTTTGGAAATATAAAATAAAATTGGATCAGAAATATCTGGTCCAGATTTGTTTTTATAGGAGAAATAAGCCGAGCCATCTTATTTTGCCTTGTTTTTAAAGACAAAAATTTTGCTGAAGACATAGTTGAGGACGATAATCAGCACTTGAGCTATCAAAGTTTCAATGGTGTTGACCATCTTAATATCGTTGTGGACGAATTGACCAATAATCTGCGGGAAGCTAGTGACAAAGATAAAGGTTAGCAGCAAGTTCAAGGCCATAGTAGCCAGTCGGGCAGTGAAAAATTTGACCAATCGAACTGGCCATCCCTGTCTTTTTTGCTTGAAAACGATGGTATCGTTGGTCACAAAGGCAAAGAGAATCCCCAGAATATCACCGATTATCGTAGCTAGTAGTTCGTTTCCTGTCAGTTCATAGCAGAGCATCCGACTGACAACGGATACGACAGTTGTTGCCACACCAAAGAAAAGATAGGACAGAACCTCATTGTCAAAGAATTTTTTAATCAAAGTTTTCATAAGCATAGTCTATCACATTTCTAGGATTTATGCTATACTAGTGAAGTTGTCGATTTTTGGGAGATGATTTTCCCGTCTGACGCAACCCTTGGCGCTTAGCTTCTTTCGCCAAGCATATTACACGCGCTCATGTGCTAAAGGAGAAAAAATGAAACAAGAAAACTTGTCAGTTCGTGATTTGGTTCAGATTGCCATTGTTGCTGCTATTTATGTAGCCCTTACGATTACGCCCCCTTTAAATGCTATAAGCTATGGTGCTTACCAGTTCAGAATTTCTGAAATGATGAACTTTATGGCCTTTTATAATCGGAAATATATCATGGGTGTGACCATTGGCTGTATGATTGCAAATCTCTATAGCTTTGGAATCATTGACGTCTTTGTCGGCGGTTGGTCAACTCTAGTCTTCCTATCATTAGGTGTCTACCTCTTCAGCCGCTATAAGAATCAATACCTGATTAAAGATTTGCTTCGTTTGGATCACTTCTATTTTGCCATTTTCTTTTCTATTTCGATGGTGACGATTGCGGCAGAGTTGTATTTCTTACAGGGCTTGCCATTCTTCCTGACTTGGTTCACAACGGCCATTGGTGAGTTCGCTTCCTTGATTGCTGGGGCTATCATTATTAACCAGATTGCGAAAAGGATTGATTTGACAAAATAAGACAGCAGAGAGCGGAATTTCCGCTCTTTTTATGTCCTCTTTTTTAGTGAGAATTCGGAACAAATAGAGGAAGATTTTGTGTATTTGTGATAAAATAGAAGTATGAAAGAAAGAATGTCAGAATTAGTCAAATTGCTCAATCGATACGCTCATGAGTATTATACGGCAGACAGGCCAAGTGTATCGGACAGCGAGTATGACAGACTCTATCGTGAGCTAGTGGAGCTAGAAGAAAAGTACCCAACTGCTATCCTACCTGATAGTCCAACGCATCGGGTGGGCGGGAAGATTTTAGAAGGATTTGAAAAATATCCACACCAGTATCCTCTCTTTAGTTTGCAGGATGCTTTTTCACGTGACGAATTAATGGCTTTTGACCAGCGGATTCGCAAGGAATTTCCTCAGGTTTCCTATATTTGTGAACTCAAGATTGATGGGCTTTCTATTTCCCTGACCTATGAAAAGGGAATCTTGGTAGCAGGAGCGACTCGGGGGGACGGCTCTGTTGGTGAAAATATCACGGAAAATCTCAAACGGGTCAAGGATATTCCACTGACTTTGAAAGAGCCGCTGGACATTACGGTACGCGGAGAGTGCTACATGCCCAAGGCTTCCTTTGATGCGGTCAATCAGCTACGGCAGGAGAATGGTGAGCCTGAGTTTGCCAATCCTAGAAATGCGGCAGCAGGAACCTTGCGACAGTTGGATACAGCGGTTGTGGCCAAGCGTAATCTAGCAACCTTCCTCTACCAAGAAGCCAGTCCGACTGAGGCTGGCAGCCAAGAAGCAGTTTTGAACAAGCTGGCATCTTTGGGCTTCTCAGTCAATCCGATTCATTTTCTAGCGGATTCGATTGATGCGGTTTGGGAGTTTATCGAAAAGATTGCTCAGGAGCGGGACAGTCTGCCTTATGAGATTGACGGCATTGTCATCAAGGTCAATGACTTGGCGGTGCAAGAGGAGCTTGGATTTACGGTCAAGGCACCTAAGTGGGCCATCGCTTATAAGTTTCCAGCTGAGGAAAAGGAAGCCCAGCTTCTGTCTGTTGACTGGACAGTCGGCCGGACGGGAGTTGTAACTCCGACAGCCAATCTGACACCAGTTCAGCTAGCGGGAACGACAGTCAGCCGAGCAACCTTGCACAATGTGGACTATATTGCGGAGAAGGATATTCGTCAGAAAGACACAGTTATCGTCTATAAGGCAGGGGATATTATTCCTGCTGTCTTGCGCGTGGTGGAGTCCAAGCGGGTCTCAGAGGAGGCTTTGGAAATACCAAGTCACTGTCCGAGCTGTGAGAGTGAGCTGGTGCATTTCGAGGACGAAGTGGCTCTGCGTTGTATCAATCCGCTCTGTCCAGCCCAGATCAAGGAAGGCTTGATTCACTTTGCCAGCCGGGATGCTATGAATATTACTGGCCTTGGTCCAGCAGTGGTCGAAAAGGTCTTTGATAAGGCCTTGGTTAAGGATGTGGCTGGAATTTATCGACTTTCTGTAGAAGATTTGCTGACCTTGGACGGCTTTAAGGAAAAATCAGCGAATAAATTGTATACTGCTATTCAAGCTTCCAAGGAAAACTCAGCAGAGAAATTGCTCTTTGGTCTGGGAATCCGTCACGTGGGGAGCAAGGCTAGTCGGATTTTGATGGAGAAATTCCACGATATTATCAAGCTGTCTCAGGCAAGTCAAGAGGAAATATCTTCCATTGACAGCCTAGGGACAGTTATCGCTCAGAGTCTGCATTCTTACTTTGAGCAGGAAGGCAGTCAGCTTCTGCTGCAAGAATTACAAGAAGCTGGCGTCAACCTAGACTATCTGGGGGAGAAAGTGGCAGCTGATGCCGCTCTCGCTGGCAAAACAGTCGTATTGACCGGAAAATTACAAAAATTAACACGGAATCAAGCTAAAGAAAAATTGCTGAGTCTGGGTGCAAATGTTGCTGGAAGTGTGTCTAAAAAGACAGATTTGGTGGTGGCAGGTAGCGATGCAGGAAGCAAATTGACCAAAGCTCAAGAACTTGGGATCGAGATTCGAGACGAGGACTGGCTAGATAGCTTATGAGGCTGAGTATGGAAAATAAAATAAAAAAAGCAAGATTAATTTATAACCCAACTTCTGGGCAGGAAATTATCAAAAAAAATATTGCCGAAGTCTTGGATGTCTTGGAAGATGTTGGCTATGAGACTAGTGCCTATCAGACGACTCCAGAGCCTTTCTCTGCTCAGCGAGAAGCTGAAAGAGCAGCAAGAGCAGGTTTTGATTTAGTTATAGCAGCTGGTGGAGATGGGACTATCAATGAAGTAGTGAATGGGGTTGCGGGCCTAGATGTGCGCCCTAAGCTGGCTTTCATCCCAACTGGTACAACCAATGATTATGCGCGTGCTCTGAAAATTCCCATGGGAGATCCGGTGGCTGCAGCTCGGATTATTGAGAAAAATCAGACGATTCAGATGGATATCGGTCGGGCTTATGGCAGCAAATACTTTATCAACATTGCGGCAGCGGGCACTCTGACAGAGCTGACTTACAGTGTCCCTAGTGAAGTCAAGACTCGTCTAGGCTATCTGGCTTATGTAGCCGAAGGGGCCAAGATGCTGCCGCGCTCCAAATCCCGTAAGGTACGGATTGAGCATGACCATGGTGTTTTTGAGGGCAAGATTTCGCTTGTCTTTGCAGCCTTGACCAATTCTATCGGAGGCTTTGAAAAACTAGCGCCAGATACAAAACTGGACGATGGAAATTTCACCTTAATTCTTGTAAAAACGGCCAAGTTGTTTGATATGCTTAGTCTCATCATACAGGCAATTAATGGTGGCCAACACGTGACGGATGCCAATGTTGAATATCTGAAAACCAGCAAATTGAAGCTAGAAGTATTGGATAAAAAAGCACCCTTTATGTTGAATCTGGACGGTGAGTACGGAGGAGATACACCAGTAGAATTGGAAGTTTTGCACAATCATCTGGAGTTTTTCGCCAATATAGATGAAATCGATGAGAGCGCTCTTTCCTTAGAAAAATTAGAATGAAGAGATAAATGAAAATGCTAGACTATAAGGTCATTGTCCATTACCACAATCCTAAGGGAGATTACTTTTCTTATGATTTGTGGCAGTGGCAGACGGATCAGTGGGGAAAAGAAGCACCTTTTTCTAAACTAGATTATTTTGGTATTCAGGGAGAATTATCTTTTGAAAGTTGGGATCCTCTCGGTCAGGCTCATGTGATTGTCAAGCGTTCAGACTGGTCCAGCCAATCTTGCGACTACCACATTGACTTATTGCCAGTTCATTTGCCCACAGAGGTTTGGTTGATTGAAGGAGATCATCAGGTCTACTATTCCTTGCAAGCGGCGACGACGAGCCACCAATATTCGCGGCGACGTCCCCATAATTTCGATGTGGCTATGCGGTCGGATTATTTTGATGAATGCTGGGGCTACCAAGGCTGGCTTGGGCATCGTCTGCAGGGGCAGGTAAATGAGTTTAAAGTTTGGGCTCCGACAGCCAAAAAGGTTGAATTGGTAGTTTATGAAACTTCTGATAATCAAGCAGCTGTTTATAAAGAATTCCCTATGGAAAAGGGCGAGATTTACTCGCACGATCATGCTAAAAATACAATCGGAGTGTGGTCAGTAGAAGTGCCAGAAGATTTAGCTGGCAAGGCCTACCAGTATCATGTTCATTTTGAAAACCAGCATTTTTTGACGCGCGATCCTTATACAATTGCTACTAGTCCAGATGGCAAGCGCTCAGCTATTGTTGCTGAACAGGACAAGACTGTTGCTGGTTTTAAGGTATGTCAAGGCAAGGAGGCAACTTGGCGTTTAGATAACCCAAATCAGGCGGTCATCTATGAGATGCATATCCGCGATATTAGCAAATCGCCTAGTTCCGGTGTTGCAGAGCATTTGCGAGGGACTTTTTTAGGTGCTTGTCAACGTGGCACTAGAAATAGTCAGGGAGACCAGACTACTTTTGATTACATTCGCAATCTAGGTATCAATGTCGTGCAGCTCCAGCCGGTTTCTGACCGACACAAGGACTATGACGAAAATGGCCAAGTTACTTATAACTGGGGCTATGATCCACAGAACTACAATGCACCAGAAACCAGTTTTTCTTCTAATCCGGATGATCCAGGTCAGGCCATCCGAGATTTGAAAACCATGATTCAGGCTTATCATGATGCGGGTATTTCTGTGACCTTGGATGTGGTTTACAATCATATTTATTCCACCTTTGACTCCGCCTTTCAGTCAACGGTTCCCGATTATTACTACCGAATGAATCCCAACGGTTCATTCCAGAATGGTACAGGAGTCGGCAGCGAGACGGCCAGTGAGCATGAAATGTTCCGCAAATTCATGATTGATTCACTTCGCTACTGGGTAGAAGAATTCAATGTGGATGGCTTCCGTTTTGATCTGATGGGAATCCATGATGTCACCACCATGAATATCATCCGAGAAGAAATGGACAAAATTGATCCACGGATTTTGCTTTATGGTGAAGGTTGGGATATGGGAACAGGCCTGATGCCAGAGGACAAGGCAAAGAAGGACAATGCTTATCAACTGCCACGAATTGGCTTCTTTAATGATACTCAGCGCGATGCGATAAAGGGTGCTGAAGTCTACGGTGGTCTGAAAGCTGGTTATGTGAGCGGACAAGCGACTGAAGATATCATAGCCAAAGCCATTCTGGGCAGCAGTGAGTTAGGCTCCTATTTGACACCAACTCAGGTTCTGAATTATGTGGAGGCGCATGATAATTTCAACCTGCATGATTTGCTGGTTGACTTGCACCCAGATGATGATGAGGTCACTCGGACCAAAAGGATTGAGCTGGCAACAGCTATGAACTTGCTTATGCAGGGGATGGCATTCATGGAATTGGGTCAAGAATTTTCTCGCACGAAACTAGTAGGAACAGGAGAAGAGGGCCAAGTCCTTCCTAGCGACCGTGACAGAGCAATGAATAGCTACAATGCTCCCGATGCTGTCAACCAAGTGAATTGGGAATTGATTAGTCAACATCAGGAGAGTATTGACTATATCAAGCAGATTATTCACTTAAAGACAAGTCAGAAGGAATTTTCTTATCAAACCTATGAAGAGATTTACAAACATGTCTTTGTAAGAGAAGCCTTTGCTGGCAGTGGTATCGTCATTTTTGAGATTAAAGATGAAAAACATTATGAGATCATTTTTAATGCGAGTGGCTTGCCCTATTACCTTGAGAATGCGGATCACCTGCGTTTGTTGGTCGGCAATAGTCGTCATAAGAGACCCTTCTATGTGGAGAATCTGACCGCTTCCGTTTTTGAAGTGATTGCATAATATGAATAAAATAAGAAAAGATTGAAGATGGGCTTTGTGGCTCACCTCTTCAATCTTTTTTTGTGCTTTAAAAATAAAAAAACTCTCCCCAAAACATTTTTCAATGCTTTAGGAAGAGTTGAGTAGTCTCATAGATATTAGGGACTGGCACTTGAACTGGAGGAGCTAGAAGAGCTGGAGGACTCTCCGCTAGTTCCCTCTTCGCTGCTAGTACTAGAGTGAAATTGTTCTGGGTGAAGTGCTCGATAGCTTGGTGAATTAAAGAGATCCACAGAAGACACACCGCCACGTTTTGAATAAAGGCTAGTCGATTGATCACCTTTTTCTTTCTCAATGGCCTTGAGGGCTTTCAAAGAGTTGATGTAGTTGTAATCATCAGGGTTGACTTTTCCTAGGTTATTGCCTGTGTAAAAGCGGAATAGGTCCCCTGTCTGAATAGCATCGCTCATCTTCAGCTGTGTATTTGCGGCTGTTCGGATAGCTTCTAGTTCAGCTGTTGTTGACTCGTCTGGCAGAGTGATCTCCTCACCAGTTTGTGTGTTGTAAATGCGGCCGCTATAACTTGTGTATTTTGGTGTTACAAAGTTATTGGTTGAGCGGAAGGCCACGATTTGCTGGTGCTGAGGTGAGAGGAGGTCTTGCCCGACTTGGAGGTAATTTTTGGAGTCAATTCCCAATAAATGCTCCAAGGTTGGCAGCATATCGATTTGTCCGCCAAAGGTATCAATGATTTTTCCCTTTTCCATTCCAGGTATCACGACCATGTATGGCACTCTCTGTAACATGGCGTTGTCGTAACTAGACCATGTCTCAGAATTTTTATTGATCAGAGGTGCCAGAGCTGGATTACGGGAATTGGAAATTCCATAGTGGTCGCCGTAGAGGACGATGATTGAATTTTCATACAGACCAGCTTCTTTCAGGTAGTCAAAGAAGGCTTTGACAGCTGAGTCGAGGTAGTTTGCAGTCGCAAAGTAGCCATTGATGGTCTCGTCTTTGGTATCTGCCAGTGGGAAACCAATCTCATCGCCAATCAAGCTGGTCGTATAAGGATAGTGATTAGAGACGGTGATGTATTTGGCATAGAAAGGCTGCTGCAAATGTTCCAGATACTTGATGGAATCTTTGAACATAATTTTATCGTTCAAGCCATACTGGAAGGAGTTGGTCTCGTCTTGCTTGGTAAAGTAAGACGCATCGAAGAAATAGTTATAGCCCCATTGCTTGTAGGCCGTGTTGCGGTTCCAGAAACTACCTGTATTTCCATGGAAAACAGCAGATGTATAATCTCCGTTTTTTGATAGGATAAAAGGTGCTGCCTGTTGGGTATTGGTACCGCCGTAGTTTACCATGAAGGAGCCTTGGTTGAGACCAAAGAGACCTGTTTCAATCATGGTCTCCGCATCAGAAGTCTTTCCAGCCTTAACCTGGTTAAAGATGTTTGAAAAGGCTAAAGTTGAGTTGGAGTGGTAAAGGGAGTTGAGGAAAGGCGTAACTTCATATTCCTTGCCCTCCATCTGCAGTTTATAATCAATCAGAAACTGCTGGAAGCTTTCTAGATGGACATAGATAACATTGCGACCTTTGGCAATGCCGTAGTATTCAGAGTTTGGCTCGGCATAGTGGGATTGGATATATTGTTCAACAGGCTCTAGATCCTTGGCAGAGGCTTTGGAACGCTCTTTATTAGCAGCATAGGTTTGATTAGCACTGTAGCCGAGAAAGGCAGGAAGACCAAGAGCGCGAACGACATAGTAATTTGAAAATCCGCGTGTCAGGAGCTCAGGACGATCAATTTCTGCTAGGAAAAGATTGGCTGAAAAGAGCATCGCTGATAGGGACGTTACAGCAAAGCTGGCGCGGAAATTAAACCTACGATGATCCAAGCGGATATATTTTTTATAAAAAAGCCAGCCTAGAATGGGGAAATCAATGATATAGATAGCATCCCAAGGGCGGAAGAGCTCCATGGCTGCGGCTCCGAGACCTGCAGACACCTTACTGGAGGCCAACATGGTATTGACTGTCACAAAGTCGGTAAACTCACGGTAGTAGATGGAGTTTGAGACCAACCAGACAAAGAGCATGATGTAGATAGCCGTGCTGACACAATAAAAAATCTTGGTCGGCTTGATATAAAGAGCGAGTCCAATCAGTAAAAGGCCGATGGGGAAAGGGTTAATCAGAGCCAGAAAAATCTGATAGGCTCCTTGAATATCTAAATTAAAATCAACAGTATAAGCCCACATGGTTTTTAACCAATAAATCGTGAGCAAGCTCAAGACGAAACCGAGCCTTGTACTCATAAAATTGAGTAAATTCTTGGTTATTTTTTTCACAGAAAGGTACTTCCTTGTCTTATTTCCTAAAAATTCTCTTTTTCTAAGTATATCACAATTTTTCAAGTTGAGGAAAAATTGAGGCGATTTAGTGTTTAGTTTATTTTATTTGTAAAGTAATTTAATAAGGGCAATTATTTCCTAGCTTCAAGATTGTTCGCAAACATACCTAAGATTAGACAGGATTTGTTTCATGATAGATAGTGGAAAGTAGGAGTAGGGAAGCTTGCTTGAAAGTCCGCCTGTTAAAATAAATACTTAATATATAAAGTGTTGAAAATTTCTTCTACTAAAACAAGTATTATGTGAAAATAATAAATATGCTTTGAGAATTTTCACAATATTTGGTATAATAATGCTTATGAAGAAACTTACTGTTAATAAACAGACAGAGGAAAAGTTGAGAAAAGGGATTTTAGTTCTTGATAAGAATGATTTTCCAACTCTTTCGCTCACCGATCAATGTGTGGAATTGCATAGTCAGCAGGGGAAGTTCTTGGGAACGGCTTATCTGTCCTTACAAAATAAGGGACTTGGCTGGCTGATTTCCCATGCCAAGGTAGAGCTGAACTCAGCCTTCTTTCAGCACTTGTTTGAAAAGGCCAAAGACAAACGTTTCTATTATCGTCATGCGGAGGATACGACAGCCTATCGCCTGTTTAACCAAGAAGGTGACGGTTTTGGCGGTTTTACAGTTGATATCTACGATAAATATGTTGTTTTCTCTTGGTACAATTCCTTTGTTTTCTCAATCAAGGATCAGATAGTGGCTGCATTCCAGCAGGTCTTTCCTGAGGTCGCTGGAGCTTATGAGAAGATTCGCTTCAAGGGCTTGGACTATGACTCAGCCCATCTCTACGGAGCAGAAGCGCCAGCCTATTTTACGGTTTTGGAGAATGGCGTGCGCTATCAAGTCTTCATGAATGATGGCCTGATGACTGGGATTTTTCTGGACCAGCACGAGGTGAGGGGGAGTCTGGTTGACGGCTTAGCTAGTGGGAAAAGCCTGCTCAATATGTTTTCTTATACAGCGGCTTTCTCGGTGGCAGCTGCCATGGGCGGTGCCAGTCGAACAACTTCGGTGGATTTGGCTAAGCGCAGTCGCGAGCTTTCCCAGGCGCATTTTGAAGCCAATGGTTTGGATTTAGAGCCGCATCGTTTTGTGGTCATGGATGTTTTTGATTATTTCAAATACGCCAAGCGTCATGAACTAAAGTATGATGTGATTGTCCTAGATCCGCCGAGCTTTGCTCGCAATAAGAAACAGACTTTCTCTGTTGCGAAAGATTATCATCGTTTGGTGGCTCAGGCCTTGGAAATCTTGAGTCCGAATGGAATATTGATTCTTTCGACCAACGCAGCTAATGTTTCTAAAAGTAAGTTTAAAAAAGAAATTGAAAAAGGATTTGCAGGAGTTCCTCACCGCTATCTGGCGGAATATGGCCTACCAGCAGACTTTGTATACAATAAGAAAGATGAGAATAGTAACTACCTCAAGGTATTTACAATTAAGGTGGACAAATGAAATTAGTCGTTTCAATCATGCCCAGAAGTTTAGAAGAGGCTAAAGCAATTGATGTGAGTCGTTATGATGATGCTGACATTATCGAATGGCGCGCGGACTTTTTGCCGAAAGAGAGCATTCTCAACGTTGCTCCTGCTATTTTCGAGAAATTTGCTGGTCGTGAATTGCTCTTCACGCTACGAAGTCGCGGAGAAGGTGGCGAAATTGATCTGTCAGATGATGAATATGTTGCTCTTATCAAAGAAGTAGCCAATTTTTATTCGCCAGACTATGTTGATTTTGAATACTATTCGCATAAAGATAAATTCGAAGAAATGCTCGAGTTTCCAAATTTAGTTCTCAGTTATCATAATTTCGAGGAAACACCTGAAAATATGATGGAAATTTTGTCAGAATTGACAAGTTTGGCGCCAAAAGTGGTCAAAGTTTCTGTCATGGCGCATAATGAGCAGGATGTATTGGACCTGATGAACTACACTCGTGGATTTAAGATTTTGAATCCTGAGCAAGAGTATGTAACGATTTCTATGGGAAAAGTCGGAAAGATTTCTCGCTTAGCTGCAGATTTGACAGGTTCGAGCTGGTCTTTTGCCAGCGTTGAACAGCCGAGTGCACCAGGTCAGGTTTCCCTCGCAAACATGAAGGTTGTGCGGGAGATTTTAAATGAAAATTGATGGCCATACTCGTCTAGCAGCAGTGGTTGCTAAGCCAATTAAGCATAGCATTTCACCATTTATTCATAATACTGCCTTTGAGAAGACTGCTGTCAATGGTGTCTACCTTGCTTTGGAAATTGAAGCAGAGGATTTAGAAGCGACCGTTGCTAATATCCGAAGGTATAATATGTTTGGGATAAATTTGTCAATGCCCTACAAGCAGGAAGTCATCCAATATCTTGATGAATTGGATCCCAGTGCCCGTCTTATCGGGGCTGTGAATACGGTGGTGAATAAAAATGGTACATTGATAGGATATAATACGGATGGCAAGGGATTTTTTAAGAGCTTGCCGTCTTTTGCTATTCAGGGCAAAAAAATGACCATTTTAGGTGCTGGCGGAGCGGCGACAGCTATTATCGCTCAAGCTGCTTTGGATCAGGCAGAGGAAATCTTTGTCTTTACTCGGCAGACTTCCTATGCTAATACTGTCAGCAAGATGGTAGCTATCAGCCGCCAGACTAAGAGCAGGATTCAGGTGTTGAACTTAGAAGACTCGGTTCTTCTACAGGAGAAAATTAACCAATCGGATCTTCTGGTCAATGGAACAAGTGTGGGTATGGATGGCAAAACTTTGCCATTGGCTGAAAGTATTCAGCTGCCGAGCCAGATTTTAGTTGCGGATGTGATTTACAAACCTTTTGAAACACCTTTTTTAGAGTGGGCTCGAAGTCAGAAGGTAGAGGCAGTGAATGGTCTAGGTATGTTGCTTTATCAGGCAGCAGAAGCTTTTGAGCTTTGGACAGACCAATCCATGCCCTGTCAGGAAATTTGGCAGCAGTTGGAAGCTCTGTATAAATAGTCACTCATACTCAGCTCCTCTATGGTTGGAGCAGGAAAAACAAGGAGGCGCTTATGAAATTGAATGTAAATCTCCCCCATCATCCCTATGATATTACCATCGAAAAAGGAGCCTTATCTCAGGCTGGAAACTGGCTGAGTCAGCTTTGGCAGCCTCAGAAAGTGGTCATCGTCACGGACAATCGAGTGGCTCGACTCTACGCGGAAAAGGTCAAGCTGAGCTTGTCAGCGGCTGGGTTTGAGGCCTTTGTCTTTGACTTTTTGGAGGGTGAAGCCAGCAAGAACTTAAAGACGGTCAACAAAGTCTATGATTTTTTGGTCAAGGTTGGTCTGACACGCAGTGACGGGATCGTTGCCTTGGGAGGCGGCGTTGTTGGTGATTTGGCAGGATTTGTTGCTTCGACCTACATGCGAGGCATTCATTTCGTGCAGATTCCGACCAGTCTGACAGCCCAAGTGGACTCCTCTATCGGTGGTAAGACAGGTGTCAATACACCCTGGGCCAAGAATATGGTCGGCACTTTTACCCAGCCTGACGGAGTTCTGATTGACCCAGAAGTCTTGCATACCTTGGGCCAGCGGGAACTGATCGAAGGCATGGGCGAGGTGGTCAAGTACGGCTTGATTGAGGATAAGGAACTCTGGGATGAGCTTTCGGAAATGGATGGCAGCCCTGAGTCGATTTTGGAGCATGCGGAGAGCATCATCTACCATTCCTGCGATGTCAAGCGCAAGATTGTGGTCGAGGATGAGCTGGATAATGGCGTTCGCCTCTATCTAAATTTCGGCCATACTATTGGGCACGCTATTGAAGCAACAGCCGGCTACGGAAAAGTCATGCACGGTGAAGCTGTGGCGATTGGTATGGTACAGGTTTCTCGTGTCGCTGAAAAGAAAGGCCTTATGCTAGCCGGAATCACAGAAAACATCATCCATATGTGTCAGAAGTTTGGCTTGCCGGTGGATTACCAGCCATGGAATGAGAATGCTCTTTATCAGGCCTTAACCCATGATAAGAAGGCTAGAGGCAACTCTATCAAGCTAGTACTGGTGCCTGAGCTGGGTTCGGCTAGCATTCACCAGATTCCGCTGGAAGAGATGAAAGAATTTCTGAAGAAATAAGTGCCAGATGGAGTTTAAGACGATTGGACAGTTTGGATAATAAATAGACTGACTGCCCAGCTTTTCCATCCCAAAAATAGGAGAAAATGTATGAGATACTTAACAGCAGGAGAATCGCACGGACCTCGTCTGACAGCCATTATTGAGGGAGTGCCGGCTGGTCTTCCTTTGACCGCTGACTATATCAATGCCGAGCTCAAGCGCCGTCAGGGTGGATACGGCCGCGGTGCCCGTATGAAGATTGAAAGCGACCAAGTCGAGATTACATCTGGTGTTCGGCATGGCTTGACCATGGGCGGACCGATTACTCTCAATGTTACAAATCTGGACCATCAGAAATGGCTGGAGATTATGAGCGCGGCAGATGTGGATGAAAAGAAAAAAGGGCTGCGCAAGATTACCAAACCACGCCCTGGCCATGCTGACTTGGTCGGAGGTATGAAATACCGCTTTGACGATTTGCGAAATTCACTTGAGCGCTCTTCTGCCCGTGAAACGACCATGCGTGTGGCAGTTGGAGCAGTAGCCAAGCGTTTGCTGGAAGAAATCGGTGTGGAGGTGGCTAGTCATATCGTAACCTTCGGCGGCATTGATATTGATGTGCAGAATGACCTGACTGTAGCAGAAATCAAGGAAAGAGCTGCCCAGTCTGATGTTTCCATTGTCAATCACGAGCGCGAAGAAGAAATCAAGGCTTACATTGAACAAATTAAGAAAGACGGGGATACCATCGGTGGTGTCATCGAGACTGTCGTTGGCGGTGTGCCGGTCGGTCTGGGCTCCTATGTCCAATGGGACAAGAAGCTGGATGCCAAGATTGCTCAGGGAGTCGTGTCCATCAACGCTTTCAAGGGAGTCGAGTTTGGCGTGGGCTTTGAAGCAGGCCGTCTCAAGGGCAGTCAAGTCATGGATGAAATCCTCTGGTCTGAGGAAGATGGCTTTACTCGCAGGACCAATAATCTAGGTGGCTTTGAGGGCGGTATGACCAATGGTCAGCCAATCGTGGTGCGTGGTGTTATGAAGCCCATTCCAACACTTTACAAGCCTCTGATGAGCGTGGATATTGAGACCCACGAGCCTTATAAGGCAACGGTGGAGCGGAGCGATCCTACGGCTCTGCCAGCGGCAGGTGTTGTCATGGAAAGCGTGGTGGCAACAATTTTAGCCACTGAAGTCCTAGAGAAGTTTTCTTCGGACAATCTGGAAGAACTAAAGGATGCGGTAGCCCGCCATCGGGAATTTGTCAAGAACTTTTAGAAGAAAGGAGTGGGCATGGAGAGGAAAACAGTCTATATCGCAGGTCTGGGACTGATTGGAGCATCCTTGGCTCTGGGCATCAGGCGAGCTCATCCTGAGATTGAGATTCTTGGTTATAATCGAAGTGAAGAATCAAGACAGGCTGCCCTGGAGCGGGGAATGGTAGACCGGGTAACGGATGATTTTGCGGCCTTTGCTCCATTGGCTGATGTGATTATTCTGGCTGTGCCCATCAAGCAGACCATAGCATTTATCAAGAATCTAGCAGAGCTGAACTTGAAGGAAAATGTTATCATCTCAGATGCTGGATCGACCAAGGCTGAGATTGTGGCAGCAGCAGAAAAGTATCTGCAGGATAAGCCCGTCCGCTTTGTCGGAGCTCATCCTATGGCCGGAAGTCACAAGACCGGAGCCAAGGCGGCCCATGTTACTCTCTTTGAAAATGCCTATTATATCTTCACCCCCTCTAGCCTGACCAAGCCTGGTACGCTTGAGGAAATGAAAGACTTGCTGAGTGGTCTTTATGCCCGCTTTATCCGGGTGGACGCAGCCGAGCACGACCGAGTGACCAGTCAAATCAGCCATTTTCCGCATATCCTAGCCTCCAGCCTGATGGAGCAAGCGGCAGCTTATAGCCAAGAGCATGAACTAACCCAGTCTTTTGCAGCCGGTGGTTTTCGAGATATGACACGGATTGCGGAGAGTGAGCCGGGTATGTGGACCTCTATCCTCTTGACAAATCCTGAAGCTATCTTGGAGCGGCTGGAAGATTTTAAAGACCAGTTAGACAAGGTTGCCGCAGCGATTGAGGCCAAGGACGAGACAGCTATCTGGGAATTTTTCGACCGAGGACGGCAAAGCCGCAAACAAATGGAAATTCATAAGCGTGCCGGTGTAGATAGCTTTTACGACCTCTTTATTGAAGTGCCCGACGAAGAAGATGCGATTTTGGGCATTCTGGAGCTTCTGCGCGGAATTTCGGTCGTCAATATTCGAATCAACGAGGAAAACCGTGAAGATATCAATGGTATTCTGCAAATCACCTTTAAAAATCGCCAAGATTTGGAAAAATCTGCTAAAATAGTAAGAGAAAATACGGATTACCTAGTGTCCGTAGACTAATATAGAATGGAGAACTCTATGTCAAATATTTATGATTTAGCCAATGAACTCAGTCGAGGACTTCGCGAAATGCCAGAGTACAAAGCTGTGGTAGAAAGCAAGCAGGCTATCAATGCGAATAGTGAAGCCAAGGCAATTTTTGATGACTACCTAGCTTTCCAGAAAGAGCTGCAGCAACTGGCTCAAACAGGTCAAATGCCGACTCCAGACATTCAAGAAAAGATGCAGAGTTTTGGAGATAAAATCCAAGGCAATGATTTATTATCAGCCTTCTTTAACAAGCAACAACAGCTCTCTATTTACTTGTCTGACATTGAACGGATTATTTTTGAACCGATTCAGGAACTATTCTAATAGAAGAAGTTATAAAAATTGATGAAACCAAGAAGCTAGATCGGGCCTTCTTGGTTTTTCTATGCTTTAGAAAGGCTATTCAGGCTGAAAATGAGTATTTTTAATTCAAGAAAGAGGTAGAAAACTTAGGTGCTTTTTATAAAATCAGATTATAGCTACAATTAAAATATATTGACTCTGCATTCTATTTACTATTGTCCCAAAGACTGATATACTAATCAAAAAACGCTTACACTCTGATTTTTGAAAGGAACTGGTATGACTTTAGAAACAAGAAAGATTGCTATTCAAGATACATATGGCGACCGATTTCAACATTGCTGGGGCTGCGGCCCTAAGAATGAGCTAGGTCTACATTTAAAGACTTATCCTAGCTTAGATGGGAAGGAATGCATTACTAGAATAAGACCAGAATCTCACTATACTGGTGGTGTGCCGGCCAATCTTTTTGGTGGCATGATTGCTATGATTTTTGATTGCCATGGAACGGCTTCAGCAGCTTGGTTTGCCCATCAAGAAAAAGGCTTGGACTTGACTCAAGATACAGTCATTGGACGCTTTATCACAGCCCGTTTAGAAGTTGATTATAAAATCCCGACGCCTATTGATCAGGAAATCATCGTCACTTCGCAGCTTGAGGAGTTGGGAGCAAGGAAAGCTATTATCGTGATGGAGATGTCAGTAGCAGGACAGCCAAGAGCCAAGGCTAGAATGGTAGCAGTTGCAGTAAAAGATCATATGTAGTTAAATTCCCTTGGTACCTTATATCAAGGGAATTTTAGCATCTTTGGAGTAATTTTATCTTGATTTTTGCAATTAGGACATTATTTTGGTATAATAGTTACTTGTCTTGGGGTCGTTACGGATTCGACAGGCATTATGCGGCACATTTTGCGACTCATCTAGCGGATGTAAAACGCCAGTTAAATATAACTGCAAAAAATAACAATTCTTACGCTTTAGCTGCCTAAAAAACAGCCAGCGTGACCTGATTCGGATTGCTTGTGTCTGATGACCGGTCTTATTATGAGCAAGCTACGGTAAAATCAAGTCTAGGGATTTTACAAGAGATTGATAGACTCGCTTAGCTTGGGCTTGAGCCATGTGTCAAAGCTAAGTTAAATGAAGACATGGCCTATGGTCGTAGACAAATGTGTTGGCAGGTGTTTGGACGTGGGTTCGACTCCCACCGGCTCCATAGGGATATGTAAATGAGGTTTTTGATGATATGAGTTTTTTTGGAAAAATCTTAGGGAAGAGTCAAGATAGTCATCTACCCATTGAGGAAGTTTCTGTTGATTTAGAAAATCTTCCGAATGAATGGGGCTCTTTTTCGACCCTTATTGATGACCGAATGGCTAGTATCCGTCTCAATTTAGCGTTGGATTCAGTCGCTCCCTATCCATCCTATACTTATGCACTACGGTTGAGAATTGCTATTTTGAATGTTGATCGAGAAACAGGGTTTCCAGATTATGACGAATTTTCTAATTTGAACCTCATCGAAGATCGTCTTTCAGAAGCGATGAAGCGCATTGCGGCTATCTATGTCGGAGTAGTCATCACAGATGGTCATATAGAATTTTATTACTATTTGAAAGATAGAGAGCGGCACATGCCGATTATTGCTCAAGTGATGGAGCAATTTTCGAAATATCAATATAATTCAGCTACTCTGGTGGATCCTGAATGGAAACAATACTTTGACTTCTTGTATCCAAATGAATATGAGTATCAATCTATTTTAAACCAGCGTATCTGGTATCGCTTAGATAAAGAAGGGGATGACCATAGTCAACTACGGGAAATCACTCATAAGTTTAGTTTTGAGACTTACGATGATCGTGTTTCTTTTATGGGGGATGCCTCTGCTCTTGATTATGATATTTCTTCTAGGAAAAAAGAAGAAGGCAATCCTCGTCCTTACAAACTAGAAATATCCCGATTCGATACTACAGAGCTCCCTAGCATAAACCAACATGTTTGGGAATTAATAGAAATTTCGAAAAAATATAACGGAAAGTATAGCGGCTGGAGCTGCAATGTGGTATAATGGATAAAGTTTTGAGAAAGCAAGTCTTTCTCTTGTATGGAAGATTACTCAAGAGGCTTAAGAGGCTGTGTTGGAAACGCAGTAGGCGTGTAAAAGCGTGCGTGGGTTCGAATCCCATGTCTTCCGTTTATTTCAAGAAGCGCCTTAGGGCGCTTTTTTGATGGCGGGACGAAGAACGATAATCACTTTGTTTAATGCTAGACTTGCAGAATATAGAGGTAAGGATAGTATGCAAGCAATCAGATGGATTCGTTTCCATCTTTTTTATTTGAGAAAAACCTTGAAATTTTTCTGAAAAGGAGTAAACTGTACATAGAAAGTTTCGGAGGTTCTGCATGAAGTTATATGTCCAGTTGATGATTATTTTCTCGATTTCCATCATTGGAGAGGGGATATCAAGTGTCTTCCATCTTCCTATTCCAGGTAGTATTATCGGCTTAATCTTGCTATTTCTTGCTTTGCAGTTTAAGTTATTGCGGCTCCGCCACGTCAGTATGGTCGGAAACTTCCTGTTAGCTAATATGACCATTCTTTTTCTGCCGCCAGCGGTTGGTATTATGGATAAATTTCACGTGATTGCTCCTTATCTGTTGCCTATTGTTTTGATTATTCTTGGTGCCATTGTTTTAAATGTGATCGTCATTGCCCTTGTCGTACAATTCATCAAGCAGCATTTTGAAGGCGATTATGAGGAAGGGGGGATGGATCATGTCTAATCTATGGAGTAACCCGCTATTTGGCCTCGCCTTGTCCATTTTTGCCTACCTCATCGGGATGCTGATTTTCCGTAGATTTCCTCATCCTTTAACAACGCCTCTCCTTTTAGCAGCGATTTTGGTCATTGCCTTTTTGAAATTAACGGGAATTTCTTATAAGGATTACTATGTCGGTGGGGCTTACTTGAACAATTTAATAGTACCGTCTACGGTTGCTTTAGGAATTCCGCTTTATAAGACCTTCCACTTGATGAAACACCACGCTCGCAGTATCCTGCTAGGAACCTTTGTGGCTGTAGTGGTCAATACGACTTTCACAGCGCTGCTGGCAAAATTCTTTGGGATGGACTTCTTTTTAGCAATTTCCCTATTTCCAAAATCTGTCACAACAGCGATGGCAGTGGGCATTACTGATAAAATGCAGGGCTTGACAACTGTTACCTTGGTGGTTGTTGTGGCGACAGGTATTTTGACAAGTGTCATGGGACCCACTATTCTAAAACTGCTAAAAATTAAGGATCCAGTAGCAGTTGGCTTGGCCTTAGGTGGTACAGGACATGCAGTTGGTACAGGAACAGCTTTCAAATATGGACATGTTGCTGGAGCCATGGCAGGTCTTGCAATCGGAGTGACAGGGATCATGTATGTAATTGTCAGTCCAATCGTCGCAGCCATTATCTTAAAATAAAAAAACATGAAGCAGCATTTCCCAGAAATACTGCTTCATGTTTTTCATTTTATCTTAGTTGATAGCTGCTAGGAGGGCATCTGCTTGAGCAGAAAGCTCAGCAAGCTTGTCTTCTGAAAGGACTAATTGGCCAGTTCCCCAAGCTTCTGGATTGATACCGACACCAGTAAATTGGTCAACCACATTCATACGAATGAATGGAAGGAGGCTACGGTAGTGCTTGAAGACCTCATCGGGTGAAGTGCCGTTAGCAACAGATGAAACAGTTACCACTTTGGCATTGAGGGCAGAAGGGCCGCTTGGGTCTGACAAATCAAGTGCGCGTGAAGTCCAGTCAAGCAAGTTTTTCACCACACCTGGGATGGCCCAGTTGTAGACAGGTGAGAAGATCCAGATAGCATCAGCTGCAAGGATTTCTTCACGAACCTTGGCAACAGCAGCTGGAGCTGGACTTTCGAGGTCTTGGTTGAAGAATGGTACATCTTTGTAGTCCAGATAAGAAACTTCAGCTTTGCCAGCTAGAGCCTTTTCTGCTTGTGCTGCCAACTGATGATTGAATGAACCTTGACGAAGTGAGCCAACAATAAATAGTACTTTAGACATAAATGTGTCCTCCATTTAATCTTTATTTAAGAGGTCTCCCTCTTGTTACTATCTATGTTACAACAAGTGTCACTAATTAGCAATAATTTAGCTCAGCCTTTTGAAAGTTTTTAAAATCCGCACTAAATCTTCTTTGTCGTTTTGGGATAGGAGAGCAGTCATGTGGCTGATATTGGCGATGTGCTCTGGCAAGACAGCCTCGATCTTTTTCTGGCCTTGGTCGGTTAGTTGGATGAGAAAGGAGCGACGATCATTGGGATCACAACTGCGGCTAATCCAGCCATCCCTTTCCATGTTTTTGATAACGACTGTCATATTTCCCGATGTAGCCAGCATGCTGTCAATCAAATCTTGAATCCGCAACTCTCCTTTGCTATATAAGGTTTCCAAAACGGAAAATTGGGTAGGCGTCAAATTGTGCTTTTTAAAAATTTGAGCTTCGAGATTACGAATGGTGCGCTCCGCCTTATGGAGAACGATAATTGTCTTAAGGTCAAGTAGAGTATCCTTGTCTAGGTTTTCAGTTATTTTCATAGCAACATTTTATCAATAAGTAGTAATAAATGCAAATGTAATAAAAGTCCTAGAAAAATCAGGCTATTTGTAGTATAATGATTCAGTGAAACATAAAATTAAAGAAAGGGCTGAATTTCCTATAAGGCACTATGCCATCGGGCTTTTCCTCGTCCTCACGACGCTTATTTTTTCATTTTTTACGATGTTGCACCTTGCTATCGAGCCTTGGCAGTCAGCCAAGGAAGGTTCTCAAAAAATCGCTAAGGAATATGCAGATTTGGAAACTCTGACGAGCTTTTCGATTTACAATGGCAAAGAGTCCTACTATAGCTTGATTGGGAAAACTAGTAAAAAAGAGGAAGAAGCTGTTCTGATTTCCAAAAATTCAAACAAGATCCATGTCTATCGTTTGCAAGATGGGATGAGTCAGGCAGAAGCAGAACAAGTAGCCAAGGAAAATGGAGCGACTTCTATTGATAAGACCACTTTTGGTTACTTAGACGGTCAGCCTGTTTGGGAAATTAAGTCTGGAAGCACTTATTACAATATCGGATTTGAAAGCAAGACATTGCTCAGCAAGGAGGGGCTATGAAATTATCCAATCGTGTTTTAAATATGGAAGAAAGCGTGACCTTGGCAGCGGCAGCTAGAGCCAAAGCTTTAAAGGCTGAAGGCAGGGATATCCTTTCTTTGACCTTGGGAGAGCCAGATTTTCCGACGCCTAAGAATATCCAGCAAGCAGCGATTGCAGCGATTGAAGATGGCAGAGCTAGTTTTTATACGGTAACAAGTGGTCTGCCTGAGCTGAAATCAGCGGTGGTAGACTATTTTGCCAAGTATTATGGCTATGAGATTCAGCCAAATCAAGTGACAGTGGCAACGGGGGCTAAGTTCTCTCTTTACACCTTCTTTATGAGTGTGATTGATCCAGGAGATGAAGTCATCATTCCGACGCCTTATTGGGTTAGCTATGCCGATCAGATCTTGATGGCCGAAGGAAAGCCTGTTTTTGTTCAAGCGACAGAGGAAAATAATTTTAAGGTGACGGTGGCCCAGCTGGAAGCTGTCCGTACTGAGAAGACCAAGGTCTTGGTTCTGAACTCGCCATCCAATCCGACTGGTATGATTTATACAGCAGAAGAACTGCTGGCCATCGGAAACTGGGCTGTTGAGCATGATATCTTGATCTTGGCCGACGATATTTATGGCCGCTTGGTCTATAATGGCAATAAATTCACGCCGATTTCTAGTCTGTCAGAGGAAATTCGCAAGCAAACAGTCGTCATCAATGGTGTTTCCAAGAGCTACTCTATGACGGGCTGGCGGATTGGCTATGCTGTAGGTGAGCCTGAAATTATCTCAGCGATGAGCAAGGTTGCAGGGCAAACGACTTCTAATCCAACAGCGGTGGCGCAATATGCAGCCATTGAAGCCTTGACGGGCAGTCAGGATACGGTCGAAAATATGAGATTGGCCTTTGAGGAACGCCTAAATACTATTTATCCTTTGCTAGCTCAAGTGCCCGGCTTTGAAGTCGTCAAGCCTCAGGGAGCTTTCTATCTTTTCCCAAATGTTAAAAAAGCGATGGAAATGAAAGGCTATACCGATGTGACGGCCTTTACCACAGCGATTTTAGAAGAAGTAGGAGTTGCTTTGGTGACAGGGGATGGATTTGGTGCGCCAGAAAATATCCGCCTCAGCTATGCGACTGACATGGATACACTAAAAGAAGCGGTTCAACGCCTCAAGGATTTCATGGAGAAGTAAGAATGATTGATCATTTTGAGATTAAAGTAAGGGATTTACAAATTTCAAAAGACTTTTATACAAGCTTTCTTGCTCCTCTTGGCTACGAATTGGATTTTAAAACTGACTCTCTACTCAGTTTTGTTGCCCCCAACAGTCCTCATCCTGGTGGAGATTTTTGGCTAGGAAAGGGAGAGCAGGCTCCTATTCACTTTGCTTTTTTTGCAGAAAACCACGAGCAGGTTCGAACTTGCTACGAGGCGGGTTTGAAGGCAGGTGGAAAAGATAATGGTGCACCTGATTATCGGAGTGATCATCTACCTTACTATGCAGCTTTTATCCTAGACCCAGATGGAAATAATGTCGAAGTAGTCTGCCACAAAGAATAAAAATAGAAAAGAGAAAAAACGTGTCGAAGAAAAATGTAACAATTGTTGATGTAAAAAATCATGTTGGTGAAGAAGTAACGATTGGTGCTTGGGTGGCCAACAAGTCAGGAAAAGGGAAAATCGCTTTCTTGCAGTTGCGTGATGGTTCTGCCTTTTTCCAAGGTGTAGCCTTCAAACCTAACTTTATTGAGAAATTTGGCGAAGAAGTAGGACTTGAGAAGTTTGATACTATTAAACGCTTGAGCCAAGAAACGTCTGTCTATGTGACAGGGATTGTCAAGGAAGATGAGCGTTCAAAATTTGGCTATGAGCTGGACATTACAGATATCGAAATCATCGGCGAGTCTAACGACTATCCAATCACGCCAAAAGAACACGGAACTGACTTCCTCATGGACAACCGTCACTTGTGGCTCCGTTCTCGCAAGCAAGTTGCCATGATGCAAATCCGTAATGCCATCATCTATGCTACCTATGAATTCTTTGATAAGAACGGCTTTATCAAGTTTGACAGCCCAATCTTGTCAGGAAATGCAGCAGAAGACTCAACTGAGCTCTTTGAAACCGACTACTTTGGAACTCCAGCTTACTTGAGTCAGTCAGGTCAGCTTTATCTGGAAGCGGGAGCTATGGCTCTGGGACGTGTTTATGACTTTGGACCTGTATTCCGTGCTGAAAAATCAAAAACTCGTCGTCACTTGACAGAGTTCTGGATGATGGATGCGGAGTATAATTTTGTTACTCACGATGAGTCACTCGACTTGCAGGAAGCTTATGTCAAAGCCTTGATTCAAGGTGTTCTCGACCGTGCTCCTCAAGCCTTAGAAACATTGGAACGTGATGTAGAACTCTTGAAACGCTACGTTGCTGAGCCTTTCAAGCGTGTTACTTATGATGAAGCGATTGATCTTTTGCAAGCCCATGAAAATGATGAAGATGCAGATTATGAGCATTTGGAACATGGCGATGACTTCGGTTCACCGCATGAAACATGGATTTCAAACCACTTTGGTGTACCAACTTTTGTCGTGAACTACCCAGCAGCTATCAAAGCTTTCTACATGAAGCCAGTTCCTGGAAATCCAGACCGTGTTCTCTGTGCAGACTTGCTTGCTCCAGAAGGCTACGGTGAAATCATTGGTGGCTCTATGCGTGAAGAAGATTACGACGCACTGGTCGCTAAAATGGAAGAGCTTGGTATGGATACATCGGAATATGAATTCTACCTGGATCTTCGTAAGTACGGCTCTGTTCCACACGGTGGATTTGGTATCGGTATCGAGCGTATGGTAACCTTTGTAGCAGGTACCAAGCATATCCGTGAAGCTATTCCATTCCCACGTATGTTGCACCGTATTAAACCGTAAATCAATGAAAACGCCCATGTGGCGTTTTTTCAACAATGAACTATGAAATAATCCAAATATAAAATTTTAGAGAAAGAAGAGGTAGGAGTCATGTAAACAGCAGATTAACAAGTGACAAATAATAGCAATATAAAACACTTGTTAAAGGAGAAAATATGTTTAAAAGAAGTTATCGGAAAAATATCGGTCTTATGGCCGGAGTTGAATTTTTTGCCTTTCTAGGCATTACTAGTTTTTGGATTTTATTTCTAAGTCAAAATGGTATGTCTCTTTGGCAGATTGGGCTTTTGGAAAGTATCTTTCATGCGACCAGCGTCATTTGTGAAATTCCTTCTGGGATGTTGGCGGATCGCTTCTCCTACAAGACCAATCTGTATCTGAGCCGGATAGCCGGGATTGTGTCTTCTGTTCTCATGTTGTCCGGGCAGGGGAACTTTTGGGTTTATGCACTGGCTATGATGATCAGTGCTTGGTCCTATAATTTTGATTCGGGGACAAGCGCAGCCATGGTCTATGATTCATCTGTGGAGGCCGGACTCAAGGAACGTTACTTATCCATCTCCAGTTTTATGTCTGGGGTGGCTGAAGCGACCCGGTCTTTGGGAACGGTCTGGGCTGGATTTTTTGTCCATGGACAATTGCATCTGACCTACTATATCATGATTGGCACCTCTGTCATCGTTCTTTTCCTGACTTGGATGCTGAAGGAGCCAAGTGTCAAAGCAGAGAAAGCAGAACGCCTGACCATGAAAAAGATTATTTGGGCTGTCAAAGAGGAGTTGCAGAGAAATCCCAGCCTTTTCATCTGGATGATTCTTTCCCAAATCATCGGAACACTGATGTGTATGTTTTATTTTTACTATCAAAATCAATTGCCTGATTTAAAAGATTGGCAGATTTCGGTAGTCATGCTAATTGGCAGTGCTTTGAATATCTTGGCGGTCTATCTGGCGAGTATGATTGGAAAGAAATATTCTGCCTTAAAACTCTTTCCTTCAGTGGTTCTTCTAACTGGAGCAAGCTACCTGCTGTCCTATTTTGGAACTCCAGTCATTTATATTTTGATTTATCTAATCAGCAACGCCTTGTATGCTCTTTTCCAGCCGATTTTTGACAACGATTTACAAAAGCAGCTGCCAAGTGAAGTGCGGGCGACCATGCTTAGTGTCTATTCTATGATGTTCAGCCTGAGCATGATTGTCATTTTCCCTCTGACTGGCTGGCTGATTGATAATCTTGGCTTCGACTCGACTTTTATAGTTTTAGGTGGCTTCTTACTAGCTGTAACGCCATTTTTGCATATGGGTCTAAAGAAAATAAGCCAGAACTTACAAGAAGTCTAATATCAATGTTCTCTTTCTGCTGGTCAGAAGGAGAATATTTTTTTCCCTTTGAAAATTATGATAAAATAGAAACAGTTTAATGGAGAAGTAGGCAGTATGAAAGATTTATTGAGATATTTCAAAGGCTATATCAGGGAGTCTTTGCTGGGGCCTTTGTTCAAGCTTTTGGAAGCTAGTTTTGAACTCTTGGTTCCGATTTTGATTGCGGGGATTGTGGACGAAACTATTCCTCGAAAGGACAGCTCCCATCTCTACTGGATGGTTTTTCTTTTGATGGGTTTGGCTGCGCTTGGCGTGGTAGTAGCGGTGGTGGCCCAGTATTATTCGTCAAAGGCAGCAGTGGGCTTTACCCGCCAGATGACAAGCGACCTCTATCAAAAGATTCTACGCTTGCCCAAGGCTAGTCGGGATGAGCTGACGACTTCTAGCTTGGTGACTCGGCTGACGAGCGACACCTATCAGATTCAGACGGGCATCAATCAGTTTCTTCGTCTCTTCCTGAGGGCGCCCATTATCGTTTTTGGCTCTATCATCATGGCCTTTACTATCAGTCCGACCATTACCTTGTGGTTCTTGCTCATGGTGGCGATTTTAACGGCTATTATCGTTTTCATGTCTCGTCTGATGAATCCCCTCTATGCTAAGATTCGTCAACTGACAGACCAACTAGTCAATTTGACGCGTGAGCAACTGCAGGGCATGCGGGTTATAAGAGCTTTCGGTCAGACCCAGCGCGAGATTCAGAGTTTCCGCAATCGCAATGAGCTCTATAAAACCTGGCAAATCAGGACGGGAGCTCTGGCTAGTCTGATTAGCCCTCTGACCTTTCTCACAGTCAATGGTACTCTGATTGCTGTGATTTGGCAGGGGAATAGCTTTATCGGCAAGGGCTTGCTGACCCAGGGGATGCTAGTGGCCTTGGTCAATTATTTATTGCAAATTTTGGTGGAATTGCTCAAGCTGGCTATGTTGGTCAACTCACTCAATCAAAGCTATATCAGTGCAGGTCGCATCAGTCAGGTCTTCGAGCAAGCAGAAGAAGATGTCCTGCAGGAATTAGTGCAGGAAACAGCTCTGCCGTATCAAGCCATTAAAGTCCAGGAGGTCAGCTTTTCCTATCCCAATGCAGCTAGTCCAGCCTTGACTGGTCTGACTTTTGATTTGAAAAGCGGTCAGACTTTAGGTGTTATTGGCGGGACAGGTTCAGGGAAGTCGACCCTAGTCCAGCTGCTGGCTCATCTTTATCCTGTGGCTGCTGGTCAGTTGACCATCTTTTCCCAAGGGCGCAGTCCTAAAAATCTCAGCGAATGGCGGTCTTGGATTAGTCTGGTACCTCAGAAGGCGGAGCTTTTCCAAGGAACTGTTCGCTCCAATCTGACTTTAGGATTGTCAAACAAGCCAACAGATGCAGACTTGTGGCAGGCCTTAGAGATTGCTCAGGCGGCAGACTTTGTCTCTCAGAAGGAAGGTGGCTTGGATGCGACTGTAGAGGCCTTTGGCCGGAATTTTTCTGGCGGTCAGCGTCAGCGTTTAACCATCGCCAGAGCTGTCTTGCGGAGGGCGCCTTTCTTGGTTTTAGATGATGCAACCTCTGCTCTGGACTATTTGACAGAGGCAAGACTCCTGCAGGCTATTAAGAATGAATTGACAGAGACCAGTCTGGTCTTGATCTCTCAGCGGACCAATAGCTTGCGCTCAGCGGATCAAATCATAGTGCTGGATAAGGGAGAACAGGTGGCTCTTGGTCGCCATGAGGAACTCTTAGTCAGCTCTGCCATTTACCGAGAAATTCATAACTCACAGCATAGTCAAGGAGAGGAGGACAAGCATGAAGCATAAGAAATCATCTAGCAGCTTGAGGCGTTTGACTCGAGATTTGCTGCAGGCGCGCTGGCTCTTTGTCCTAGCTAGTCTGGGAACGGTGGCTCAAGTAGCTCTGACTGTTCTTCTCCCAGTTTTAATTGGAAATGCGGTTGATAGCGTTCTTCTCCCTCAAGCGGAGCAACATTTGATGCCGATCTTGGGCCAGATGCTGCTGGTTATTTTAGCCAATACGCTGATTCAGTGGCTCAATCCCTTGCTCTATAATCAGCTGGTCTATCGCTACAGTCAGCAGCTCCGACAGGGCGTTATCAAGAAAGTACACTATCTGCCTTTGGCCTATCTGGATCGGCAGGGAACCGGTGACTTGGTTAGTCGGGTGACGACGGACTTGGAGCAGCTTAGCAATGGCCTGCTTATGGTTTTCAATCAATTTTTTGTGGGTTTGCTGACAATTTTAGTGACCATCATTAGCATGGCCAGATTGGACTTTTTCCTCCTGCTTTTGGTTTTGCTTTTGACGCCCCTTTCTCTTTTCTTGGCGAGCTTTATAGCTAAAAAGAGTTTTAGCTTTTTCCAACGTCAGACGCAGGCAAGAGGAGCGCAGACCCAGCTGATTGAGGAAAGTTTGACCCAGGAAAGTTTGATTCAGGCTTTTAATGCTCAGGAGCAGTTTGATACAGCTTTTACTCGCAGTAATCAAACCTATGCTGACTATTCTCAGGCGGCTATTTTCTATTCTTCGACGGTCAATCCTTCGACTCGTTTTATCAATGCCCTGATCTATGCTTTGATTGTGGGCTTTGGGGCTGTCCGAATCATTCAGGGAACAGGCTTTACGGTTGGGCAGCTGGTAACTTTTCTCAACTACGTCAACCAGTACACCAAGCCTTTCAACGATATATCGTCAGTCATGTCAGAATTGCAGAGCGCTTTAGCTTGTGCAGAGCGGATTTACAGCGTTTTGGACCAAGAAGAAATAGCAGAGTCTGGTCAGGAAATCCTCCAGTCTGAAGATGTCAGAGGACAGATTAGCTTTGAGCATGTGGCTTTTGGCTATGAGTCCGGCAAAGAGCTGATTCAGGATTTGAATATAAGGATTCCAGCAGCTAGTAAGGTTGCTATTGTCGGGCCAACTGGTGCTGGTAAGTCAACCCTGATCAATCTCCTCATGCGCTTTTACAATGTAGACAGTGGTCTTATTTCGCTAGACGATGTTCCCATCAGTCATTACACCAGAGCTTCTTATCGTCAGCAGTTCGGTATGGTACTACAGGAGACTTGGCTCAAGACGGCAACCATTCATGATAACATAGCTTTTGGCCGGCCAGACGCCAGCCGAGAAGAGGTTATTGCAGCTGCCAAGGCGGCCAATGCGCATTTCTTTATCCAGCAGTTGCCTCAGGGCTATGACACCTATCTGGCGGATGCTGGGGACTCCCTGTCTCAAGGTCAGCGCCAGCTATTAACCATCGCGCGCGTCTTCCTGGCTGTTCCTAAAATCCTAATCTTGGATGAAGCGACTTCCTCCATTGATACCCGGACAGAAGTCTTGATTCAGGAGGCTTTCAGCAAGCTCATGGTGGGTCGTACTAGCTTTATCATCGCCCATCGCCTGTCTACTATTCAAAATGCTGACATCATCCTCGTCATGGTAGATGGCAATATCGTCGAACATGGGAATCACCAGGAGCTCATGGCAGCCAGAGGTGTTTATTACCAAATGCAGACGGCGCAGGAGTAGAAGGGGAGCTTTATTAAAGTTCACAGATTGATGCTAAACAAAACGAAAAGAGTTGGAATTTCCAACTCTTTTTGCTTATAGTTCAACTTCTTCCAACCCTGTCTCCGTCAGTTTATAAATCTTCTGGCAGACTTCTTTGAGAAAGATTCGGTCGTGGGAGACAGCGATAATGGCGCCAGGATAGGTCGCCAAAAGCTGGCGAACCTGAGGCTGAGAGGTGGGAGAGAAGTTGCGGGTTGGCTCGTCCAGAAGGAGGACATTGGGACGGTCTAGGACTAGTTTGAGCAGGAGGAGCTTGGCTTTTTGACCACCGGAAAGCTGCCCAATCGGGTGACGGGTCTCGTCGCGCGTGAACTGGAGACTGGCTAGATGCGTTAGGATTTTCTCCTTCTGGGACTTGTCGCCAGAGGGAGCCAGAAAGTCCAAGGGACTGCTCTCATCATCCAGCAAGTCGCCATAATGCTGGGGCATATAACCGACTCGCATATCTGTCCGATCACGCAGGATCTTCCATATTTCTTTAAGTAGAGTAGATTTGCCTGCACCATTAGCACCAATCAGTCCGATTTTTTCCTGACCGCAGACCTCCAGAGTCAGGTTCTTCGCCAGTTGTCGTTCGTTTGTTTCCAGTTTCATTCCTTCTAATTTCAGGATTCTTTTGGTCAATGGCAGAGCTTCTATGTCTGAGAAGTGAAGGCTGATATCATCTTCCTGTGTCGGGATTTCGGTCATTTCAGCCCCTGCCTTTTCAAATCGTTTGCCCTGTGAGAGGACGTTTTTCATCTTCTTGGCTAATAGTCGGCCTTGGACATCATTTTTGGTATTTCTCAAGGCATTTTCAACATTTTGTTTAACCCGTCGGTGTTTTTCCATAGTCTTAGCGTGTTCTTCTCGCTCTTTTCGTGCTAGTTGCCCCTGTTTTTCAAAAGCCTCCTGACGCTGATGGCGGTAATTTTCGTAGTCCAGACTTTTGACGCTGGTTCTAGCCTCCTGCTTCTTTTTGATTCGCTCCAGATGAACAATCTTGGTCGCGGCTTGAGCGAGAAAGTGTTCGTCGTGAGAGACGAAAAGAACTGTTCTCTGGCTGTGGCTGATAAAGTTTTCCAGCCAAGTCAAAGTTTCAAGATCGAGGTCATTAGAGGGCTCGTCAAGAAAGAGAATGTCCCAATCACTGGCTAGTTTCTTGATGAGCTGGACCTTGAGTTTTTCTCCTCCAGATAGGCTAGAGAGCTGCTGCTGACTGGCAAAGCGCTGGCTGTCAAAGTTGAGCTCCCCAGCATAGCGGTAGAGCTTAGCATAGTCCAGCTCTGTCTCAAAATCAGCAAAGAAATAGTCATTGAGCGTCAGTTGGGCATCCTCTGAAGGCAGTTGCTGGGGCAGATAAACAGCAGCGGTATAGGACTTATCAATATGTCCGCTGTAGCTGACATAAGAGCTGACCAGTCGCTCGTCTAGCAGGAGCTTGAGCAGGGTAGACTTGCCATTGCCTTCCTCGCCGATAATAGCGACCTTGTCTCCTTGATTGACAGTCAGTGACAAATCTTTGACTAACTCTTTCAGGTCTTTTAGGTGGGTGATCGTTAGATTTCTTATTTGAAGCATAGATGTCTCCTTCGTTTTCTTCATACAAAATACAGCCCTGCTTTATTTAGCAGAGCTGTTGAGATTGCACAAAGAAGACACAGGAGTGTCCAAATAGGGGCATTCGTTTGTAGGCTTTCATCTTGCACTGTCATAGGAGTGTCAGGATTAATCTAAAGATAAGGCATAGAAGCTTGAAAGCACAAAAAAACGAAAGTCCCGCGGATATGCAGAAACATGACAAAATCTACTAAATAAAGTTTCCTTTAAAAAATAGACTTAATTTTTCATGTCTCCGTGTACCTCCGAAATCATTCTACCTTTAGTCTAGCAAAAAGTGCAAAATAAGTCAATAAAAATCCTGAAAGATTACTTTCAGGATTCGTCATGTTTATACATTGAGTACCTTGTCCAAGAAGTCCTTGAGGCGTGGATGCTGAGGGTTATCGAAGATTTGATCTGGTTTGCCGTCTTCTAGGAATTCACCGTCAGCAGTGAAGATGACACGATTAGCGACCTGACGGGCAAAGCCCATTTCGTGAGTCACGATCAGCATGGTCATACCTTGCTGAGCTAGATCCTTCATAACGTTGAGAACGTCGCCGACCATTTCAGGGTCAAGGGCAGAAGTCGGTTCGTCAAAGAGCATAATGTCCGGGTTCATAGCCAATCCTCGAGCGATGGCCACCCGCTGTTTTTGTCCTCCTGACAAACTGTCTGGTTTGGCATCAGCCTTGTCTGCCAGCCCAACCTTCTCCAAGAGCTCCATACCAAGTTTGTCTGCATCAGCTTGGCTCATTCGCTTATGCTCAACAGGAGCAAAGGTGATATTTTGCAGGACAGTCATGTGTGGGAAGAGGTTGAAGTGCTGGAAAACCATTCCAATATCTTCACGAACATGGTCTACATTGGTAGCCTTGTCTGTCAAGTCATAACCGTTGACAGTAATGGTCCCACTAGTTACTTCTTCAAGTAGGTTCAGGCTGCGTAGGAAAGTTGATTTACCTGATCCAGAAGGACCGATGATACAAACAACATCTCCCTCATAAAACTTAGCACTAATCCCTTTTAGGACTTCATTCTCACCATAGTATTTATGTAAATCATTAACATCAATTTTTAATTTAGCCATTAGTGAATCCTCTTTTCTAAGCGTTTAGCCAATCTTGTTAAGAGTGTGATGATGACCAAGTAAAGCACTGCTAGGATAGCATACATCTTGAAGCTCTGATAGTTACGGGCAATGATGATTTTACCTGTTTGGAAGAGCTCAACAAGTCCGATAGCTGATACGATAGTTGTATCCTTGAGAGCGATGACGAACTGGTTGACAAAGTTTGGCAGCATAATCTTGGTTGCTTGAGGCAGGATAATCTTGCGCATGGTTTTTCCATACGAGATCCCCAGACTTCGGCTAGCTTCCATCTGTCCGACTGGAACGGCTTGAATCCCTCCGCGAACAATCTCAGCGATATAAGCACCAGCATTGAGTGACAGAGCAATTGTTCCTGCAACGAAGTCGTTAATCGGACTTTGCTGACCAGTCATAGATTCAAGGAGATTTGGAATTCCCCAGAAAATGAAGGCTGCCAGAATCATAAGTGGAATACCACGAATAACGTCAACAAAAATTTCTGAAATGATGCGAAGCGCTTTGATAGGGCTGACGCTAAACATCCCAAAGATAATCCCGATCACCATGGCAATCGCAAAGGAGATCAGTGCTAAAGCAATGGTAATTCCAAGTCCGCTTAACAGCTGTTTGTAGTTGTTTTGGAGAAGTCCCCAGATAGTTGTTTCATCAACGGTTGTGGAATTATCCTTCTCAGCTGAGAGATATTTATCAAGAATTTCTTGATATTTACCATTCGCTTTTAGATTAGCCAAACCATTATTGAACATCTCGATGAGTTCAGGGTTGGTGCCTGCTTTTACTGCAAAAGCAACTTCACCACTAGGGGTTCCCTCGATTGGCGTTTTCATTTTCTTGCCTTGGTTGATGGCATATTTGACAACGGGCTCGTCGTCCATAATAGCAGCGACAGAGCCAGAGTTCAGACTATCATACATAGAAGAACCGTCTGAAAATGTTTTGATTTTGTAGCCGTATTTGCTTTGGTTTTCGACGAGGAAGGTTTGAGAGGCCGTACCGTTCTTGACTCCGACGGTCTTTCCTTTTAAGTCTTCATAGGAGCTAATAGTGCTTGATTCTGTCACCGCAAGGATAGAGTTAGCAGTGTAGTATGGTTCAGAGAAATTAAAGGTTTCTTTGCGGGCCTCTGTCACAGACATCCCAGCAATCATCCCGTCAGCCTGTCCAGATTGAACGGCATTGATGGCAGCGTCAAAGCCAGGATTAGAGATTTCCAGTGTAAAACCTTGGTCTTCGGCAATGGCCTTGATCAAGTCCATATCAATACCAGTGTATTGGTTGCTATCATTTTGGAAAACGAAAGGAGCAAAAGATGAGTCACTGGCAATCGTATATTTAGCTTTGACTGGAGTAGCTTTTTGCCCCGATTTGGTTGTCGTCTCTGGTACTGCTGAGTTGGTTGAAGTGCCAGAAGCGGCAGTCCACTTGGTGATGATGTCCTTCAAGGTACCATCTTTTTTCATCTGCGCCAAGGCTTCGTTAAACTCCGTCACCAGATATTCGTATTTGCTTCCTTTTTTGACACCAAATGCGAAGCTACCAACGGCCTCACCCTTCATTGAGATTTTCAGATCTTGTCCTTGGCTGATTGCATACTCGATAACAGGTTGGTCATCCATAGCTGCATCAACGGCTCCAGCTGTTAGGCTGTTATACATAAGGTCGCCTGTATCAAACGTTTTGATAGTAAAGCCGTATTTGTCCTTGATCTTTTCAAGGAAACGTTGTGCGGCTGTACCATTTTTGACTCCGACAGTCTTTCCTTTGAGCTGATCGTAAGATTTTACTGTATTAGCCTTGGTCGTTGCGATGACAACTTTTGTGTCATAATATGTATCAGACATGGTAAAGACTTTTTCGCGTTCAGCAGTCTTGGTCATACCTGCCATAATGGCATCGGCCTGTCCTGCTTGAACGGCATTGACAGCAGCGTCAAAGCCAGGGAAGGACATTTCATATGCCCAGCCTTTGATTTCAGCAACTTTATTGATAATATCTACATCAATCCCTTTATAGGTTTGATCGGAATCTTTAAATTCAAATGGGGCATAAGCCGTGTCAGATACGATTTTGATGGTATCTGCGTGAGTGGTTGTCCCTAGCGCAAGGATAGGGAATAACGCTAGCAGAAAAGCTATGATCTTTTTCTTCATATTTTCTCTCCTTTAGTTGAATATTTTTTGATTATATCAGAAAAATTTAAGAAAGGCAAATATTTTCTATTTTAATGTTATATTTTCTTACATAACGATGAATATTACCTATTATACTATTATGATAAAATATGTTATAATAAATAAATGATGAAAGGAGATTTCTATGTTTAAATCACGCATGTTAGATAATGTGAAGCTGTCGCGCTACATTCCTCCTATTTGGTTAGCAGTTCTGATCTCCATTGGCTTTATCCACGTAGGAGAAATCTTTGCAGGGATCATCATTGGAACTGTGCTTGCCATGGTAAATCCGATAGCTGACCGGGCTACACTTATGGAAGTGTTCGGGCATTATTATATCTTTTTTCAGCTGGGTAGTTTTTTCTTTATGGCCTTACTTGTTTTTCTGTGGGTCAAGTTTCGAGAAAAGAGAGCTTTCTCCAGCCTGGGTTTCTTTAAGGAAGGATGGCTGAAAGAACTGGGCAGAGGCTTCCTTATTGGAGCCGTTCAGTTTTCACTGGTTGTTGTCTTGCTCTTGGTAACGGGGACAGGCAGTCTGAAATTTGGTCAGGTGAATTTGCAGTCTTTGATTTTTGTCCTAGCTATCATTCCTTTCTGGATTCTCCAAGGTGGGACAGAAGAGCTAGTGACGCGTGGTTGGCTCTTTCCAGCCGTTAGCGCTAAGTCAAATATCTTCATTGGTATCTTGATTTCTAGTGCTCTATTCGGGGCACTGCACCTCTTTAACCCTGGTGTGACCATTCTTTCTATTGTCAATATCATACTAGACGGTATCTTTGCTTGTTTCCTTATGCTCAAGTATGACAATATGTGGGTACTGGCTGGTATGCACGGCGCTTGGAATTTTGTGCAAGGGAATATCTATGGTATTCAGGTCAGTGGCCAAGGAGCATCTACTTCAATCTTGAACTATAGCTCACAATCTTCTGTGGATTTGCTGTCCGGTGGAGCTTTCGGTGCTGAAGGATCTATTTTTGCCAGTATAGTCTTGATTGGCTGCGTTGCCTATCTCTACTGGTCACTCAAGAAAGAAAATCGTCTGCCTCAGGCGCTGATCTTTAAGAAATAACCATTCCTCCCAGTTTAGCTGGGCCTTTTTTATGTCTTTTAACGAGATGTGTGACAAGAGATAGACGATGGTAGAAGCTTGGCCATTCTACCTACACCCAAATCCAGAGAAAATAGGGCAAATATGGTAAAATGATAGAAGCACAATTTAAGGAATAAAAGATGATTAACAGAATAACAGATAATAAATTTGAATTGGTTTCTAAATATGAGCCTTCAGGTGACCAGCCACAGGCTATTGAGCAGTTGGTGGACAATATCGAGGGGGGCGAGAAAGCCCAGATTCTCATGGGGGCGACGGGTACTGGTAAGACCTATACCATGAGTCAGGTTATCGCTCGGGTCAATAAGCCGACTCTGGTTATCGCCCATAATAAAACGCTGGCCGGTCAGCTTTATGGTGAGTTCAAGGAGTTCTTCCCCAATAACGCCGTGGAATACTTCGTTTCCTACTATGATTACTATCAGCCTGAGGCCTATGTGCCTTCCAGCGATACCTATATCGAAAAGGATAGCTCGGTCAATGATGAGATTGACAAGCTCCGTCACTCAGCGACATCAGCCCTCTTGGAGCGCAATGATGTGATTGTCGTGGCTTCGGTCTCTTGTATCTATGGTCTGGGATCGCCTAAGGAATACTCTGATAGCGTGGTTAGTCTGCGTCCAGGCCTTGAAATTTCCCGTGACAAGCTACTTAATGATCTGGTAGATATCCAGTTTGAGCGCAATGACATTGACTTTCAGCGGGGTAAATTCCGTGTTCGAGGCGATGTGGTGGAGATTTTCCCAGCTTCTCGGGATGAACATGCCTTTCGGGTGGAGTTTTTCGGAGATGAGATTGACCGGATTCGTGAAGTCGAAGCCTTGACCGGTCGAGTCTTGGGTGAGGTGGATCATTTGGCCATCTTCCCAGCCACTCACTTCGTGACCAATGAAGACCACATGGAAGTAGCCATTGCCAAGATTCAGGCTGAGCTGGAGGAGCAGCTAGCTATCTTTGAGAAGGAAGGCAAGCTGCTGGAAGCCCAGCGCTTGAAGCAGCGCACGGAGTACGATATCGAAATGTTGCGCGAGATGGGCTATACAAACGGCGTTGAGAACTATTCTCGCCACATGGATGGTCGGAGCGAAGGAGAGCCGCCTTATACCCTTCTGGACTTTTTCCCTGATGATTTCTTGATTATGATTGACGAGAGTCACATGACCATGGGACAGATTCGGGGCATGTACAATGGTGACCGCTCTCGGAAGGAGATGCTGGTTAATTATGGCTTCCGCTTGCCGTCTGCCTTGGACAACCGTCCGCTGCGCCGAGAAGAATTTGAGAGTCATGTTCACCAGATTGTCTATGTATCGGCTACGCCGGGCGACTATGAGAAAGAGCAGACGGATACTGTTATTGAGCAGATTATCCGGCCGACAGGGCTTCTGGATCCTGAAGTGGAAGTCCGTCCAACCATGGGGCAAATCGATGATCTTTTGGGCGAAATCAATGCTCGTGTCGAAAAGAATGAGCGGACCTTTATCACAACCCTGACCAAGAAGATGGCGGAAGATTTGACGGACTACTTCAAGGAAATGGGTGTCAAGGTCAAATACATGCACTCGGACATCAAGACCTTGGAGCGGACTGAGATTATCCGTGATTTGCGCTTGGGTGTCTTTGATGTTTTGGTTGGGATTAACCTGCTGCGCGAGGGAATCGACGTTCCGGAGGTTAGTCTGGTAGCAATTCTTGATGCGGACAAGGAAGGTTTCCTCCGCAACGAACGTGGCCTTATCCAGACTATTGGACGGGCAGCCCGAAACAGTGAGGGGCATGTGATTATGTATGCCGACACTATGACCCAGTCCATGCAGCGAGCTATCGATGAAACTGCCCGCCGTCGGGCAATCCAGATGGCTTACAATGAAGAGCATGGCATTGTACCGCAGACCATCAAGAAAGAAATCCGTGACCTGATCAGTGTGACCAAGGCTGCCCTGCCAGACAAGGAAGAAACTGTCGAAATTGAAAGCCTCAGCAAGCAAGAGCGCAAGGACATGATCAAGAAACTGGAAGGTCAGATGCAAGAAGCTGCCGGACTTCTGGACTTCGAACTGGCCGCACAGATTCGCGATATGATTCTGGAAATAAAGGCGATGGATTGAGGGATATCAAGGAGAAAAACAAATGGTCATCACTATCAAAACAATGGAAACAGCTGAGGAGATAGAAGAGAAATCCAGAGTTCATTGGCAGACATGGCGAGAAGCTTATGATGAGATTTTGCCTGCGGAATTTCAAGAGCAAATGACCTTGGATAAGTGCCGATTTTATAGTCAAAAGTATCCTGAAAATACCTTGATCGCCTTGGATGATGCTAAAGTGGTCGGTTTTGTTAGCTACGGTGATTTTCGAGATCCAGCTACGATAGCGGGTGAAATTATCGCTTTGTATGTCTTAAAAGATTATTATGGCAAGGGTGTAGGACATCAGCTCATGCAGGCTGCATTTGCTGCCTTGGATAGTTATCCAGAGATTTTATTATGGGTGTTAGAAGATAACAAACGTGCCATCGCTTTCTATGGAAAAATGGGTTTTGTTTTTGACGGCGAGGAAAAGGTCATTGACCTAGGAAAAGCTGTGAAAGAAAAACGGATGATTTACATGAGAAACTCAAACAGTTAGTCTGAAAAACAATAGATATATTTTTAAGGAGCACCACATGCGTTATGCACTTTTACTCCGCGGCATCAATGTTGGCGGAAAAAACAAGGTCGTTATGGCTGATTTGAAGAAAGATTTGGCTGGGTTGGGTTTTGAAAATCCAGTTTCCTACATCAATAGCGGCAATCTTTTCTTTGATAGCGAGGAGCGGGAGGAGAGGATTCGGGATATCTTGTCGGCTTATTTCAGTCGGTCTTACGATTTTCCGCTGCCTTTTGTCCTTGTCAGCTCTGCCATGCTTGAAAAAGAAATAGCAAATCTGCCTACTTGGTGGCAAGATGAGACAGCCTTTCGGCGCGATGTTCTCTTTTATTTGCCAGAGACAGATAGGGAGAGCGTTCAAGAGCTGGCAGGCAGCTGGGCGAATGACAAGGAGCAACTACATTTTGGGCAGACGGCTTTCTTTTATAGCAATGCTGACCAAGCGGACTATCTTAAGTCCAATTACCATAAAAAACTGCTCAAATCTAGCTTTTACAAGCAACTGACTATCCGAAACGGTAAGACTTTCCAGAAGATTGTGGAGTTGGTTGGAAATGAGTGAGCTAAATGTGGAAGATACAAGGGAAGAAAAAGCGAAGCGCTGGAAGTTTTCTAAAGTTATTTGGCTAGTGCTCTATATCTTGTTATTTATCTTTGTCTTGCTACATTTTAGCTTGAGTCCGTTTGGCTTGGCCTTTGCGCCCCTGCTGTGGAACAATTGGCTTTTTCTTCTGTCAGTGGTCGTATTTTGTCACCTATGGTTTCTCTTTTTGAAAAAGAGGGAGTTTCGCTGGTTCCATCTCATCTGGGGGATCCTGAGTGTACCTCTTGCATTGTTTATATGGTTTGCAATTTTCTTTCATTTCTCTATAGCCAAATCAGAAAATTCTGTCCCGATCAATATGGATTACGGGATAGAGGGGAGAGAAGTTATTTTACGAAAAGGCTTTTTATTTGGGGAATATGATGAATACCATGATTTAGTCAATCCTTATATCATGAAAACCAAGGTCAATCGTGTTCGCTATATTGACTGATGCAAGTCTTGTCAATGGAATCTAGCTCCAAAACCCGTTCAAACAAGCTAGTAGAGGGAGTGTGTGGATGTGAATAGAAATATGAATAGGAATGAGTGCCTTTGGCTAGATAAAGTGAATACATGGCTCAAGCGCCATGGTTTTCTAGCTTGGTTATTGGATTTCTCCGTCCTTATTCTTTTTGCAATGATTACGGGCATCCTAGTTTTTCAAATCCCCTTCCTCCCCACATATTTAAAGAGTAACTATGTTTTTCCTTTGTTTATAAATATTCTTGTTTTACTGTACTATGCCTATGGTTCTATTCTACGTGAAAATAGTGCAAAGAGGGTCACTTCTTTGAAAGACTTAGTCAATACTCTCCTTTATATAAATCCTATGGTTCTTTTGCTACATTACTTTGGAGTGAGGAGCCGCCGTCATAGACCTTTGCTACCACTGCCTACTTTGGACCATCGCTATGTCTGGTTCCCAATTGCCACTTATATTATTTTCTTTCTGACAGCAGCAGTCATCACGATTGCAAGCAAAGGGAGTAAGAAAAAATAGAAAAGCCGCTTTATGTACTAAAGTGGCTTTTGTGCTTGTTCTGATAAATCTAAGGGCATAAAGGCGGCCATGACACGGCCGATGACCTTGGGTTCTTCTTGATGCGGGATAAATTTATCGCTGTATTTTTTATTGAGAGAAATGAGGCGGATGCCAGTTGGATCATTGAAAACTCTTTTCAAAATGGTTTGCCCGTCGTAATCGATGGCATAGATAGCGCCTGCAAATTCAAAATGTGTATTCTTGATGAGAGCTACAGACCCTTGCGGATACTTGGGTTCCAGCGAATCTGTCCGAATCCAGAGGGCGATATCATAGTCAAGCTCTTTGTCTAACCAGACGATGTCAGCCTGTTCGGGCTTATTCAAGAAAGTCTGGAAGCTTTCATAGACCTTGTAAGGAAAATAATCATCTTTTAATCTTTCCTCAGTCGTTTGATTTTCCAGCTCTTTTTTAGCAAAGTCTGTCACAGCTTGCTTGCGGCTCTGGTCTAGAGATTGGAAAATATCTGCGAACTCTAGCGAAAATGGTGTAGGGCTATGAACAGATAAATAGCGAGGATCCAGCTCTTGGACATCCATATCAAAGAAGTCTGCAATTTTTTGCATATTTTCTAGGACAGGTAGGGAATTTCCTTTGATATAGCCAGTAAGAGTGCTGGCTGGAATTCCTGTTCCTCGGGAAAGTTCAATTTGTTTGATTTGCTTTTGCTTCAATAAAGTTTTGATTTTTTTAGAAATGAGCCGTATTGCCTCCTTATCCTGGGGGCTAGCGACACCGCGTCCTCTGGCCATGATATTCACTCCTTTTCTTTCTTCTATTTTAACGAATTAAATCGAAAAAGTAAAGAGCTGAATACAGATATTCAGCTCAAAAGGAGAGGATTAAATTTCGTAGCCCATTAAGAGGCCGCCTTCTTCCGCATAAAAGCTGCAAAGTCCAGAAGTTGGTAGGAATGAAATGTCGGCAGCTGGGAATTTTTCCTTGATGACTTCCGAAAATTGCTGGCAAAATTTCTCGTTATTGCGATGAGCAATGATAATGCGGCCGCCCTTATATCCAGCTTTCAGAACTTCATCGACAGCAGCAGTCAGGGCCTTTTTAGCCCCTCTAGCTTTTTGGAGAAGCTCCAGAGTACCAGTATCGCTGGCTTCGCCGACCATGCGAATATTGAGGAGGCCGACAACTGCACCAATCAGCTTGCTGAGCCGACCATTCTTGACCAGATTATCTACCTTAGCTAGTACAAAGAGAAGTTTCGTATTTTCTTGGTAGTGGGTGATGGCTTCTACGACTTGCTCGAAAGAAAGCCCTTCTTTGATGAGCTCGTTCAATTTTTTGACAATCAAATCAACTTCGCCACCAGCCGAAAGACTGTCAATAACATGGATATTTGCTGTTGGGTTTTCTTCTAAGAAAAGTTTTTTAGCTAGCTGGGCGCTATTGTGGCTACCAGAAAGAGAGCCCGTAATTGTCACGACAAAGATATTTTCAGCTCCTTCAAAGCTTCTGAGGTAGTCATCAGGGCTTGGGCAGGCTGATTTTGAAGCGGTTGAAGTAGCGTACATTTTTTCCATCATATCATCAATATCGAGATGAGCGTTATCTACAAAAATCTCATTATCGATCTGAATGGTTAGCGGCACGCTCTCAAACTTTGTTTGGTTGGCCAGATCTGTAATCTCACGGTAGTCACAGCCAGAATCGGCAACAATTTTCCAAGTCATTTAGTTTCCCCTGCTCTATCAGTTCTCTACATTGACAAAAAACATGTCTTTTCTTACAATTATAACATGAAGATGCTTTGATATAAAGCCTTAATTCTCAGCTGATACAGGAAGAAAGAAATTGTTATGGCGGAAAAGAAAATATCAGAAAAATCCCTCGCAAATTTAAAAATTTATAATCAAGAATCTAATCGAATTACGAAGGAATCCTTGGAAATTTCTCTGATGCAACTGCTAGAGAAAAAAGATTTGAAAAAGATTACCATCTCTGAATTAGTCGAGCGAGCTGGGGTTTCGCGCGCAGCCTTTTATCGTAACTATAGCTCCAAAGAAGAAATCCTAGAGGGAATTTTCAAAAATACGGTTCAGGGAATTGTCGACAAGCTGGAGCAGTTTAATTTCAAGACAGAAATGTACCAGATTTGGCTTTTTCTTTTTAAGGAAGCCAAGAAGGAAGCGCGTGTCATTAGTCTGGCTATTGACTATAATTTTGAAAAGTTGCTGACGCAGGCGGTCTTTGATTTCCTTGAAAAGCGTAGCAAAGGTGGAAAGAAGACAGCTAATTCCTATATGAATTCATTCTGGAGTTCTGCGGTTGTTTCGGTGCTTTCCAAATGGATCAAAGAAGGCATGAAGGTGCCAGCTGAAAAGATTGCTGCGTTGGGCATGCCTCTTTTCCCACAGAAAAAGAAAAAGTAAGAGTTCGTACAACTGTTTGTCACCAATACATCAGACTGAAATAATAGATCGTGAAAACTTACCTAACAAGTAAGTTTTTACTTAGTGCTTCTGAGACCATTTAAGACTTCTCAGCTACCATTTAGGATTTGGGAGTCGTTTGCGATGCGACCTGTGCTATGCTAGAGCAAAGGAGGTAGACAAATGGCTACTATCATAATCAAAGACGGCAGTACTCTTCGAAAGCTGGATCTTTCAACAATTTACTATGTCCAGTCCCATCCTCAAAAGACGCACACTGTTCTTATCTTCACTAGACAAGGCAACTACAGCTTTAGGGCTTCTCTGACTGAGCTGGCTAAGCTCTATCCTGATGAGTTGGTTCACTGTAATCGTCAAACACTGGTCAATTTAGCCAAGGTTCAAGGATTTAACAGGGAGCGTAAAAGCTTGTTCTTTGAGCGGTCTGACTTAGGAGATATTGTCTGCTCAAGGCGTCATTTATCCAGTCTCATCAAGCGCTGGTCTCAGGAAGGAAGAAAATAAGATGAAAATTTTTGTATTAGAAGATGATCTTAAGCAACAAGCCTATATGGAGTCAACCATTCAGGGGATTCTGGAAAAGAATGGCTGGGAATGCCATTTTTTAGAAATCTATGGCAAGCCGGACATGCTGATTGATGCAGTAAGGGAACGGGGGAGCCATCAGATTTTCTTTTTGGATATTGAGATTAAGCAAGAGACGCAGAAGGGACTAGAGGTGGCAGGAAAGATTCGCAAGTTGGACCCCTATGCTCTGATTGTATTTGTGACGACTCACTCAGAATTTATGCCCTTGACTTTTCGCTATCAGGTATCAGCTTTTGACTTTATTGATAAAGGTTTGCCTGAGGAAGATTTTATCAAGCAGATTGAGCAGGACTTGGCCTATCTTTACGAGAGAAAGGACAGCTTTCAAGCTGAGGAAACTTTTCTCTTTGAAAATTCTAAGTCGGATTTTCAGGTGCCTTTTAATGAAATCTATTATTTTGAGACATCAGAAGTGCCTCATAGACTAGTTCTCTATACCAAGAAAGAGCGCATCGAATTTTACGGACAACTTTCTGAGATTACAAAGCAGGACAAGCGTCTCTATCGGTGTCATCGCTCTTATGTGGTCAATCCAGCGAATATCTCTCAGCTGGATAAGATAGAAAACATAGCCTATTTTCCTAATGGCGCTAGTTGCTATGTATCACGCCTCAAGATGAAAGGATTACGGACAGCTTTAAGGCAGTAGAGAAGTAATATGATAGAAGTGGGAGAGGAATTATGGTTATAGGATTAGAAATAGTTTTAGATCTTATTCAAATTTTAATATTATTTGTTATGTATTCACGTATTAGTGGTAATCATTTGAGCCGATATCAATATATTCTGGCGATTATAGTTTATTATGTTTCTGGCTTTATAATAGTATTTTTCTTTTATAGCTCTATTCTTTCTTTAGTGTCTTATTTATTTATGCCTCTTTTCTTTTTGATTTTTAGCTTAGTAATAAGTAAAAATGTATCAAAATATTTATCGATTTTTTATGGTCTTTTCCCAATTGTCCTTTGGAATCTACTGCATCGCTCTATAACTTTTTTTATCCTACCTGGTTTAGGTTTTTCGAATATTCAGCAAATTAGCCATAATAAAACTCTATTAACTATCTCAGCACTGACTGCAAGTATTCTCTCATTTGTAATTCCTAATGTGCTCCAATATAATTTTGAAATATTGAATAAACAGCAGAATCCCAGAGAAGATAGAAAAATAATAATCTTTTTGAATATTTCCATGTTAATTTATTATTTACTAGTTCAAATTTTTTCTTATTTGGAAGTGATGTATAGAATAGATGCTTTATTATATAGAGAGTTGGTCGTAGTTATTTACATCATTATTTTCCTTATCTCACTTAATATCCTAGACCGTAATTTGCGAGAGCGAATTCAACAGCAGTTAAGTGAACAAAGAGAGTTACAGTTAAGAAATATGTCCGATTACAGTCAGCATATTGAAGAACTTTATAATGAGTTGCGAAGTTTCCGGCATGATTACATCAATATTTTAAGGAGTCTGAAGTTAGGAATTGATACGCATGATTTACCAGCCATTGAGCAGATTTATAACCAAGTCCTTAAAGACTCGGGTCAAGCACTCAACCAATCTAAATATGATTTAGGCCGTCTGTCCAATATTCACAATGATGCTCTCAAGAGCGTATTGTCAGCAAAATTTCTAGAAGCTCAGAGCAAGGGAATAGAAATTGGCTTGGAAGTTCCTCAAGAAATCAAACCTCAAGGAATGGAGTTGCTTGATTTTATCACGATTGTTTCCATACTGGCTGATAATGCTATAGAAGCAGCAGTGGAGACTAGTCATCCAGTAGTTTCTTTTGCCTTTTTAGAGCAGGAAGGTAGACAGATTTTTATTGTTGAGAATACAATAAAAGAGTTTTCTATCCATTCCGATAATATTTTTAAAAAGGGTTTTAGCACTAAAGGAGAAAATAGAGGGCTTGGTCTCTCCAATGTTCAAAATATTATCAGCCACTATCCCAATGTTTCTCTGCGTACCACTAGTCATGATCACTCTTTTAGACAAGAGTTGGAGATAAAATGAATCTATTAGATTGCGAATGATTAGATTTGCTACTTGATTTAACTCAATGAGAGTAACAAGAACTGTTTATGAGTAAAAAAAGACAATTTAAGATTTTTTATGCCATACCTGTTTAAAAGTGCTATAATTAATATAGGGTTTAAGAATACGAAGACACTAAGAGAAATGCCTTGTTTATAGACAAATATAACTTAAACTCAAACTGTTGTCTGGTTTTTTGTTATTTAATTGTTAGGAGTGACAAGAAATGAAGAAATTATATAGCAATACATATCTAATGCGATTTTTAACTGCCCAGCTTCCTAGTCTGGCTCTATTCATTATAATTTTAAGTAACCAGGTTTTTAAAGCATCGCTTCTAGTCCAGATTTGTTTTTATTTGATACTTGTGAGCAATCTTGTGTTGAATCTTTATTTTATGAACCAAATAAAAAAAGAAAGAAGTTCCGACATCTTATCAAACCAGATTATCTTTACTATTTTGACTTTGGCTCTGTTTATATTTAGTTCTTACAGACTAATAACGATTAGTGATGACTTTCAAAAATTAATTGCTCTGATATCCACTATTTTATTATTTATCTTACTTATTCTACTTATTTGGGGAATAAAATATGCCAAGGTAGCTAGTAGAAAACATAAAACAAATTAGATTTGCTAAATTGAACGGAATATCGCTATACTCTCTCTGTCTTACTTTTTCATGATGTTTTCTAAGAATATTTCTTATAGCATTTTTTCAAGAAGACGATACGGAATATCCTGCTGGTCAATTCTTTCTTATGCTCTTTGTAATTTTATAGTTTTGACTTTATTTTTTCAGTAAAACCAGCATTTGCTCCCAGCAAGTGCTGTGTTTTTTTCTTCAAATGACCATTTAGGATGAAATGCAGACTGTTTATGATTTTCGGCTTGTTATTTGGAGAAAGTGCGCTATAATCTAAGCAGGTTAAGATTGACTTTGCAAATGGTTGAAGTCTGTTAAAAAAACTTTTAATCAAAAATTTATGTTATAATAACAGTATAATAATGTTTGTGATTTTGGGAAAATAGTGATTTGCTATCTCTAATGGCACTTTTTGGAATGGAGGGCATCTATGAAATTAGAAATGATAGGCATTAGCAAGAGCTATGGCTCTAAGTCTGTGCTCAAAGATATTTCCTGTGAATTTACTGAGGGAGTTTATGGTTTGCTTGGGGCAAATGGTACGGGTAAGACGACCCTGATGAATATCATTTGTGATCTCATAAAGCCGAGCCAAGGAAGGATAAAGTGTGATGGGGCATCACATACAGAAGATTATATCCAGTATCTCGGATTCTTGCCTCAAGATTTTTCTTATTATCATAACTTTACGGGGCTCGATTTCCTTTTATATATGGCCGCTCTTAAGGGAATGACGAAGAAACAAGCCAGAGTAGAGAGCGATAAGTTTTTGAAACTTACTGGTTTATACGATGTTCGGAAAAAGAAGATTGCTTCCTATTCGGGTGGTATGAAGCAAAGACTGGGCATTGCGCAGGCACTTCTCAATCATCCCAAAGTATTGATTTTAGATGAGCCAACCGTGGGACTGGATCCCAAGGAAAGGGTGAAATTCAGAAATATTATCAGTGAGCTATCAGCTGATAAAATCATCCTCTTATCTACCCATATCGTATCGGACGTAGAAGCGATTGCCAAGGAAATCCTAATCCTAAAAGATGGAAACTTTGTGGAGAGAGGTAGTGCTAAGGAACTTCTTTCACTTATCGAGGGGCAAGTTTGGGAATTTCGTGTTTCTGAGCGTGAGTGGCAGCGTTTTGCAAAGGATTATGTAATTGTGAATGAGCGGATAGAACCAGACGGTATCGTCTTGCGGGTTATTAGCGATGAGAGTCCTGTCGAAGGGGCGCAAGGGGTGATTCCAAGTCTGGAAGATTTGTATATTTATTACTTTAGAGAGGAGGCAAATGGATGATAGCATTAGTTCCTTTTGAATTGAAAAAATTATTAAAAAAGAAATCAGTTTTAGGTGCAGTCCTGGCTATTATGCTGGTTTTAGCTGGATTGTTTTATGCAAATTTTTTTAATGATGGACAGATTAGCGGATCTTCAGCTGATCGAATACATGGAAGACAAGCAGTTGTGATCAAACAAAAGATTGCTGAAGAGCATACTGGTTATTTATCTGATGAGTTAATGGATAAAATCGTTAATAACTATGCAGCGAATATGCCCTATTTCAAACAGAATGATTTGTATGATATGTTTTCCTGGTATACTATTGATCGTCTCGTCCCCAATTCTCAAGAAATTTTAACAGATACCTATAAATCTGACGATGTCTTACATTATGACCGGATTAGCCTCAAGTCGCAAGAAGAGCTGCAGTCCTATTTCCCTTTAAAAACTTTAAAGCTGGGAAATTTTGCACCTTGGCATAAGTTATTTAATACCTTAAATGCAGCTTTTAGTTTAATGGTGGTATTTGTGATCTATATTTGCTGCTCTGTTTTCTCAGGTGATCGAGCAAGAAAGATGGATTCATTACTTTTGACAACTAAATATGGTCGCAATCAGTTAACGATTGCAAAAATCGTATCTGTTTTTGGAATTGCTACTTTAACATTTGTCCTTGTTAATAGCCTTGTTTTGCTGGTGTTTGGAACCTACTTTGGTTGGAGTGGTTGGGATACCAGTGTCCAGATGAATTTGGAATGGATTTCGACCATTTATAATATTTTGCAATTCCCTGTCCATATGAATCTCTTAGAATTGTTGATTCGCCTTATTCTATTCCAGTTTGTTGGTTTACTCTTTATTCTTGGGGTGATGGTTCTCATATCTAGTTTGACAAAGTCGCCGCTAGCAACATTTGCAAGTTCTGTAGGGATGTTCTTGGCTCCAGACTTTTTGATGAATATCTTCAGAGATGGTCTGATGAATAAGATACTAACTATTTTTTCAATTTCAACCGATGGAACGGAAGGAATCTTATTGAAACTTTCCAATAGCAAAGGATTTTTCTTCAATGATTTTACCGCAAATGGTGTCAGCGTGATCATGATCCGGCTCTCTCTCATGCTCCTCTGCTGTCTGATGACTTATCGGATCATCCGAAAAAGAGGACTTTAAACTAACTGTTGTCTATTTTAGAAAAGCAGTTCCGCTTTTCTTATGATAATTATACAAGGAAAAAAGAGGTCACTAATATGGAAAAAAATTGTTTTATAAAATTTCTCTGCTTATATCTTTTGTGTTAACGGCAGGAGGTCTATTATTAACACTCTGTAATTATTTATTTTTTAATTATCCGTTTTTAAACCAAACTACGGTAGGTCTAATTGTCTCGTTTTTAATTGTTTTGCTTATATTTTTTAGTTCTCATCATAGAAATAAGGATTGATTTTTTGATTACTTGAGAATAAAAATAAAAAAACTGTTAAAGACATTCTTTGAATTTATCCTTTAAAGGAGTTGATTTTATGACTAATACTAGGCGAGCAGTAGTTGCTACGGGCTTAGGTTTCATCCTATTGTTAGCAGTGGGAATTCTGCTGCGGATTCGCTTTGGGAGAATGGTCTTTTTGCTAAGTTTATTCTGTTATGCGGAAGCCTTTATCATCTGGTACGCGAAAAGTAAGTCTAAGTCGCAGATTAATGGCAGTCGGAGCATTGAATTCTTCTGGCTTTATATCAAGCAGTTGAAAGTCTTTTATGTCATAATTTTGTGTCTCGCAATTCCCTTCGTGTCCCTGTCTTCTGAGCCCACTTATGATTTATTTTTTGTGCTTGGCTTGTTAGTATTTTCGCTCTTAAGCAATTATATCTTTAGCTCTCATGGCATTCAGCCATCTAAGAAAGAGAGAAATGTAAAAGATTAATTGTTTTAGCTGTAGCAGTTATCCTGATTGTTGTTTTGTGCAAAAGAAAAGAGGCTGGGACAAAAGTCCTAGCCTCTCAATTGTCTTTGGAATGTCGAGCAAGACGCAGTGGTTGAGTGGGCTCTACTAGGCTGATTTTATCAGCTTTTACAGCCCTACTCAACTGTGCGGAGGTGGGACGACGAAATCGAATTCTAACCAATTACCGCTTTCTTTCCCACGCTCTTTTGTAAAATGTGCAAGCTTAGTGTGCTACACGTTTGCGAGCTGCTTTTTTACGGTTTTCTTCGATGAAAGCCGCTTTTTGTTCCTCGGGTTCGATGACTTTTTTCTTAAAGGCATAGACTGCACCAGCAAGAGCAGCGACAGTACCTGCTACACCTGTAAGAACGCCTTTTCCAAATCCTTTAGCCATGTGATTTCTCCTTTTCTGAACTTTTATTATTTATGTTATAATTAATAGTAACGAAAAATCAAAATTTTTTCAAGGAAAAAAGATGAAAACCAAAATAATTGTGATAGTGGGGCCGACGGCGGTCGGAAAAACGGCTCTGAGTATCGAGGTAGCCAAGCGCTTCAATGGCCAAATTATCAGCGGTGATAGCCAGCAGGTTTATCGTGGCTTGGATATTGGAACGGCTAAGATTCGTCCTGAGGAGCGGGAGGGCATTCCCCACCATCTGCTGGATGTGCGGGAGGTCGGCGAGAGTTATTCGGCCTATGATTTTGTGACTGAGGCGGCTCAGGCTATTCGTGAGATTGAGGCTCAAGGACAGCTTCCCATCATTTGCGGTGGCACAGGGCTCTATATCCAGAGCTTGCTCGAGGGATATCATCTGGGCGGCTCTGCCTCTCATGAGGAGATTCTAGCCTATCGGGCGCAGCTGGATACTTGGTCAGATGAGGCTTTGTTTGGGAAAATAGCAGAGCTGGGTATCGAGATTCCCCAGCTGAATCGACGCAGGGCTATGAGAGCGCTGGAGATTGCCCATCTGGGCGGTTCGCTAGAAAATAGCCAGCCAGACTATGAGGCCCTGCTGATTTGCCTAGATGATGAACGAGAAAAACTTTATGAGCGAATCAATCTACGAGTGGATATGATGGTGGAAGACGGACTTTTAGAAGAAGCTCGCTGGCTGTATGAGCAGGCTCCAACCAGTCAAGCTAGCAAGGGCATCGGCTACAAGGAACTTTTCCCCTACTTTGAAGGTCAGATAAGCCTTGAGGAAGCGGTGGACAAGCTCAAGCAGAACACCCGCCGTTTCGCCAAACGGCAACTGACTTGGTTTCGCAATCGGATGTCTGTGACCTTTTATCAGGTGGAATATCCAGATTATAAAAAACAGGTCATGAAAGACATCAAGAATTTTTTGGACAAATAGCTGGCTGACCAAGTTTTAGTAAGGATATGAGATGATAGAAACAGAGAAAAAAGTAGAGCGTGTCTTTTTGGTCGGTGTGGAATTGCCAGACACGGAAAATTTTGACCTATCCATGGAGGAGCTGCAAAGTCTAGCTAAGACTGCTGGAGCTGAGGTAGTCGGCTCCTATAGCCAGAAGCGAGAAAAGTATGATAGCAAGACCTTTGTCGGTTCTGGTAAGTTAGAAGAGATCCGACAGATGGTTGATGCCGAAGAGATTTCGACCGTCATTGTCAATAACCGTCTGACACCTCGGCAAAATGTTAATATAGAAGAAAGCTTGGGGGTCAAGGTCATTGACCGTATGCAGCTGATTTTGGATATTTTTGCCATGAGGGCTAGGAGTCATGAGGGCAAGCTGCAAGTGCATCTAGCCCAGCTCAAGTACCTACTCCCTCGCTTGGTTGGACAGGGCATTATGCTCAGTCGTCAGGCAGGTGGCATTGGCTCTCGCGGTCCTGGTGAAAGTCAGCTGGAGCTCAATCGACGCAGTGTCCGCAATCAGATTCATGATATTGAACGCCAGCTAAAGGCTGTGGAGAAAAATCGGGCTACCGTTCGTGAAAAGCGGCTAGAGTCCAGCATTTTCAAAATCGGTCTCATCGGTTATACCAATGCTGGCAAGTCTACGATCATGAACTGCTTGACCAGTAAGAGCCAGTATGAGGCGGACGAACTCTTTGCGACGCTGGATGCCACGACTAAGAACATCAACCTCAGTGGCCAGCTCAATGTCACTCTGACAGACACAGTTGGCTTCATTCAGGATTTACCGACGGAGCTGGTATCCAGCTTTAAATCCACGCTGGAAGAGAGCAAAAATGTCGATTTGCTGGTTCATGTCATTGACGCCAGCGACCCTCATCATGAGGAGCACGAAAAGACTGTCCTCGACATCATGAAAGAGCTGGACATGCTGGATATTCCCCGTCTGACTCTCTATAACAAAGCGGATAAGGCGGAGAATTTCACCCCGACCGTGACTCCTTATTCTTTGATTTCGGCTAAGGCGGACAATAGCAGAGCTCTTTTGCAGCAAGTCCTGCTGGAGCGGATGAAAGAGCTCTTTGTGCCTTTTACCATCAAAGTAGCGCCGGCTAAAGCCTACAAGATTCATGATTTAGAGAAAGTCGCAATTATGGGGAATCGAGAATACATAGATGATGTCGAAACGATTTCGGGCTGGATTGCCGAAAAAAATAAATGGAGACTGGAAGAATTTTATGACTGATTATATTGAATTGGCCCTGAAATACGGCGGTTTTACGAGCCTAGACAGGGTCTACTTAGAGCAAGTATTGGCTGGCCTGACGGAAGAGCAGAAGAGAAGTTTTATCACACCGCCGCCCAGCGTTATCAATGCTTACTTTGCTGAGCTTTATCAAAAGAAAAGTCCGGAAGCCGCAACAGCCTATTTTCTAGAAATTACGCAAGCGCTGGACTTGTGGAATCCTGAGCCTAGCTTTGTAGAAAGCAAGCCTTTTGTCCGCCTCAATCTTTCTGGCAAGTCCTATGGATTTTGCTATGAGAGCGAGGAAATCGGCTTGGTCTTCCCTGAAAACCCAGAGCCAGTAACAGCTGACCTGCTCTTTGAAATTGCTCAAGTCTTTCCCCAGTACTTGGTTTTTGAAGAAGAAGGTCAGATAAGAATGATGCCTCTCAGACCTGAGACTCAAGTCGTGGATAGTCAGGTGCTGACTGCTTTGACTGATTGGCAGCAGCTGGCGGATGGCAGTCAGAGAGTTCTGGGCTACAATAAAGATGAAGTCAATCAGTTAGCCCAGTCCTATGCTGGCAAAAAATACTATCACTCGCAGAATCGCTCTGCCATGATTTATATCATTTAGAAAGAAAAATATGCAATTACAATTTTTAGGAACCGGAGCCGGTCAGCCGTCCAAGGCTCGCAATGTGTCCAGTCTTGTCCTCAAGCTTTTGGAGGAAATCAATGAAGTCTGGATGTTTGATTGCGGTGAAGGTACCCAGAATCGAATCTTGGAAACTAGCATCAAACCTCGTAAGATTTCAAAGATTTTCATCACGCATCTGCATGGTGACCATATTTTTGGCTTGCCGGGTTTCCTCTCTAGTCGAGCTTTTCAGGCCAATGAAGAGCAGACGGATTTGGAAATTTATGGGCCAGTCGGTATCAAAAGCTTTGTGATGACAAGCCTGCGCGTGTCTGGTTCCCGCCTGCCTTATCGGATTGATTTTCATGAGTTTGATGAAAACAGTCTGGGGAAGATTTTAGAAACGGACAAGTTTACTGTTTATGCGGATAAGCTAGACCACACGATTTTCTGCGTGGGTTATCGGGTGATGCAGAAAGATTTGGAAGGAACGCTGGATGCGGACAAGCTGCGCGAGGCGGGCGTTCCTTTTGGTCCTCTCTTTGGAAAAGTCAAGAATGGTCAGGACATCGTCCTAGAAGATGGTACCAAAATCATCGCAGCCGATTATATCTCAGCTCCTCGCCCGGGTAAGACCATTACCATTTTGGGTGACACCAGAAAGACCGATTCAAGTGTTCGCTTGGCTGTGGCAGCAGATGTGCTGGTTCATGAAGCAACCTATGGCAAGGGAGACGAAAAATTGGCCCGTAACCACGGTCATTCTACCAATATGCAAGCCGCAGAAGTAGCCAAGGAAGCTGGTGCTAAGCGCCTCCTTCTCAATCATATCAGTGCTCGCTTTCTAGCCAAGGACATCAGCCAAATGCGTCGCGATGCCAGTGCTGTCTTTGAAAAGGTCCATGTGGTCAAGGACTTGGAAGAGGTGGAGATATGAGAACCATCATCATCACAGGAGCTAGCGGTGGGCTGGCTCAGGAAATGGTTAAGCTCTTGCCCGACGACCGACTGATTTTGGTTGGTCGGAGCAAGGCTAAGCTGGAAAAACTATATGGAGAAAGGGAGAATCTTGACCTAGTGGAGCTGGATATTACAGACAGCTCAGCTTTGGAGAGCTTTGCTGAGCAGATTGACAGCCAGTACGGTCATGTCGATGTCCTAGTCAATAACGCTGGCTACGGGATTTTTGAAGGATTTGACAAAATCAGCTCCAGCGATATCGAGGCCATGTTTGAGGTCAATACCTTTGCCCTGATGAACCTGTCCCGTATCTTTGGAGCTCGCATGAAACAGGCAGGTCAAGGTCATATCGTCAATATCGTCAGTATGGCCGGCCTCATTGCAAGTAGCAAGTCCAGTCTTTACTCAGCGACCAAGTTTGCGGCTATTGGCTTTTCTAATGCCTTGCGTTTGGAACTCCTGCCTTTTGGAGTCTATGTCACGACGGTGAACCCAGGTCCTATCAAAACTTCCTTTTTCGATCAAGCGGATCCTAACGGATCCTATGTAAAAGCAGTGGACAAATATATGCTTGAGCCAGACTTTGTAGCAGGCAAAATTGTCAAATCTTTTGGCAAAAAGAAGCGGGAAATGAATCTACCTGGAATTCTCAATCTAGCGCACAAGCTTTATACCCTTTTTCCAAGAATTGCAGACAAGATGGCAGCCAGTATGTTTAACTATAAGTGAGGTTTTATGACAGCTAATCTACAAGCCTACAAGGCTCATCTGCAGGCGCCTTGGGGCAAACTTCAGTATGATATTATTTTTGCCTTTCTAGAGTCGCTGAAGGGCCAGAAAATTCTTGATTTCGGCAGTGGTTTTGGAATTGTGGCTGATTTTCTAGCGGAAAAGAACCAAGTGACCGCCATCGAGCCGAGTTCAGAAATGATTGCCGAGCGCAAGCAGAACTTTTATTATGAGCAATTGCATGGCAGCTTGGACCTTCTGCAAGAATTGCCAGACCAGTCTTTTGATGTCATCATCTGTCATAATGTTTTAGAGTATGTGTCTGAGCCTGCTCTCTATTTGACAGAATTTTCCCGCCTCTTAAAAAAGGACGGCAAAATTTCTCTGGTCAAGCATCACGAGGTTGGGCGAATTATGCATACAGTGGTTTTTGAAAATGACCCAGAGAAGGCTCAGCAGCTTTTGGCGGGGCAGGAATATGAAACCCACAGCATGGGTGCTGCTAAGGTCTATCAGGTTCAGGAAGTGATTTCAGATTTGCCATTAGAAGTTGAGGGTTATCAGGGAGTACGGATTTTTTACGGGCTGCAATCCAATGACTATAAAACGGCTCCTGACTGGGCTGAAAAGATGCTTGAGATGGAGCTGGCTGTCTGCAACCAATCGCCTTATCGAGACATCGCTGCCTTTCAGCATGTTTGGCTGAGCAAGCACTAAATCCATTTATTAAGCACAATCTTCCTAGGGAGAACTATTTATGGCAGAAAGAAATGTCAGAGAGCCTGAGCAGCCGGTCAACTACGCCATGCTCAGTTTGTTTCAGTACATGGCTTCAATTTTGGTAATCTTGGTGCATTGCCAGCGGCTTTTCGAGAATGAAGTCCTGCATTTTACTCAGAAAAGTATGTTTGGTCGTATGGCAGTGCCCTTTTTCCTGATTTCATCAGCTTTTATGCTTAAATCCAGCTTGGCTAAAAAGCAGGAAATGAAGCTCTATATTAAGCGTATTTTGAAGCAGTATCTTTTGTGGAGCGGGATTTATGTCCCTTATGCTTTGGCGTATTTTTGGACCTTGGCACTTCCTAAACATTATGCTCCATTAGCCTTATTGGCTGGGCTTTTGTATATCGGTTTATGCTATCAGCTTTGGTATATTCCTGCCTTTCTCTTGGGACTTTTACTTGTTCACTATTTTTATAGAAAATGGGGTGCTAGAAAGACGGGGATATTTTTACTCTTGCTTTATGTAATGGGCTCGATCGAGACATACTACGCTTATTTCTCAAATAGCTGGCTTACCCAATCATTTGATGCCTATTCTAAAGTTTTCTTCACCACTCGAAACGGCATTTTCTATACTCCCATTTTTATTTACTTGGGCTATCTTCTTTATGATTATCGGCATTTCAGTCTTTTCAGGGACAATTATGGGAAAAAGTTATTCTTGACCAGTCTTCTTTTGCTGCTAGATGGGTGGATTGTCTTCATCCATCAGGGGATTGATAAGAACTTCTTTTTGGCTTTGCCTCTCTTTGCTTTATTTCTGGTGAATTGGATTTTGCGTACAAGAATTGGTCAAAACTGGCATCTGTATCACCTCAAAGAATTGAGCGTTTTATATTTCTTTTTGCATCCGATTTTTATAGAATCCTCTTTTTATCTGCTCCAGAAGACCGATTTTGCCAAATGGCAGCAGGGAAGAATTGTCTTTTTGCTAACCTTACTCTTGACTCATCTAAGCGCAGAAGTCATTTTATTAGCTCGAAAGCGCTTGTTCTTAAAGCAAAGGCTTACAAAGGGAATGGGATGACGAAAGAAAGCTAGTGAGTCGGATCTGCCGATCGGAGAAGCCCTAGCTGGTAAGCGAAAATCCACAAAAGTTGCCCTTACTCAAATTTTAATCGAGTGAGGAAGTAAAACATAAAGTGATGGAACAGAAGAAATATTCCGTGACTTTTTCTTCTGTTCTGTCGCTTTTTCATGTTATAATATTCAGACAAGATTGAACGGAGAGAGTGTTTCACTTATCATGATTAGCTCAAAATATGACTGGCAGTTTGCCACTAATTTTACAGACGAAAAATTTTTAAAAAAGGCTAAAAAAGCTGGATTAGAACCTGCCGCTGCCAGTCTTCTTTATCAAAGAGGCGTGCAGACTGAAGAGGCCTTACAGGAATTTTTGGAGCCTAGTTTAGACCAGCTTCACGATCCTTATGACCTGCATGATATGGAGCGAGCAGTGGAGCGCATTCGCTCAGCGATTGAGAATTACGAGCAGATTTTGATCTATGGCGATTACGATGCTGATGGTATGACCTCGGCATCTATTGTCAAGGAAGCCTTGGACCAGCTGGGGGCTGAGTGTCAGGTCTATCTGCCCAATCGCTTTACGGACGGCTATGGTCCTAATAGCAGTGTTTACAAGTATTTTATTGAAAATCATGGCATCTCGCTCATTATTACGGTTGATAATGGAGTGGCTGGTCTTGAAGCTATCGAGCTGGCCCAGTCTCTGGGCGTAGATGTCATCGTGACGGACCACCACTCTATGCCTGAGGAGCTGCCAAACGCCTATGCGATTGTCCATCCGGAACATAGCGGAGCAGATTATCCTTTCAAGCATTTAGCCGGTTGTGGGGTGGCTTTTAAGCTGGCAACAGCCTTGCTGGAAGAAGTCCAAGTTGAACTTTTGGACTTAGTGGCTATCGGTACCATTGCTGATATGGTCAGTCTGACGGGAGAGAATCGGATTTTGGTCAAATACGGCCTTTCCGTCCTCAAAAATACCCAGCGGGTGGGTCTTCAGGAGCTCTTCAAAATCGCAGGCATTCAGCCAGATGAGCTAGACGAAGAAACGGTTGGCTTCCAGCTTGCCCCCCGACTCAATGCACTGGGACGGCTGGATGATCCCAATCCGGCTATTGAACTTTTGACAGGATTTGATGATGAGGAAGCTCGCGACATTGCGCTCATGGTCAACCAAAAAAATGATGAGCGTAAGGAAATCGTCCAGCAGATTTATGAAGAAGCACAAACCATGCTGGATCCTAAGAGACCAGTACAGGTGCTGGCCAAGGAAGGTTGGAATCCTGGTGTGCTAGGGATTGTCGCTGGGCGCTTGCTGGAAGAGCTGCACCAGCCAGTTATAGTGCTTAATATTGAGGCTGGTATCGCTAAGGGAAGCGCCCGCAGTATTGAAGCGGTCAATATTTTTGAGGCCTTGGACAGCCACCGTGACCTCTTTCTAGCCTTTGGCGGGCACGCTGGAGCGGCTGGAATGACTCTTGAAGCAGACAAACTAGCAGAGCTATCTGATATCCTGACAGCCTACATCTTAGACAATGATTTGGATTTGACTGGAAAAACAACTCTCTATTTAGACGAGGAGTTGCACCTGCCAGAACTGACCCTGGATACACTCAAAAGCTTTGAAAAACTTGCGCCTTTTGGTATGAACAATAAGAAGCCACTCTTTTACCTCAAGGACTTTAAAGTGGATAATGCTCGGACTATGGGGGCTGGCAATAGCCATCTCAAGCTGAAAATTTCTCAGGAAGATGCATCTTTTGAAGTAGTAGCTTTTGGGCAAGGAAACCTGGCGACAGAGTTTGCCCAGACCAAGAATCTAGAGCTAGCTGTCAGCCTCTCTGTCAATAAATGGAAGGGACAGACCAGTCTCCAGCTCATGCTGGTAGATGCTCGTGTGGACGGCGTACAGCTTTTCAATATCCGCAGCAAAAATGCGACGCTGCCTGATAAGGTTCCAGTCTTGCGTTTCACAGAGGAATTGCCAGATTTGACAAATAGCAGAGCAGTTGTGGTTTATGACCTGCCTGATGATTTGCAGGTCTTGAAGAAGATTCTTCAGTCTCAGAATTTCGATGCTATTTACTTTAAGAATGAGATTGCCAAATCTTACTATCTGACCGGCTATGGTACCCGTGAGCAATTTGCCAAACTCTACAAGACTATCTACCAGTTCCCCGAGTTTGACGTTCGCTATAAACTCAAAGAGTTGGCGGCTTACCTGAAAATCGACCCGATTCTCTTGGTTAAAATGATTCAGATTTTTGAAGAGCTGGGCTTTGTCAGCATCACCGAAGGTGTCATGACAGTTAATAAAGAAGCAGAAAAGAAAGAAATTGAAAGCAGTCGTATTTACCAAGACCTCAAGCGCCTAGTCAAAGAGCAAGAACTCATGGCTCTGGGCACTGTGCAGGAGATTTACGACTATCTCATGGATTGCTAGGGAAAAGGCCTTCTTGTTTTACAAATCTTTCATATCTAAAAATATTTGAAAGTCTGCTAGAGCCTTTTTGAATAAAACATGGTATAATAGAGAGTAAAAAATTTTTTGAAAGAAAGAATATTATGAATTTAAAAGATTATATTGCAACTATTGAAAACTACCCAACGGAAGGGATTCTCTTCCGCGATATTAGCCCTTTGATGGCTGATGGAAATGCCTACAGCTATGCTGTTCGTGAAATTGTTCAATATGCGACTGACAAGGAAATCGACATGATCGTCGGTCCAGAAGCGCGTGGCTTTATCGTAGGATGTCCAGTTGCCTTTGAATTAGGAATTGGCTTTGCTCCTGTCCGTAAGCCTGGCAAACTTCCTCGTGAAGTTATCTCAGCGGACTATGAAAAAGAGTACGGTGTAGACACACTGACTATGCATGCGGATGCAATCAAACCTGGTCAACGTGTTCTGATTGTTGATGACCTTCTTGCAACTGGTGGAACAGTTAAGGCGACCATTGAAATGATTGAGCGCCTTGGCGGAGTTGTTGCTGGTTGTGCCTTTCTCATCGAGCTGGATGAGCTCAAAGGTCGCGAAGCAATTGGCGATTATGACTACAAAGTATTGATGCACTACTAAAGATATAGCTTATTACTATATCTAGTTAGAGAAAAAGTATAATTGAAAACTATATCTCCTTTGAGTATAATGAGTATATTAAACAAAAGGAGATATTTTCATGCCTATCAAGATTGATAAGAAGCTTCCCGCAGTTGAAATTTTAAGCTCTGAGAATATCTTTGTCATGGATGATGACCGGGCAGATCATCAGGATATCCGCCCCTTGAATATCTTGATACTCAATCTTATGCCCCAGAAAATGGTGACGGAAACTCAGATTTTACGTCATTTGGCCAATACGCCCTTGCAGCTGACCATTGAGTTTCTTTATATGACTTCTCATACGTCAAAGACCACCCAAGTGGAGCATATGCAGACCTTTTACAAGACTTTTGATGAGGTCAAGCATCGTTTCTTTGATGGCTTGATTATCACAGGAGCGCCAGTAGAGCATCTGCCCTTTGAGGCAGTAGACTATTGGGAGGAATTCCAGCAGGTGATTGAATGGTCCAAGACTCATGTCTTTTCGACTTTACATATCTGTTGGGGAGCACAGGCTGGCCTTTATGCTCGCTATGGCGTGGATAAGCACCAGATGGAAGAGAAACTATCAGGTGTTTACGAGCAGTCTGCTCCAAGCAATAATCTACTTTTTAGAGGCTTTGATGATGAATTCATCACGCCTCATTCAAGGCATACAGAAGTACTGAAAGAAGACATTCTTAATCTGACCAATCTAGAGATTCTCTCCGAGGGAGAAGACACGGGCTTGTCCGTTTTGGCGAGCCGTGACTTGCGAGAGGTGTATAGCTTCGGTCATATGGAGTACGATCGTGATACCCTTGCCAAGGAGTATTTCCGTGACTTGGAAGCGGGCAAGGATCCTCATATTCCTGAGAATTACTTCAAGAATGATGATGTGAATACAACTCCTTGTTTGCGCTGGAGTTTGGCGGCAGCTCTCTTTTTCAGTAATTGGGTCAATTATGCAGTCTATCAAGAAACACCATTTGATTGGCAAAGTCCAGAGAATGATGCATCCTTCTTTGCTTATTTATAAAGAGGTACTATGACTTATTTAGCAGCTTACAAAAACGGCAACTTGGTTCTTCCAAGTGCCCTCTTTTTGCATTTTAAAGACATTTTTGATTCCAGTGATGATTTTTTGGTCTGGCAGTTTTTCTATCTGCAAAATACTACTTCATTGGAGGAGTTTGCGCCTAGTCAGATTGCGGAGCATATTGGCAAGACCTTATCAGAGGTCAATCGTTCCATGTCCCATCTGACAGAAAAAGGCTTGCTCCAGTACAGAACCATCGAACTGAATGGGGAAATTGAAGCGATTTTTGATGCTTCACCAGCCTTAGAAAAGCTAGATGAGCTTTTGGAGACTTCTAGTCCTACTGGGTCAAGGCCGGCATCTGATGGCAACCTTCTCAAGGAACTAGTTGAAACCTTCCAGCAAGAGCTGGGTCGTCTTTTGACTCCATTTGAAATTGAGGATTTAACCAAGACCATTAAGGACGATCAAACCAATCCAGATTTGGTCAAGGCTGCCTTACGCGAAGCGGTTTTCAATGGCAAGCCTAATTGGAAATATATCCAGGCGATCTTGCGTAATTGGCGGCGGGAAGGTATTACAACCCAAGCTCAAGTAGAAGCCAAACGGGCGGAGCGTGAAGCAAGTAATCCACAGAATGTAACGGTTTCGGATGATTTCCTCAAGGCCATGAATCTGTGGAAGGACTAGTTACAAGTAAGTGCGGTGGGGTTGTGCGAAATGTTTGAAGATTTTGCTTTTCTTTCTACTATCTAGTTTTAGATTTAAAGATCTTCAAGTCATTATAAATAGTTCCAACTCCGAGTGGTTGCTCAGTAATCGCTGGCTATTGAGCAATTATCTACCATTTTAATAGTTTCTGAACATAATAGGGCGAGACTGCAACATTTTTGTTTCAGTCTCTTTTTTGTTTTAGAACCTATGATTTTGAGGAATTATGATATAATGGAAAGGTATATTGACAATTCCATAAACAAGAGGAGAAGCAAAGATGGGACAAATTAAATCAAGCACTATTTCAGCTAGGTCTGCTATCAGCGAGCTAGTTGGAGTTGATACCAGCAATGCACAAAATCAACAAGTTGACTTTTCCTATACGGCGGAAATTTCTGGGATGGAAGCTGGCCGTCAAGCTTGCAATCAAATGTTACAGGCTATCAGTGACTTCAGTTCGGCCGTCCTAACTCAGGCCAATAAATTTCCAGAAATTGCTGCAAAAATTGAGAAACGCGATATAGAGCAGGCTAAGCGCTGGGAGAGTTGAGATGAAGGCAGATAAAAGCGAAAAAGAACGTCAGGCACTTTACGAAAAAATTCTCAAAGTTGACGAAAAAGAAGACAAATTTATAGCTCTCAAACATCAATACGAAGATTCTCTGGCAAATTTTGCGACGGATTTCCAATATTTGACGAATCGAATGGAAAATCTACTTTATGAGTATCCGCAAAATACTGCTTCCCTCAATCGTGATTTAGCAGAGACTCACCATCTTAACCAACAGGTTAAGAACTATGTGGGGGTGCAGATGGATGAACTAGAAAAGCTCGGTCGTCAAACAAGAAAGACTCTGGAAGAAGAACGAGAAAAACTGACCAAAGAAAGGAATAGTCTGCCATGGGAGTGAAATATAGTGCAGCAGATTCGGCCCAGCTTATCCAAGCGATGACCAGCAATCTGCAGGTAGCTAATCAGGTGACCGATCGTCTATCTAGTGGCTGCGATCACCTGATTGCCTCTTTGGAATCGGGTGAGCTGCAGGGAGCGGCTTATACAGCGGGAAAGGGCTTATTTACAGAAATTATAATCCCTGCTATCAAAAAGCTACAAGCTGCTATTGATGATATTCAGGAGGAGCTTTCCTCTTATAAAAATGCCGATACCGAGGTGGCCAAATACGGCGAGTTAGATTTGGATTTATTGAAAGAACAACTGAAAATAAAACAGGAGATGCTGGAGAAAACCCAAGCTCAGCTGGCAGAGTATCAATCTCTATTTCGCCGGATTATTGATGGAGTTGCAGGGAAATTAGCTGACAATCTGTCCAAGACGAATGCTCTGACAATGCTGGAAAACCAGCTAAATATCGGTATTCGGGAAATTCAGGAAAAAATTGACAAACTGGAATGGTTTGTGGCTCAGGTATCCCAGTATTTCACAGATAGTCTGCAGGTTTTGGCCCTAGCTATTCAGGGAGCGACGCAGCTTAGTCAGGTATTGGTAGACAGTGAGGGTAATTACTCTACTGATGGAATAGATATGAGTTGGTCTGCTAAGATGAAGGCTCAGAAGATTCAGACTGTTTCAAAGAGTGATTATCGGACACCCCAAGAACAGGCTATAGACAAGGCTGTCAAAGATATGAAGTTATCCGGTACTGCTGAAATCTATTACCGAGGTAAGCTTGCAGAGAAGCTGCAGGGAAAACCACGTTCTGAATGGAAGAAGATTATTTCAAACTTTAATAAAGATCTTAAGACAGATAAAGGGGATAATCTACTGGATGTTTTCAATATGACCCGAGCTGAGCTTGAGGAAAAGTATGGTGGCAAGATTCAGGCCTATGAACGTTTTTTAACCACGGGATATGGTGATGCATCTATTGCTACTATGAGTCAGGATGCTCTTCAATTGATTATGGCGAGATATGACCAAGTAAAAAATGATCATCGAGGCTTGAGTCCCACAGAATTAGCTAAGGTTGATCCAGCTTTCAAGAAAAAAATAGATGGTATGAGCCAAGAGGAGATAGAAAAAGAATTTCCTGAGCTCAAAAATGCCATTTCCCAAGCTCATGTGAAACCATTTGGCAGTTTAGGCATGTCAGAGACTGAATGGGCTAATCATCGCTATGTGACAGACCGTTATTTTTTAATGGACAGTCAGAAATTACTTAGTTGGCGTGATCCTAATTACACGGCGAAGTTTAATCATTACATCCTTGAAGAAGGGATCAATCCGATTACACTTGAGCCTGCGACAGCCAAAGAAGTCCAAACAGCTGAATGGTATAATCGCATCCATCCTATCACTGAAACACTTAGCTGGGGTGCTGCCTTGTATTCTGCTTATGTAGGGTATAACCAGTATTACAATAAACCTTATACAACAATCTCCGAAGCTTTTGGAAAGGGAAAAGATTGGATTAAAGGGAAAATTCCAAGCGTGGGGAGTCAGCCGGTGGTTGATCCTCAACTTCCATCAAAGAATTTGGACTCCAAATTACCTAAAATTAATGTTGGTGGCTTAGATAACCCTATTGTAGATGAGATGTCAACTGTAGGACGATGGATGTCAATGGAAGAATATACAAAGATGATTGATTCTGGTAAAGTTCAAATGTCACCGAATGGAAATACAACATATGTTGCTACTCCTTCTAATATTGAAGCATTTCCAGCTGCTAAACCAGGAAGCGTTTTTACAGAATTTGATGTTAATTCCCAGAGTCTTTATCCAGCTGGAAAAGAAGGATGGGGACAAATCCCAGGTCCAGGATCTCTAATTGATAGGTTAAATCAAAAGAAGGGCTTGCCAGCCATAACAGAAATGCCGGATGCTCGTAATATAAATATCAAAGGAGAAAAGTAATGAGTCGACTTCAAGAAGTAAAAAAAGTGACTAAAGAGTGGCTATCAGAAAACATTGATATTCTAAAAGAAGAAAATATTAGTCTAGAAGTTTTAATTGATAATGAAAATTGCTTGAGAATATTATTAGAAACAAAAGATAAAATGGGAGAAATACTAGTTGAAGAGCCAAGCTTTGCTCCTTATAAAAATTTCAAATTTGAAATTGCTCAAATAATTGATAATCGAGCTCAGATAGTAAATGCATGGTACGACAATGAAAATACAAATATTGAAGACTATAAAGTTATATTAGATACTGGAATGGTTCTTATGTAATAACTGTTGCCACAGAATATGTTGATATTTGAATAATATATAGATTACGATGTATTTGGACTCTGATGAGAAGATTATTTCAGCTTTTCCTAGCAAAGAATAGTTAAAACATTGAATTATAAGACGAGAAAGAGGAGAAAAATGCTAAAAAGAGAATATGATATATTCAAATATCAAAATAATAGTATTAGCTTAATGATAAGTTTTTTTGATTCCTATTATCAAACCTTATGTGAATTTTTTGATGCAGAAGCCCATCAATCCGATTACACTTGAGCCAGCAACAGCCGAAGAAATCCAAACAGCTGAATGGTATAATCGCATCCATCCTATCACTGAAACACTTAGCTGGGGTGCTGCCTTGTATTCTGCTTATGTGGGGTATAACCAGTATTACAATAAACCTTATACAACAATCCCCGAAGCTTTTGGAAAGGGAAAAGACTGGATCAAAGGGAAAATTCCAAGCGTGGGGAGTCAGACGGTGGTTGAGATAAAAAACTACAGTATGGATGACTTAGCGAATCTTAAGCACACAGAGAACTTTACAGAGAAGTCTAAGATTCACATCTTTGAAGGTGATATTAATAAAGAAGGTCGAGCAGGAGGCTATCACAATGATATGGTAGAGGGGACTTCTGGAAATATTATCGAGGGTACGAAAGTTCTGCTTTAAATGATGCTGGGATTAAGGAAGGAATTAAAATTGGAATAGTTCTTACTGATGATGGGAAAATTATTACCGTCTATCCGACCGTTTCAGAATAGAAAGGGATTTGAATGTTAAAAAGAGAATACAAATTATTTAAAAGTGTTGAGAATGGAAATGCACTTACGGTATTGTATAATAGAGAAGATTATGAAATTATAACAACCTTTATGATTACAGAAGTTACTGACTTTTATCTAGATGTTCGAGAAGCTTTGGAGAGTGTAATTACTGGGAATATGGAAGAATATGCTTTTGATGGTAATTTGTTAGGGCTTGAAATTGGAAAAGAAAGAACAGAAGTTTACTTCCAATTTGAGGAAGAAATATTAGGTGGTCCATGCTTTATTCCTACAAATGAGCTTTATAAACTGGTTTTAGAGTGGAAAGAAATGGCAGAAAAAATGCACAGAGGGGAAGATATTTTTCCTGTGATTTTAGAAGATTAATCTAGTATAAAGAATTTTAGGGTAGGATACTTTCTTTGCCCTTTTCGTCTCGTAGATTTGTTGAGAAACACGGTCCTAACTTTGAACAAAAGCATTTTGAATATACCTCTAGGACAGGAAAATATTAGTATGTTAGAAACAGTTTTAAAAGCAATTGATAATTTGTTATCAATAATTGACCAATATAAAATTAAAAACGTTCATCCGCAAGTAGAGGATTTAAAATATTTAAAAAAATCTTTGAATACCAATGACGAGCTAAGTACAAGGGAAAAATTTACTCTTTATCAAGAACTTTTTCCACCACGCGGTGGTTTATCAGATATTCATTATTGGCATAACGACTTTGGAACAAGAAAAACAGTTAATGAAGTCATATCAGATTCAACGAAAACAATTGCTGATTATTTGCTGGAACGGTAACAAAATAATTTAATGGTGAATATTCTTAAAAAAATTAAAACTAAAACCTATAAAAATAATGATTTAATAAATAATATAGATTTAAATCCAAGGTTGTCCTGTTTTCCAAAGTGATATTTCATTCACAAATGACCTGCATGATATAAATCAGTCCTTTGATGTATTCTTGTCAAGAGAAATTTTGAAGATTCGGTTAATTGATGTGGAAGAAACATCTTATCTAACGAATGGTCGAGTAAAATTAGGTTTTTCTCAAGATGGAATACTAGTGAGTATTTTACTGTTGAATTTAACAGATAAAGAATACGCAGATTTAAAAGATAGTTTTAAACCATAATAAATAACGTGAGTAGTCAGATTAAAAAAAGACTCACAAATTTACCAGAAGGTACCGAACAAACAGTTGTTATTGATGTAAGAGGTCAAGAGTATAATTTAGAAATACTCCGAGATATTAAAAATAAGATTATAGAAAAATCAGACTATAATGCTGAGATTCTATTCAAGAGAGAGTGAGGAACTTATGACGGTTGGTTTAAAAGTAGATTTATATTGGTACTCTATTGGAACAGGAGGTTTTCTCCACTCGTTTTTTTCAACAATTTGTGTTCGTTTAGAAAATAATGTTTGGGGGAGCAGATTCCCTATTTTGATGAATGAGTTATATAGCGGAAAGCTAGAACCACATCAGTTGGAGGAGGCTTTGCGTGAATTGGAGACCATCCAAAAGGAATTAGAAAGAATTAATCCTAATCAAGTTGTTTGGGATAATGAAGATAGAAGTAAAATGCCTCCTTGGGTTGACAATATCAGTCCAGATATCAAAGCGTTATCAGATTATTTTGTGACAAGCAGTGGAAAGAATCTAATTTCTGTGATAAAAAGAGCTTTGTTGGATGCTATAGATGAACAAGTTGAACTTGAAATAAAGAGTTTATGAAATGTCATGACTGATTAGAATTAAATATTTTATGAAGAATCCAATATTGATTCATAAAACTATTACACGGCTTGGGATTACTCAGGTCGTGTAATTTTTTAAAAGAGATTTTAGCCTCAAAGAATTAGCAAAGGTTAATTCAGTTTTCAAGAAAAAAAGTCAAGAGGAGATAGAAAAAATTCTATACTGCGCAGGACTAAGTCCTTTTATTTAATTTCAATTCGTTTGTTGTAATAATCAATCTAATCGGTTTATCGAAAAGCTGATTTTTGTTCCGCTGCTTTTTTTATACCCTTAAAAATGATATACTGAATAGAAGAATGTTTAGAAAAGAGTAAGCAATGCAAAAAAAGACTATTTCCCAACGCTTGGAGCGAGTAGCTGCTTTTGTTCCAGATGGGGCAAAGCTGCTGGATGTTGGGAGCGATCATGCCTATCTGCCTATTTACCTGATTCAGCAGGGACGGATTGAGAAGGCTCTGGCCGGTGAAGTGGTAGAGGGGCCTTTTCAGTCTGCCCAGAAAAATGTGGCAGAGCATGGGCTGACGGAGCAGATTGAGGTTCGCTTGGCCAATGGTCTGGCGGCTTTTGAAGCGGAAGATCAGATTGACACCATCGTCATCGCTGGCATGGGTGGTCGCTTGATTTCAGAGATTTTGGAAAATGGCAGAGCTAAGCTTGCGTCTGTTTCCCGCTTGATTTTGCAGCCCAATAATCGAGAGGATGAGCTCCGCAGCTGGCTGGTATCCAACGGCTTTCGTTTGCTGGCTGAGGATATCTTAGAAGAGGCTGGTAAGTTTTACGAAATCCTAGTGGCTGAGGCAGGCCAGCAAACTTTGACGGAGCAAGAAAAACGCTTTGGTCCTTTCCTGTTAGAGCAGAAATCGCTAGTTTTTCAGAAAAAATGGCAGAAAGAACTGAAGAAATTCGAAGAAGCTTTAGCTCATATCCCAGAAAGAAATAAGCTAGAACGCTCTGCTATGTCCCAAAAAATCGACAGTATCAAGGAGGTACTCCATGTTAGCAAGTGAGATCATCGCCCGTTATGAAGCCTATTGCCCGCAAGAATTGTCCATGGAGGGCGACATTTCAGGCCTGCAAATCGGAACTTTGGACAAAGAAGTGGACAAGGTTCTAGTGGCGCTGGATATTCGTGAGCAGACGGTGGCAGAAGCTATCGAGGCAGGTGCTGGACTGATTATCGTTAAGCATGCGCCTATCTTTCGCCCGCTCAAGGACCTAGTGGCAGATAAGGCGCGAAATCAAATCATTCTAGACCTCATCAAGCATGATATTGCTGTTTATGTCAGCCATACCAATATTGATGTTGTAGAGGACGGGCTCAATGACTGGTTCTGCCAGTTATTAGATATTGAGGAGACAAGTTTTCTCAGTCAGACAAGTCCAGAACACGGTATTGGCCGCGTGGGGAAGATTGTGCCTCAGACTTTTGGGGACTTTGCGGCTAAGGTCAAGGAAACTTTTGGCCTAGATAGTTTGCGTCTGGTCGCTTATGAAGAAACGGATCTAGAACGTGTGGTTGAGCGTGTAGCTATTTGTGGTGGCAGCGGTCAGTCCTTTTATCCAGAGGCTATTGCCAAGGGAGCGCAGGTCTACATAACAGGTGATATTTACTATCACACTGCCCAGGAAATGCTGACAGAGGGGCTTTTAGCGCTGGATCCTGGACACCATATCGAGGTTCTTTTTACGGAAAAATTAAAAGAAAGGCTTGATACCTGGAAGGCAGAAGAGGGATGGGATATTGAGATTCTGGCTAGTCAGGCTTGGACCAATCCTTTCCGACATATTTGAGAGGGTGTGACATGAAAAAAGTAGCAGTGATTGGAGCTGGGATTGTTGGCTCAACAGCGGCTTACTATCTGTCCAAATTCCCAGATGTGGAAGTGACTGTCTTTGATGAGGGCAAGGGGCAGGCAACCAAGGCAGCCGCTGGCATTATCAGTCCTTGGTTTTCCAAGCGTCGCAACAAAGCTTGGTACAGGATGGCGCGTCTGGGCGCTGATTTTTATCAGGACTTGATTGCGGAACTGGAAGCGGCTAGTATTCAGACAGACTTTTACCAACAAACAGGTGTTTATCTGCTGAAAAAGGACGAGAGCAAGCTACAGGAGCTTTATGATTTGGCTTCTAATCGTCGGGAAGAGTCGCCCTTAATAGGGGAGTTGAGTCTTCTCAGCCGTCAGGAAACCCAGGAGAAATTTCTAGACTTGCAAGGCTTTGAGCGGCTTCTCTATGCTTCCGGCGGTGCTCGTGTGGAGGGAGCACTCTTAACGGAGACGCTTCTGAAAGCTAGTAAGGCAAAACTAGTTGAGAAAAAGGTAAGCTTGACAGTAGAAGGAGAGCAACTTCTGGTGGATGGTCAGAGCTTTGACTGTGTTATTTTAGCTGTGGGAGCTTGGCTGGGAGAAATCTTGCAGCCACTGGGCTATAAGACAGATGTTCGGCCGCAAAAGGGACAGTTGCGTGATTTTAAGCTGGCTGAAAAGACGGATGACTACCCTGTGGTTATGCCTGAGGGCGAGCTGGATATCATTCCTTTTCTAGCAGGCAAGGTCAGTGTCGGTGCCAGTCATGAAAATGATCAGGGCTTTGATTTGACGGTAGATAAGACAGTACTGGATCAGTTGCAGCAAGAAGCGGAAACTTATTTGCCAAGTTTGTCTAAAGCAGAGATTCTGGGTGAGCGCGTGGGAACGCGGGCTTATACCAGCGACTTTTCTCCTTTCTTTGGCGCTGTGCCAGACTTGCCGCATGTTTACGCTGCCAGTGGATTAGGCTCTTCTGGTTTGACAACTGGTCCGCTCATCGGACGCCAATTGGCTCAGATGGTTTTAGGAGAAGCGGGGCTGCTGAATCCAGCAGACTATCCTATTGAACGGTACGTGGAGAAGAAGATACTTAAGGAAAACAAATGATTATAATATTCCTCGTTTTACTTTTACTAGTAATATCAATCTTAATATCAATCTCACTCATTCTATTTATTAGACACAAAAATCGTTCTCAATATTCTCTTGATGCTCAAAATAATGGAGGAAATCAGGAACTAGCAAAGAATACAAAAAAGAAAATAGGCTTCGGTGTTTTGGGCTGTTTCCTATCTAGTGTGGTGATCGTTTTTCTCATGGCTCTTGTCTCTATGTTTCTGAATTTCATAGATATGTGGGGAGTTTTTGTACGAGTGCCGAAATATGAAATGATACAGGCTGTTCAGCGCTCTTATAAGCAGAGTGGATTTGAAGGAACGGTCAGAGTTTTAGATGCTAATAAAAACTATACCTCTTTTGCTGGTTATCTAATCAGTGCTGAGTATTCTGAGGAAATTGAGGGGAAAACGGTTAAGATCGGTGACCGAATTGAGTACTACACCTCTCGGGATGAGAAATATGGAAAAACGGATATTGACCTACAGCTTGAAAAGGGATATGCTATTTATCAAGCTTTCCCTAGTATCGCTTATACGGGACTTGAGCTGAGTCCGGGGTATAGTGAAACTTTAGAAACTGTAAAAGATAGCTTCACAAGAGCGGATAAGAAGAAATTATATTTAGAATCCCTTGATTTTATGATAGATAAGGATGCGCCACATATTGATGTATACGAGGCTCTTATAAAGAAGAATCGGGCAGAAGGCCAGCCTTTGCAGGGCTTGTATCCAATCCCTATTTCTGACATGTTGGAAAAAGAGGCTCTTGCCATTGAAATGAAGGTAATTTTGAACGTGGAGCAAGACGATGGATCTATCATTAGTATTGGCCAAGACCAGAAGAATGATGATAAAATCAAGCAGATTTTACAAGAGCAGCTAGCCTTAACCAAGCTACCAAATGCACGTTATCTTATAGTCATTAGTGTCGGGAAACATAGTAAGTATTCTGGATTTGGTAAATACGAGGTTATTGTTCAAAATCATCAGATCGTTCGATTTTCTATCCAAAATAAACAATATTAACTTGGAATAAATTTTTGGGGAGCTTGTTTCCGATTTCAGCTTGTGGTTGTATAATCATCATGAACGCGTCTTTCTTAAAGTTATTAGTTCCATGTGGAGAAGGTTTGATATGACAGAAACTATTTTGAATTGGGTCAATATTTGTGTGAAAAAAGACGAAGAAATTTTACTGCTTAATCGCCAGCATGATAATTTTAAAGGGTGGATACAACCGGGCGGGAAAGTGGAGTTTCCAGAATCTTTTTTTGAGGCTGCAAGGCGCGAATTAAAAGAAGAAACGGGGCTGACTGCTCTAAACTTGGAATTGAAGGGAATTTCAGGTTTCACTAATCCGAGTAAAAAAGAACGGTATGTGTATTACGATTTTCTTTGTACTGCCTTTGAGGGGCAAGTTAGGGGAAACGATCATGAAGGGGAGCCCAAATGGTGGAAGATTTCGGAACTTGACCAAATAGATATGCAGAACGACATACGTGAACGTTTGCCTCTCTACTGGAGGAAAGGCTCTTTCGAGCGGATTCATTACTGGAATGAGGAAAAACACTGTATCGGAGAAACCAAGACGATTTTGTATGATTGATTTCAGAGGATAAGGAGAAGTTATGGACTGGTTACGATCGCAGCCTGTGGTTATACAGGCACTCTTGGCTGGGCTTTTTACATGGGGATGTACTATTGTGGGCTCGGCTATTGTATTTTTCTTTAAACAGGTCAGTCGCAAGCTGCTGGATATTATGATGGGCTTTGCGGCGGGCGTTATGATTGCGGCTTCCTTTTGTCGCTTTTAGCACCGTCGATTGAGTATGCGGAAGTTTCTTATGGCAAGCTATCCTGGTTTCCTGCAGCGATTGGCTTTTTAGTGGGAGGTTTTTTCCTGCGGCTGATTGATGCGGTGGTGCCTCACTTGCACTTGAGCAAAGACATTTCGGAGGCAGAGAGTGTTCCTAAGCATAGCCGAAAGAAGCTGTCCAAGACGGCTCTGCTCTTTTTAGCCATTACCATTCATAATTTTCCAGAAGGTTTGGCAGTCGGAGTAGCCTTTGGCGCTTTGGCTGCTAATCCTAGTCTGGAAGCCTTTGTCGGCGCGATTGGTCTAGCTTTGGGAATTGGCCTGCAAAACGTCCCAGAAGGAGCGGCTCTATCCATTCCGATTCGGACGGACGGCAAGTCTCGGCTTAAAGCCTTTTACTGGGGTTCTATGTCCGCGATTGTAGAGCCTGTTGGAGCAGTGCTGGGAGCTGTTGCAGTAATGGCCATTACTGCAATTCTGCCCTATGCCCTCTCCTTTGCGGCAGGAGCTATGATTTTCGTGGTGGTAGAGGAGCTGATACCGGATTCGCAGACCAATGGCAATACTGATGTGGCGACTTTAGGTCTCATGGTGGGCTTTGTTCTCATGATGGTCTTGGATGTGGCTTTGGGCTGATGCCAACTTGGAATAAAAGAGTGGAAGAAAGCGGAATTTCCGCTCTTTTTCTTTTATTTGAGTCTAGTGAAAAGGATGACATCCGCTTTCAAAAATGGTAAAATAAAGGGAATACATTAAGAGAGGAAACTCATATGAAAGGTATTATTCTTGCAGGTGGTTCTGGTACTCGTTTGTACCCATTGACCCGCGCTGCGTCAAAACAGCTCATGCCGGTTTATGACAAACCCATGATTTATTATCCACTGTCAACTCTTATGCTGGCTGGTATCAAGGACATCTTGATTATCTCCACTCCGACGGATCTGCCTCGTTTTGAGGATTTGCTGGGTGATGGCTCTGAGTTTGGCATCAAGCTCTCTTATGCTGAGCAGCCAAGTCCGGACGGGCTGGCACAAGCCTTTATCATTGGGGCTGATTTCGTTGGAGATGACCGCGTGGCGCTGATTCTTGGGGATAATATTTACCATGGACCAGGTCTGAGTAAAATGCTCCAAAATGCTGCTGCTAAGGAAAAAGGAGCAACTGTTTTTGGCTACCATGTCAAGGACCCAGAACGTTTTGGTGTTGTAGAATTTGATGAAGATATGAATGCTATCTCCATCGAAGAAAAACCAGAACAGCCGCGATCTAACTATGCAGTTACAGGACTGTATTTCTACGATAATGATGTTGTAGAAATTGCCAAGAACATCAAGCCAAGTCCTCGCGGAGAATTGGAAATCACTGATGTTAACAAGGCTTACTTGGATCGTGGTGACTTGTCTGTTGAGCTCATGGGACGTGGTTTTGCCTGGTTGGATACAGGTACCCATGAAAGTCTCTTAGAGGCCGCTCAATATATCGAAACAGTTCAGCGGATGCAGAACGTTCAGGTGGCAAATCTGGAAGAAATTGCCTATCGTATGGGCTATATCACTAAAGAGCAAGTGCACGAATTGGCGCAGCCGTTGAAGAAGAATGAATACGGACAATACTTGCTCCGTTTGATTGGAGAAGCATAAGAAGATGACAGAACAATTTTTTGATAAGGAATTAGCAGCGCGTGAGGTTCCCGGAATTCCTGGAATGCTAGAATTTGATATTCCTGTTCGTGGAGACAACCGAGGCTGGTTTAAGGAAAATTTTCAAAAGGAAAAAATGCTGCCGCTAGGCTTTCCTGAAAGCTTCTTTGCAGAAGGAAAACTGCAAAATAATGTCAGCTTTTCTCGTAAAAATGTCCTGCGTGGTCTTCATGCTGAACCATGGGACAAGTACATTTCTGTTGCAGATGACGGTAAGGTGCTTGGTTCTTGGGTAGACCTGCGTGAAGGTGAGACCTTTGGTAATACTTACCAGACAGTAATCGATGCCAGCAAGGGAATTTTTGTACCTCGAGGCGTAGCCAATGGCTTCCAAGTCCTTTCTGACACAGTTTCTTATAGCTATCTGGTCAATGACTACTGGGCTTTGGAACTCAAACCCAAGTATGCCTTTGTCAACTATGCAGACCCAGCTCTAGGCATCCAGTGGGAAAACCTAGAAGCAGCAGAAGTCTCAGAAGCAGACAAGAACCATCCATTACTTAAGGATGTCAAACCATTAAGAAAAGAAGATCTGTAAGAAGATTTCTTTTCTGATTCATTAATTGATACTGAAATATATGATTTACCTCAGCTCTAATCCGAGCGAAGCGAATTAAAGAAATGATTGCCACTGTGGTGTAAGTCATGTAACAAATTGTTTAGTTTGTTACATGACAGGGGATTTTTGAGACATTAGGCTCAAAAATAAGCAATGAAACCGGAGGTTTGCTTGCGTCCCCACCACTTAAGGCAATTATAAAAAAGTTTAAGGAATAAAAATGACTGAATACAAAAAAATTATCGTGACAGGTGGAGCTGGTTTTATCGGTTCTAACTTTGTCCACTATGTTTACAATAACTTTCCAGATGTCCATGTGACAGTGCTGGACAAGCTGACTTACGCGGGTAATCGTGCCAATATCGAAGAAATTTTAGGCGACCGCGTTGAGTTGGTTGTTGGAGATATTGCTGATGCAGACTTGGTAGATAAGCTGGCTTCTGAAGCTGATGCTATCGTTCACTATGCGGCAGAAAGCCACAATGATAACTCGCTTAATGACCCGAGTCCATTTATTCACACCAACTTTATCGGAACTTACACGCTTTTGGAAGCAGCTCGTAAGTACGATATTCGTTTCCACCATGTGTCGACTGACGAGGTTTATGGAGACTTGCCTCTGCGTGAAGACTTGCCAGGTCATGGAGAAGGACCGGGTGAGAAATTTACGGCTGAAACCAAGTACAACCCAAGCTCGCCTTACTCATCAACCAAGGCAGCTTCAGACTTGATTGTCAAAGCTTGGGTTCGTTCATTTGGCGTCAAAGCGACTATTTCTAACTGTTCAAACAACTATGGTCCTTACCAGCACATCGAGAAGTTCATTCCGCGTCAAATCACTAATATCTTGAGCGGTATCAAGCCAAAACTCTACGGTGAAGGCAAGAACGTCCGTGACTGGATTCACACCAATGACCATTCATCAGGTGTTTGGACGATTCTGACCAAGGGACAAATCGGCGAAACTTACTTGATCGGTGCTGATGGTGAGAAGAACAATAAGGAAGTGCTGGAGCTGATTCTCAAGGAAATGGGGCAGCCAGCTGATGCCTATGACCATGTGACAGATCGTGCTGGTCACGACCTCCGCTATGCCATTGATGCTAGCAAGCTCCGTGATGAGCTAGGTTGGAAGCCAGAGTTTACCAACTTTGAAGCAGGTCTCAAAGAGACCATCAAGTGGTACACAGACAACCAAGAATGGTGGAAATCTGAAAAAGAAGCAGTCGAAGCCAACTATGCTAAAACGCAACAAGTGATTAAGTAAAAATAGGCTATCTATGCTAAGCCTTGTTATACAGGCGATATGCGACTAAGAGGCTGGGATTATTTGTCCCAGCCTTTTTCATAGGATTGTTAGTCTTTTAATCTCTTTGTTACAGAAAATGATGTAAAAATAGTGTAAAATGAGATAAATCCTTTCTGTGTTTTCAGCTAAGGAGATTTCTCAAAGTAAAGGAAGACAGATATGAAATTGATCAAAAGATTGGTGGGAATTGTCTTGGTGCTGTTGCTTGCAGCAGTGCTATTTCTGGTTCCTTCTTCTATCAATCCGAATGAACAACTAAAAAATGTTCAAGCGAATACTTCGTGGGAAAGTATGATTGAGCCGACTTTGAACAATGCTAATGCAACAGCTCAGGGAGTCAGCACTGAGGTCTCTCTCAATAGTGTTCAGCTTAATCAGCTTCTCAAGTCTTCGCTGACTGATAGCGAGAATCAGGAGCTGCTGAACAGTGCTTACAGCATTGAAGGCAATAAGCTGCGCATCCAGTATCCGGTTAAGCTATTTTTTATTGATAGTAAGCTGGATCTAGAAGTGGATGTGACGGTGAAGGGGAGTGCCTTGTACATCACAATTGATAGCGCCAAGCTAGGCATCCTTCCTATCCCTAAATCCTGGGTGACTGGCATGCTGAAGCAGCAACTGCAGACCTCTAATTCGACTATCACAACGGAGGGAGATAGTTTCCTTCTATCTCTGCCGCAGAGTCCATTCAGCATTGACAAAATCAGCCTGCAGAATGGAGTTGCTAAAATCCAGATCAGTATGGCTTATGGAATTCAATGATTTTGAAATCTAATTTAAACCAAATTTCTAGATTGAAGAAAAGATCTATTTTAGATGACGTTCTTAAATCTTTTTATATTTAAGAAATTAATTTAACAGAGCATGATGAAAATACCATATTTTGTAACTTTGTAGGTAGTAATTAGGAATATTAAAAAATTCAGACAATTCTTCGGAATTATGCTAAAATGAAGAAAAGGAGGGAAAACGATGAAATTTTACTCAATAGATCCAAATGTTGATATGGTTGAAACTCCGGTCGAAGAGCAAGGACGTCTTATCCGCCATTTGTACCTTGCTAAAGGAAAACAAATTCCTGAACATAGCGCAGATGCTCTTGTTACAGTTGTCTGTCTAGAAGGGAAGGTGGATTTTACTGCCTTAGGAGAAACTGTACAATTGGTGCCGGGAAGTTTTCTGACAATGGAGCCGAATGAACTTCATAGTTTATATGGCGTAGAAGAGAGCCATGTTTTAGTGATTCAGCAGTTGCTTTATCCGTGATCTGCTCGAACAGATGCTCTTTCAACATTAACTCAAGGAATTTTTCTATTTCTTGAGTTTTTTTATTCTATTTTCCAAGGGGGCTTTGTCGCTAATTTTATGCTATAATAAATACTATGCAAACTAAACCAACTTCTGCCTATGTGCATATCCCTTTTTGTACTCAGATTTGTTATTACTGCGATTTTTCAAAGGTTTTTATCAAAAATCAGCCGGTAGATAGTTATCTGGAGCATTTGATTGAGGAATATCATTCTTACGACATCAAAAAGCTCCGCACCCTCTATATCGGAGGAGGGACTCCGACGGCTCTATCGGCGCCTCAGTTGGCTTTTTTGCTGGAAAAGCTGACGGACAAGCTGGACTTGTCTTATCTTGAGGAGCTGACCATTGAAGCCAATCCTGGGGACTTGGATCAGGAGAAGATTGCTGTACTTAAAGACTCGCCTGTCAATCGGGTTTCGCTGGGCGTGCAAACCTTTAATGATCGCATGCTCAAGCAGATTGGCCGCAGTCACTTGGAAAAGGATATCTATGAGAACATTGCCAATCTCAAAAAAGCAGGTTTTGATAATATCTCGATTGACCTGATTTATGCCCTTCCCAAGCAGACTATGGAGGATGTGAAAACCAATGTAGCCAAGGCCATTGCTCTGGATATTCCCCACATGAGTCTGTACAGCTTGATTTTGGAAAATCATACGGTCTTCATGAATCGGATGCGGCGTGGGAAGTTGCCTCTGCCCAAGGAAGACTTGGAAGCGGAGATGTTTGAATACATTATAGCTGAGCTGGAAAAGGCTGGCTTTGAGCATTATGAGATTTCAAACTTTTCCAAGCCAGGCTTTGAGAGCCGCCACAATCTCATGTACTGGGACAATGCGGAGTATTATGGTATCGGAGCGGGAGCGTCTGGCTATGTTGATGGTGTTCGCTATAAAAATCACGGCCCCATTCGTCATTATCTGCAGGCGGTGGAAGCGGGTAATGCCCGTGTGCAGGAAGAAGTGCTGACGCTGAAAGAACAGATGGAAGAAGAGATGTTTCTGGGATTGCGCAAGAAGTCAGGTGTTTCTAAAAAGCGTTTTGAGGAAAAATTCGGTCTCTCCTTTGAAGATCAATACGGAGCTGTTGTGTCTGAGCTGACTGAGCGGGGCTTGCTAGTGCCTGACAGAGACATCGTGCGCATGACCAAACAAGGCCTCTTTTGGGGCGATACGGTTGCTGAGAAATTTATATTGGAGTAAATCATGGGCTTAACTTATCAAATGAAAATGAAAATTCCTTTTGATATGGCAGATATGAACGGCCATATCAAGCTGCCTGATGTCATCTTACTGTCTTTGCAGGTATCAGGCATGCAGTCGATTGAGCTCGGCGTCAGCGACAAGGACATGCTGGAGCAGTATAATCTAGTCTGGATTATCACGGACTATGATATCGATGTTACTCGTCTTCCTCGCTTTGCAGAGGAAATTACCATTGAGACAGAAGCATTGACTTACAATCGGCTTTTTTGCTACCGTCGCTTTACGATTTTTGATGAAGCGGGCGAGGCTATTATCCAGATGATGGCAACCTTTGTCCTTATGGATCGGGATAGTCGCAAGGTTCATGCAGTTGAACCAGAGATTGTAGCACCATATCAATCAGAGTTTTCCAAGAAATTGCTGCGTGGCCCTAAATATCCAAACTTAGAAAATCCTGTCAGCAAGGACTATCATGTGCGCTTTTACGACTTGGATATGAATGGACATGTCAACAATAGCAAGTATCTGGACTGGATTTTTGAGGTCATGGGAGCAGATTTCCTTACCCAGCATATTCCTCAGAAAATCAACCTGAAGTATGTTAAGGAAGTCCGACCAGGCGGCATGATTGCTTCTAGCTACGACCTAGACGGTCTGCAGAGTAATCACCAGATTTCCAGTGACGGTGAAGTCAATGCTCAGGCTATAATCACTTGGCAAGAGATTGAAAAAGATTAGAAAGTAATATATGACTTATAAAGGATATTTGATTGATTTAGATGGGACGATTTATAAGGGAAAGAGCCGGATTCCGGCTGGCGAAGCTTTTGTGCATGAGTTGCAGAAGCGCAAGATTCCCTATCTTTTCGTGACCAATAATACTACGCGCACGCCAGAAATGGTTCAGACCATGTTGGCTGAGAATTTCAACATTGAGACGCCGCTTGAAACTATTTACACAGCGACTTTAGCTTCCATTGATTATATGCAGGAGAAAAATCTGGGCAAGAAAGTCTACGTTATCGGTGATGTCGGACTGAAACATGCCATTGAAGAAGCTGGCTATGAGGAAGATACAGAAAATCCCGACTATGTGGTAGTGGGTCTGGACTGGGAAGTGGATTATGAGAAACTGACAATAGCGACGTTGGCCATTCAAAAGGGTGCTCACTTTATTGGGACCAATCCCGATCTCAATATTCCGACTGAGCGAGGACTGCAGCCGGGAGCGGGTGCTATCAATGCTCTCTTGGAAGCCGCTACTCGTGTTGAGCCGACCTTTATCGGCAAGCCCAATGCCATCATTATGGAAAAAGCCATTGAGCATCTAGGGCTGGCGCGTGAGGATGTGGTTATGGTCGGCGATAACTACCTGACAGATATTCGAGCGGGAATCGACAATGGCATTCCGACTCTTTTGGTTACGACAGGCTTTACCCTGCCAGAAGAGGTGCCAAATCTGCCTATCCAACCGACGCATGTCTTGTCTAGCCTAGCGGAGTGGGACTTTGATGCGTGATAAGTTGAGATTTTCAGCCAGCGTTTTGTGCTTGCTGGCAGTAGCCATTTTGTTGACCATTTATCTAGCTTGGTTGTTTTACCCGCTGGAAATTTCCTATTTCGCTTTGTCCGATAAGGTTCATTTGAAAGCAGAGACTATCCAGTATAATTTCAACATTTTGATGAATTACTTGACAAATCCTTTTAGTCAGAAGCTGTCGATGCCGGATTTTCGCTCTTCGGCAGCAGGTCTGCATCATTTTCAAGCGGTCAAGTATCTTTTTCACTTGGCGCAAGCTATTTTTCTAGTTACTCTGCCTGCTTTGATCTTCTTTATCAAAAAAGTGGTCAAAAAAGGATTTTTAGCTCTTTATCAAAGAAGCTTATTTATCTTGAGCGTATTGCCATTTGTCATGATTTGTTTGGCTGGCTTGATTGGTTTTGACAGCTTTTTTACGCTCTTTCATCAAGTGCTTTTTGTGGGAGACAATACATGGCTATTTGATCCAGCCAAGGATCCAGTCATCTGGATTTTGCCAGAAGAATTTTTCATGCACACCTTTATTCTTTTTGCTCTTCTTTACGAGGGAATCTTTTTAAGTTTGTATTTTTTCAGTAGAAAGACTCGTAGCTAATAATACCAAAGGAGAATTTATGAATACGTTACCTGAACCTTTAAATCCCAAGAAAGATTTGGGGAGATTTTCAGCAAGCTGCTTCACTTATTCTATCGTGATGCTTGTGGTCGTTATCCTTTATACTATCTTTTCCTATTTCTTTGTTCTTTTTCAGCAGGGCTTTGATATAGGTAAGACTGAGGAATTTGTAAAAAGTTTTATGGATAAAGATGGCGGTTCCTACATTATCGCTTCTTGTGTGGGAGTGCTTATTTTCACGATTTTCCGAGGCAAGCAGCTTTTTACTCGAGATTTGCGCAAGAAAAATAAAAAAATGACAGCCAAAGTCTTCTTCTTCATGATTTGTTTTTTGTTTTTCTCTCAGCTGTTTAGCACTTTGACGAGTCAGATCATGAATGCTATTTTGTCGCTCTTTGGTTTGGATCTTTCTGAGATTTTATCACAGGATTTTAGTTCTCATTCAATCACCATGTTTATCTATACAACGATCATGGCACCGATTACGGAGGAGATTATTTTTCGAGGAGCAGGATTGCGAGCCTTGGAAAAACACGGAAAAGTTTTTGCCATTGTCATGACGGCTCTTCTTTTCGGACTGTTTCATGAAAATCTCTATCAGGTGTATTTTGCAGCTCTGATTGGTCTGGGATTTGGTTACATCGCTTTTGAATATTCTATTTTCTGGGTGATCTTCTTCCATATTTTCAATAATTTGGTCATCGCAGAGGGGCTTGATTTCCTGACCAACTATATTCCAAAAAGTATCGTGAATCTCATAAATTATGGATTGATGACTGCAGGAACAACGGTTGTATTGATTGTACTCATCCTAAATAGGTCGAAAATTAAAGCTTATATTACTGAAAATAGATCTCAGCCGGGAACATATAAGCAAGCTCTTAAATCAGTCTGGTTCTGGGTATTTTCAATCTTATGTGTACTTGCTGCCTTTTTACCGATCCTTCTTGTCTATATCACTACAAGATAATAAAGGAATAAAAAGAAGCCTAATAGGCTTCTTCAGATTGAAGACAAAGTCCTTAGAAGACACTTTTCTAAGGGCTTTTCTTTTTGTAAAGTCGTATAATAGAGGTGAGAAGAATTGTGAGGTATTCTCTATGTTTCACAAAGAAAAACCTGATTATCATCGCTGCCAATATGGCTTCTATACGATCGACGAATTGGTCCCAGAGGATCACTTTCTTCGCCAAGTGGATTCAAAGCTTGATTTTGATTTTATCTATGACTTGGTAGAAGACACCTATAGTCCAGATAATGGTCGTCCTAGTCTCGATCCTGTCATGTTAGTCAAAATCTCTTTGATTCAATGTTTTTATGGCATTCGCTCCATGCGCCAAACCATTAAAGATATTGAAGTAAATGTAGCTTATCGTTGGTTTCTTGGACTAAGCTTGGATGACAAGGTCCCTCATTTTACCACCTATGGAAAGAATTACAGTCGTCGTTTTCAAGATAAAGAATTAATTTCAGAGATATTTTCGCGAGTGCTCCATCAAGCTTTATGTGCTGGCTTAATTGATCCTTCGGAACTATTTGTGGATGGTACTCACATCAAAGCGGCAGCTAACAGTCACAAATATCGTAAGAAAATGGTTGCCCAACAAGCTAAATTTATGAGTGAGCAATTGGAAGTTGAGATTGATTTAGATAGGAGGAAACATGAAAAAAAGTCCTTAAAGCCCGCAAAAGAAAGCGAGGCTAAAGAAAAGAAAATCTCAAGGACAGACCCAGAGAGTGGCTGGTTCCACAAGGGTCAACACAAGGAAGTATTTGCCTATTCTGCCCAGGTAGCTTGTGACAAGCATGGTTGGGCACTAGCTTATAGTGTTGAAGCAGGAAATGTACACGATAGTCAGGCTTTCCCTGCCCTTTTTTCAAAGATAGAAGCTTTCTCCCCACGCTACATTATTGCGGACTCAGGCTATAAGACCCCAGCTATTGCTCATTATTTATTAGAGCGAAACATCATCCCTGTCTTTCCCTATACCCGCCCCAAGGGTGTAAAAGGGAACTTAAGGCCCGGTGATTTTGTTTATGATGCCTTCTATGACTGTTACCTCTGCCCAGAGAACCAAGTGTTAACCTATCGCACGACGACCCGAGCAGGCTACCGTGAGTATAAGAGTGATCCAAAAGTATGTGTCGCCTGTCCCCTATCATCAGTTTGTACCCAGAGCCAGAATCAGCAGAAAGTCATCACAAGACATGTATGGAAAGATGACCTTGAATTTTGTGAAGAGATTCGCCACAAAAGAGGGATGAAGGAGCTTTATAAGAAGCGCAAGGAAACAATTGAGCGACTCTTTGGGACTGCTAAGGAATATCATAACTTGAGATACACCAGAGAGAAAGGAAAGTCCAAAATGGAAGATAAGGTTGGGCTTACTTTGGCGTGTTTGAATCTTAAAAAACTAGTAAAAATGAGGGTGGACAAGCCTTTTTATTTTGTTCAAATGACCATTATTCTATCAAAAGATGAAATATTAGCCTGACAAACAGAAAAAGACAAACACCATTTGGAATGTTTGTCTTCAATCTGGCCTAATAGGCTTCTTTTTTCTATATTCAAACAAATAATTTATTTTGATAGAAAATGATAGAAAATGCTTGACTTTGAAATTTAATCTTATATAATAGAACTGTAATCGATTGCAGAGGAGGTATTCTATGCTGAAGTCGAAAAGAAAGCAGCTGATTCTCGAGAAAGTTATGAAAGATAAATTTGTTTCTTTAGAGTATCTAGTAAAAGCTTTAAACACTTCAGAATCAACTGTTAGAAGAGATTTAGATGAGCTTGAAAGCGAGCGGAAGTTGAGGCGTGTGCATGGCGGTGCCGAGAGTCTTCACTTCTTGCAGGAGGAAGAAAGCAATCAAGAAAAATCTATCAAAAACATTCAAGAAAAAACTAGGATTGCTCAAAAAGCAGCCAGCTTGATTCAAGAATACGATGTCATTTTTATTGATGCAGGGACAACCAATGAACTCTTAGTCAATGAATTGCATGATCCAAGCGTGACAGTGGTGACCAACTCTATCCACCATGCGACTAAGCTGGTGGAGCGCAACATTCCCACTGTGATTATTGGTGGTGTCGTGAAACGGTCGACAGATGCCAGTATCGGCGGTGTCGCTCTAAATCAAATCGGACAACTAAATTTTGACAAGGCTTTTATCGGAATGAATGGAATTGACGATGGATTTTTCACGACTCCGGATATGGAAGAAGGAGCAGTGAAACGCGCTATTCTCGAAAATGCTAAGAGAACTTATGTTTTGGCTGATGCCTCAAAGTTGGGCAATACATCTTTTGCAAAAGTGGCACCAGTATCGCGCGCAAGGCTCATTACAAACCAAACTGAATCTGAAGTGATTCAAAAGATTAAAGAAAAAACGGAGGTAATAGAAGCATGATTTATACAGTCACACTCAATCCATCCATTGACTATATCGTCCGCTTAGATAAAGTAGAGATCGGTAGTGTTAATCGGATGGACAGTGATGATAAGTTTGCTGGTGGGAAAGGAATCAATGTCAGTCGTGTCTTGAAACGCTTGGATATTCCAAACACAGCGACTGGATTTATCGGAGGCTTTACTGGTAAATTTATCACAGATACATTGGCAGAGGAAGAAATCGAGACACGCTTTGTCCAAGTGGCAGAAGATACGCGTATCAATGTCAAGATTAAAGCAGACCAAGAAACAGAAATCAATGGAACAGGTCCAACTGTCGAACCAGCACAGTTAGAAGAATTGAAAGCTATTTTATCCAGCTTGACTGCCGAAGATACAGTTGTGTTTGCAGGTTCAAGTGCCAAGAACCTAGGTAATATCATCTACAAGGAGCTGATTGCCTTGACGCGCCAGACTGGTGCGCAAGTAGTGTGCGACTTTGAAGGACAGAGCTTGATTGATAGTTTAGACTACCAGCCACTTTTGGTCAAACCAAACAATCACGAACTTGGAGCCATCTTTGGAGTGAAAATCGAAAGTTTAGATGAAATCGAGAAATATGCTCGAGAATTGCTGACTAAAGGTGCCCAAAACGTTATCATCTCTATGGCTGGGGACGGTGCACTCCTTGTCACATCTGAGGGAGCCTACTTCGCAAAACCAATCAAGGGGACAGTGAAAAATTCAGTTGGAGCTGGCGACTCTATGGTCGCTGGATTTACAGGTGAATTTGTCAAATCCAAAGATGCAGTAGAAGCCTTCAAATGGGGAGTCGCTTGTGGAACAGCAACTACCTTCTCAGATGACTTGGCAACTGCGGAATTTATTAAAGAAACATATGAAAAAGTTGAGGTAGAAAAACGATGAAAATTCAAGACCTATTGAGAAAAGATGTCATGTTGCTAGATTTGCAGGCAACTGAAAAAACAGCCGTCATCGAAGAGATGATCAAAAGCTTGGTCGATCACGGTTATGTGACGGATTTTGAAACATTTAAAGAAGGCATTTTGGCGCGTGAAGCCTTGACTTCAACTGGTTTGGGTGACGGAATCGCTATGCCGCACAGTAAGAACTCTGCTGTCAAAGAAGCAACCGTTCTCTTTGCCAAGTCAAATAAGGGTGTTGACTATGAAAGCTTGGATGGTAAACCAACAGACCTCTTCTTCATGATTGCAGCTCCAGAAGGTGCTAACGACACCCACTTGGCTGCCTTGGCAGAATTGTCTCAATACTTGATGAAAGACGGTTTTGCTGACAAATTGCGTAAAGTATCTTCGCCAGATGAAGTTATTGCTCTTTTTGACCAAGCTTCAGAAAAAGCAGAAGAGCCTGCAACTGTTGCTCCTGCCAACGAATCTGGCTACTTCCTCGTAGCTGTTACAGCTTGTACAACAGGGATTGCCCACACTTACATGGCTCAAGAAGCCCTTCAAAAAGTGGCTGCTGAAATGGGTGTCGGCATCAAGGTTGAAACCAATGGTGCCAGCGGTGTCGGCAACAAACTGACAGCAGAAGACATTAAAAAAGCTAAAGCGGTCATCATCGCAGCAGACAAGGCTGTTGAAATGGATCGTTTTGACGGCAAACCTTTAATCAGTCGCCCGGTTGCAGACGGTATCCGCAAGACAGAAGAACTCATCAATTTAGCTCTTTCTGGCAATGCCGAAGTCTACAAGGCTGCTAACGGTGGCGCTGCAGTAGCTAGCAGCAATGAAAAACTTAGCTTGGGTGGTGCTTTCTACAAGCACTTGATGAGCGGTGTTTCTCAAATGTTGCCATTCGTTATTGGTGGCGGGATTATGATTGCCATTGCCTTCTTGCTGGATCAGATCTTAGGTGTACCAAAAGATCAGCTTTCTAATCTGGGAAGCTATCATGAGATTGCAGCTCAATTTAAGGCAATTGGTGGTGCAGCCTTTGGCTTCATGTTGCCAGTATTGGCTGGTTATATCGCCTACTCAATCGCTGAAAAGCCAGGTTTGGTTTCTGGTTTCGTAGCCGGTGCAATTGCTAGCAGCGGTGCATCATTTGGTGGTGTTGCCTATGCTGCAGGTGGTGAGAAGACACTCTCTCTAGCGGGTGTATCATCTGGTTTCCTTGGAGCTCTGGTCGGTGGTTTCTTAGCTGGTGGTGTGATTTTAGTCCTTCGCAAATTACTTGCAGGTCTGCCTCGCTCACTTGAAGGTATTCGTTCCATCTTGCTCTTGCCACTTCTTGGTGTTCTTGTGACTGGATTCCTTATGCTGGCAGTCAATATCCCTATGTCAGCAATCAATACAGCCCTCAACGATTTCCTTGCTAGTCTAAGCGGAAGCTCTGCGGTTCTTCTCGGTCTCTTAGTCGGTGGTATGATGGCTGTCGATATGGGTGGACCAGTCAACAAAGCAGCTTATGTATTTGGTACAAGTACACTGGCAAGCACTGTTTCAACTGGTGGTTCTCCAGTCATGGCAGCGGTTATGGCAGCCGGAATGGTTCCACCGCTTGCAGTATTCGTGGCAACTCTGCTTTTCAAAGATAAATTTACTACCGAAGAACGTGATTCTGGTTTGACAAATATCGTTATGGGGCTTTCTTTCATCACAGAAGGTGCGATTCCATTTGGAGCTGCTGACCCAGCCCGTGCAATCCCAAGCTTTATCGTCGGTTCAGCTCTTACAGGTGCACTTGTTGGTCTGTCTGGCATCAAACTTATGGCTCCTCACGGAGGAATCTTCGTCATCGGTTTGACAAACAACCCAATCCTTTACCTTGTCTATGTCTTGATTGGTGCAGTTGTCAGCGGTATTCTTTTCGGATATTTGCGTAAACCACTTGAAAAATAAAACATATGCGAAAGAATCTTGATGCTTTATCAAGATTCTTTTTGCCATAATTTGAATAGATGGGATAAGATTATGAAAACATATACAGATAAGTTAGTTGTGAATATGAATGCAAAAATTGCTTGGGAATCATTGAAAATGATGGATAAATGGCTTCCTAATTTATCAACAAATCAAGCCATTCACTTTGAGGGCGGAGAAGACTTTTTCTACGAAGGAAGAAAATACGATATTGTGACAAAAGAAGGAATAAAAATGTCTTGCGAAATAAGCGAGGTCAATGAGGAAGCCTTTTTGATTGAGATACATGCGAGACACTCTCTTCTGCATTCGATTTTAAATTGTCAAGTGATTCCTTTGACTTCTTCGACCTGCCAATTGGTAAGAATACAATCTTATCCAGGCTTTGTTGGATTTTTATTTAATCTATTCTTTAAGCGTAGAGAAACAGGTGAAACGAGTGAGTACTTGGAAGTATGGAAAAATTACGCCCAGAATCAGCTTCAGACTTTGTGAGAATCCGTTACCATTTCCTATCCGGATAGAGCCCTGAAAACAATTATCGCTAGAAAGATACATCAAATTATGTTATAATGGACTATCGTATATTTTTAGGAGAATAGTAATGGAATTACAACGTGAACAAGAATTTGTCAGCCAGTATCATTTTGATGCACGCAATTTTGAATGGGAAAAAGAGAATGGAACACCTGAAACAAAAGTTGACGTGAATTTTCAGCTGATTGAAAGAAATGAAGAAAAGAATTCAACATCCATGATTGTGATTTTGACTTTCATGATTGTGTTTGATCGTTTTGTAATTAGTGGAACGATCACGCAGACAAATCATATTCAAGGACGTTTGGTGCAGGAACCTAGTGAGTTTGAGCATGAAGAAGTGGAAGAATTGGCGCGTCCTTGTTTGACTATGCTCAATCGCTTGACTTATGAAGTGACTGAGATTGCGCTAGATTTGCCAGGTATTAATTTGGAGTTCTAATGATGAAATTAGCGGTTATAACGGATTCGTCCGCTTTTTTACCTGATAGCCTTCGTGGAAATGACCATCTTTTTGTGCTCGATATTCCAGTAGTGATTGCTGGAGAGACTTATGTGGAAGGAAAAAATCTGACAGCCAGTGAGTTTTATGAGAAAATGGCTGCTGCAGATGATTTGCCAAAGACAAGTCAGCCTAGTGTGGCAGAGTTGGAGGAGACGTTGACGCGCCTTGCCAGCGAGGATTACACGCATGTGCTGGGGCTCTTTTTATCCAGTGGGATTTCAGGATTTTATCAAAATATCCAGTATCTCAAGGACGAGTTTGCTGACTTGAAAATCGCCTTTCCTGATTCAAAAATCACCAGTGCTCCGCTGGGGCTCATGGTTGAAAATGCTTTAACTTGGGCTGCGGAAGGACAGGATTTTGAAGAGATTTTGCTCAAGATTCAGAGACAAATCGATGGAACCAGTGCCTTTATCATGGTTGACGATCTCAATCATCTGGTTAAGGGCGGTCGCTTGTCCAATGGCGCAGCTATTTTGGGAAATCTCCTAAGTATCAAGCCGATTCTGTATTTTAACGATGCAGGGGTCATCGAAGTCTTTGAAAAGATTCGGACGGAAAAGAAAGCGATTAAGAGATTGATTGAAGTAGTCGAGGAAAAAACTGCCTCCGCTTCTTATCAGATCATAGTGATTCATGGGAATGCTGAAGAGAAGGCGGAAAGCTTACGCCAGCAGCTGATAGCGGCTGGCATAGCGGATGATATTCCTCTGGCTACCTTTGGTAGTGTAATTGGAACTCACTTGGGCGAGGGTAGTGTCGCTTTGGCCTACATTCCGCTGGTCTAGAGTTTTGCAGGGCGGTTAGTCAAGAATAGAGAGAGGTTCTAGATGAGTATAAAAGTCATTATTGCTGGTTTCAAGGGAAAGATGGGACAAGCAGCCTATAAGATGGTAACAGAAGATCCTGAGTTGGCATTGGCCGGTCTGCTAGATCCTTTCACAGAGGAAAAGGAAGTAGCGGGAGTTCCAGTTTTCAATACCAAAGAAGAACTTGCTGGTCTTCAGGCAGATGTCTGGATTGACTTTACGACTCCCAAAGTGGCTTATGAAAATACTCGCTTCGCTCTTGAGAATGGATTTGCTCCGGTGGTCGGAACGACTGGTTTCACGCCTGAGCAGATTGAAGACTTGACCCAATTATCTCGTCAAAAGCGTCTGGGCGGTTTGATTGCGCCGAATTTTGCTCTGGGAGCTGTTTTGCTTATGCAGTTTGCAGCCCAAGCAGCCAAGTATTTCCCAGACGTGGAGATTATCGAACTGCATCATGACAATAAAAAAGATGCACCGAGTGGTACGGCTATCAAAACAGCTGAATTAATCAGTCAAGTTCGGACGAGCAAGCAGCAGGGAGCGGCTGATGAAGAAGAATCGTTGGCTGGCGCCCGTGGAGCTGCCTTTGACGGCATGCGGATTCACTCAGTGCGTTTGCCGGGCTTAGTGGCCCATCAGGAAGTTATCTTTGGTAGTCAAGGAGAAGGGCTGACTTTGCGGCATGACTCCTATGACCGGGTTTCCTTTATGACTGGGGTAAATCTGGGTATCAAAGAGGTAGTGAAGCGCTCTGAATTGGTCTATGGATTGGAACATTTACTATGAGATTAGAGAAGATGCCTTCTGAGTTTCAGGAGGCTTTGCCAGTATTAGAGAAGATTAAAGAGGCCGGTTTTGAGGCTTATTTTGTCGGCGGTTCTGTACGAGATGCTCTGTTGAATCGGCCGATTCACGATGTGGACATTGCCAGCTCGGCCTATCCCGAGGAGATCAAAACCATCTTTCCTCGGACTGTCGATGTTGGCATTGAGCATGGAACGGTTCTGGTCTTGGAAGGCCAGGGGGAATACGAGATAACGACCTTTCGGACTGAGGATGTCTATGTGGACTACCGCAGGCCTAGTCAGGTCTCTTTTGTGCGCTCTTTGGAAGAAGACCTGAAGCGTAGGGATTTTACAATCAATGCACTTGCTTTAAACCAAGAGGGGGAGATTGTGGACCTCTTTAACGGTTTGGCAGATATGAAAAATCGCACTCTGCGGGCAGTTGGAGTGGCTTCAGAGCGTTTCAATGAAGATGCTCTCCGCATCATGCGGGGCTTCCGTTTTCAGGCTGGTTTAGACTTTGATTTGGAAGAGTTGACCTTTCAGGCTATGGCAGATTGCGCGCCGCTTTTGGAGAAGATATCGGTAGAGCGGATTTTTATCGAGTTTGACAAGCTCTTGATGGCACCTTTCTGGCGAAAAGGTCTGGAGAGCCTGCTCAAAGCTGCTGCCTACGACTTTCTTCCTGATATGAAACATTCAGCAGAAGCTTTGCAGGAACTACTAGACGGTTTAGAAGAAGATTTTCAATTTTCTAGTTCTGAGCAGGCTTGGGCTGCGCTTTTGCTGGCTTTGAAGGTAAAAGATGTTCGCAAGTTTTTGAAGCATTGGAAAACGTCCAATGAATTTCAAAAGCGAGTAAATCAGCTAGTGGCTGTTTATGAGATTCGGCAGGAGCGGAGTCTTTCTAAGCGTGATTGCTATCAGTATGATTTGGATTTGATTCTACAGGCGGAAAGTTTGAGGCAAGCAGCAGGCTTACCAGTTGAGTTTGAGGCTATTGAAGTGACACATGCTGCTCTGACCATTCATGACAAACATGAGATTGTGATGACGGGCAGTCATTTGATCCGAGATTATGGCTTTAAACCAGGGCCAGAATTGGGAAAAATCCTGAATAAAATTGAATGGGCCATTGTCGACGGAGAATTGGCAAATAGCAAGGAAGAGATTATGAACTTTATTAAGGAGCAAGTTGGATGAGTGACTTTATCGTTGAAAAGCTGAGTAAGTCTGTCGGGGATAAGACAGTCTTTCAAGAGATTTCTTTTATCATTCACGACTTGGATCGGATCGGGCTGATTGGAGTCAATGGGACAGGAAAGACAACCCTTCTGGATGTCTTGTCTGGCAAATCAGGCTTTGATGGTGATGTATATCCCTTTTCAGCAAAATCTGACTATAAAATCTCCTATTTGACTCAGGAACCAGACTTCGATGAAGAAAAGACAGTCTTGGATACTGTTTTGTCCAGCGATTGGCGAGAAATGCAGCTTATTCGAGAATACGAGTTGCTCATGGCAGCTTATGATGAAGCCAAGCAAGCTCGTCTAGACAAGGTCATGGCAGAAATGGATTCGCTGCATGCTTGGGAGATTGAAAGTCAGGTAAAAACCGTCCTATCCAAGCTTGGTATCTCGGATTTGTCAGCAAAAATCAGCCAGCTTTCCGGTGGTCTACGCCGGCGGGTTCAGTTGGCGCAGGTTTTGCTTTCAGAGGCAGACTTGCTGCTGCTGGACGAGCCGACCAACCATCTGGACATTGATACGATTGAATGGCTGACAAATTTCCTGAAAAATTCAAAGAAGACAGTTCTCTTTATTACTCATGACCGCTATTTTTTGGATAATATTTCCACGCGGATTTTTGAATTGGACGGCGGGAGCTTGGTTGAGTATCAGGGCAATTATCAGGACTATGTTCGGCTCAAGGCTGAGCAGGATGAGCGCGATGCTGCCCTGCTACACAAGAAACAGCAGCTATACAAGCAGGAACTGTCTTGGATGCGCCGTCAGCCTCAGGCGCGAGCGACCAAGCAGCAAGCACGTATCAATCGTTTCCATGACCTCAAAAGTGATTTGGCTGGTCAGACCAATCAGACGGACTTAGAGATGAACTTTGAAACCAGTCGTATTGGGAAGAAGGTCATCGAGTTTAGAGATGTGGATTTTGCATACGGAGACAAGCAGATTTTGTCGCATTTCAATCTCTTGTTGCAAAACAAAGATCGACTAGGTATCGTCGGAGATAATGGAGTGGGTAAGTCTACTCTGCTTAACCTAATTGCTGGTCAGTTGCAGCCTCAGTCTGGTCAGGTCATAATCGGTGAGACAGTTCGAGTGGCTTATTTTTCTCAACAGATTGAAGGGCTGGATGAGTCCAAGCGGGTCATCAATTATTTGCAGGAAGTCGCAGAAGAAGTTAAGAGTGGGAGCGGCACAACATCCATTGCTGAGCTCTTGGAGCAGTTTCTTTTTCCTCGCTCAAGCCACGGCACTTTGATTGAGAAATTGTCTGGTGGAGAAAAGAAGCGGCTTTACCTTCTCAAGCTTCTTTTGGAAAAGCCTAATGTCCTGCTTCTGGATGAGCCGACCAATGATTTGGATATCGCAACCTTGACGGTCTTAGAAAATTTCCTACAGGGCTTTGCAGGACCGGTGATTACAGTTAGTCACGATCGGTATTTCCTCGATAAGGTAGCCAGCAAGATTTTAGCTTTTGAGGATGGTCAGGTCAGAGAGTTCTTTGGCAACTACACGGACTATCTGGATGAGAAGGCTTTTAGACAATCCAGCGCAGCTATTTCCCAAAAGAAAGAAAAGGAAAAGTCCGTCAAGGCGCGGGAGCAGAAGAAGCGGATGAGCTACTTTGAAAAGCAAGAGTGGGAGACCATCGAGGCGGATATCGAGAAGCTGGAAGCACGCATCGCCACCATTGAGACGGAGATGGAGCAGAACGGTTCGGACTTTACCAAGCTATCGGAACTTCAGAAGGAGCTGGATGACAAGAATGACCAGCTTCTTGAAAAGTATGAGCGCTATGAGTATCTGAGTGAGTTGGAGTAGAATAGTACGTAGCACATTTGTTATGGATACAAGTTTGTGAGGGAGAATGATGGAAATACAGATTTATAGCAAGCCTAGTCAGGAAATCAAAGATCAGCTCTTTGAGCTGGTTCAAAACTGCCACGTTATAGATGGGACTTATCGTCTTCCTTATCTGGACAACGCCTATAATTTTGATGGGGATATGCCAGCCTTTTTTCTGGCCAACCTAGATCATCAAACGGTCGGTTTTTTATCAGTTTATGCGGATGAGCCGGGGCAAGCAGAGGTATCTGTCTATGTGTTGCCTGACTATCGCAGACAGGGCATAGCGAGCGCTCTTTTGCAGGAATTTTTCAAAATTGCAGAGAAATACGATTTATCTCAAATTGAATACATCAGTGAAGTCAAGTTTTTAGCAGACCATCCGACCTTTGCTGAGAAGTTTGACTATGATTTGAAAGAAACGGAAATCTGGCTGGAGCAGGCTGCAGGAACTTTCCCTGAAGAAGAAAAAGAAGGCGTGGAAGTTTTACTTGGGATAAAGGAAATGGTTGCGGAGATTGCAGCGTTTCAGTCGCAGATTTTTGAAATGCCGATGGAGACTGCGCTTCACTATGCCAGTCAAGCGCTGGAGAGCCCAGATAGCCTGCTCTATGTACTGAAAAAAGACGGTCATATCGTGGCGTCTTGCTCAGTGGATACAAGTTTTGGAAGTAATTATCTGTTTGCCTTAGCTGTGGATCCGACCTTTCAGGGACAGGGCTTAGGGAGTCACCTAGTCAGATCTATCCTGAATGACCTTGCTAGCCGAAATGGACAAGTCTGTCAAATCGTAGTAGAAGCCCAGAATACAGGTGCCCTAAGGCTGTATGAAAGATTGGGCTTTAAACGAAAATCGGAAACAGTTTATTTTAAGAGAAAATAAAAGAATTATCCTTTGGAGAAAAGTGCTTTTAAGGTTAGGAGATCTGTTGATGATAAAGAGAAAAGAGCCATTCTTAGTTCAGGCGGGCTTGGTACTAGGATTACTAGCCTTGGGAAATTTAGTTGGTGATGTTAGTCAACTCTTGCGTTATCTTTTAGCAAGTCTGGCATTCTTGTTTTTCCTCCATCTAGTGATGGGAATGCTGACGCATACCAAGCAAGTCAAAGAGCAACTAGGTCAAGCGCTAGTGGCCTCGGTCTTCCCGACCTTTTTTATGCAGGGAATGGTAGCTTCGACTTATCTAGCGAGCTGGACTTTCTTGGGGAATTTTGCCCAAATTAGTGCGCAAGTGCTGTGGTGGCTGAGCTTTAGCGGACTGGTTTTCTTGATGGTCTATTATATCCTGACCTTTGTGTTCCCTTTCAAGTGGGAGAATGTCTTTCCCGCTTGGACGGTCTTATTTGTCGGGATTGGTGTCGCTCCTCTGACCATTGCTGTTCCCCAGCAGTTAGCTTTGGGGCAGCTGGTCTTCTGGTACGGGCTTTTAGCGACTATTTTGGTCTTGCCAATCGTTCTTTATAAGACCTATAAAATCGGCTTAGCAGAGAATGTACGCCCGAATACAACAACGATTTGTGCGCCTATTTCCTTGATGACAGCGGCTTATGTAGCTACTTTTCCTCAGCCAAATCCTGTCTTGTTGAGCTTGCTCTTGATTTCGGGTCAATGCTTTTATGCCTTTATTTTGTGGCGACTGCCTCGTTTGATCAAGCGTCCTTTTTCAGCAGGATTTTCTGCCTTTACCTTCCCTTTGGTTATTTCGGCTGTAGCCTTGAAGCAGTCTTTGAACGTGTTGAATCTTGGTCTAGCTGGGCAAATTCTGCTTGCTTTTGAGGTCTTAATAGCCTTGCTCGTCGTTCTTTATGTCACCTTCTTATACACAAAGGACATTTTAGGCAAATGATGCAGATTTCAGAGATGTATTTCCAAGAGGAAAGTCGCTGCCTGCCTTTGAGGAAGGCAGATTTTATGGTATAATTAGGAGTATTTGTAAAAGGAAAAAGATATGAATATTCAACAATTGCGTTATGTAGTGGCTATTGCCAACAGCGGAACTTTCCGCGAAGCAGCAGAAAAGATGTATGTCAGCCAGCCCAGTCTATCTATCGCGGTGCGAGATTTGGAAAAGGAGCTGGGATTTAAAGTTTTTCGTCGAACCAGTAGTGGAACCTTCTTGACCCGCCGTGGTATGGAATTTTACGAGAGAGCTCAGGAATTGGTCAAAGGATTTGATGTCTTTCAAAATCAGTATGCCAATCCTGAAGAGGAAAAGGATGAATTTTCCATTGCCAGTCAACACTATGATTTTTTGCCGCCATTGATTACGGAGTTTTCTCAAAAGTATCCAGAATATAAGAATTTCCGGATTTTTGAATCAACAACCGTGCAGATTTTGGACGAGGTGGCCCAAGGCCACAGCGAGATTGGGATTATTTATCTCAACAATCAGAATAGTAAGGGCATTATGCAGCGGGTGGAGAAGCTCGGCTTGGAGGTCATTGAGCTAATCCCTTTCCAGACCCACATTTATCTGCGGGAAGATCATCCTCTGACTCAAAAGGAGGAACTGGTCATGGAAGATTTGGCCACTTTGCCAACCGTTCGCTTCACTCAGGAAAAGGATGAGTACCTCTATTATTCTGATAATTTTGTCGATACCAGCGCTAGCTCCCAGATGTTTAATGTGACGGATCGAGCTACGCTGAATGGGATTTTGGAGCGGACGGATGCTTATGCGACTGGATCTGGCTTTTTGGATAGCAACAGTGTAAATGGAATCACTGTCATCAAACTACGAGACAATTTAGACAATCACATGGTCTATGTCAAGAGGGAAGATGTAGAGTTGAGTCAGGTCGGCGAAGCTTTTGTAGCTGTTATGAAAGAATATTTTGCACAGAAAAGAGAAGTATGAAACGTAAAATTGCGATTCCTTTTTTAGTTATTCTTTTGATTGCTCTTGATCAGGCAGTCAAGTATTATATTGTTTCCAATTTTTCATTGGGCCAAGTTAGAAAGTTTATTCCTAAGATTATCAGTTTGACCTACCTGCGAAATACTGGTGCAGCCTTTTCTATCTTGGAAAATCAGCAGTGGTTTTTCGCCTTGATAACTTGTACCGTGATTGGAGTTGCTGTTTGGTATTTGATTAAAAATATCCAAGCTTCTAAGTGGATGCTGACGGGACTCATTCTAATTATTGCTGGTGGCTTGGGCAATTTCATTGACCGGATTCAGCAAGGATTTGTAGTGGATATGTTCCAGCTAGATTTTGTCAATTTTGCTATTTTTAACGTAGCAGATATGTACTTGACTGTTGGAGTAGCGATTTTATTACTGGTGATGTTGAAGGAAGAAACAAATGGAATTGAAAATTGATGCAGCAGCCGCAGGCCTGCGTTTGGACAAGGCAGTGGCGGACTTGACGGAGCTATCCCGTGGTCTAGCCAATGAACAGATAAAAAATGGCCAGATTTTGGTTAATGGATTGGCAAAAAAAGCCAAGTATGCCGTCAAAGAGGATGATGTCATTTCCTATGAAGTACCTGAGCCAGAGGTAGTTGAGTATGTGGCAGAGAATCTTCCACTAGAAATCGTCTATCAGGATGAGGATGTAGCCGTCGTTAACAAGCCGCAAGGCATGGTGGTCCACCCGTCAGCTGGGCATACCAGCGGTACTCTGGTCAATGCCCTCATGTACCACATCAAAGATCTCTCTGGCATCAATGGTGTGCTGCGCCCAGGGATTGTCCATCGGATTGATAAGGACACTTCTGGCCTTTTGATGATTGCCAAGAATGACCAAGCCCATCTGGCACTTGCAGACGAACTCAAGGATAAGAAATCCCTCCGTAAATACTGGGCGATTGTCCATGGAAATCTGCCTAACGACCGTGGAGTGATTGAGGCGCCGATTGGCCGTAGTGAAAAAGACCGCAAGAAGCAGGCCGTAACGGCTAAAGGTAAGCCAGCCCTGACACGTTTCCAAGTCTTGGAACGTTTTGGGGATTACACCTTGGTTGAGCTGCAGTTGGAGACGGGGCGGACGCATCAAATCCGTGTTCACATGGCTTATATCGGCCATCCAGTCGCTGGAGATGAGGCCTATGGACCACGTAAGACCCTGAAGGGACATGGCCAATTTCTGCACGCGCGAACACTGGGCTTCACCCATCCTCGGACTGGCGAAGTGCTGGAATTTACGGCTGAAGCGCCAGCTATTTTCCTAGAAACTCTTGAAAAACTCAGAAAAGTCCATGACTAATCGTCTCCGTATTTATGAGACTCTAGATAAATGGAAAATTAAGTCGACTGTCTTGGTTACAGTCGTTTTTATTTTCGAAAAATCATGATATAATAAATAGAATACCCTAAAAGGATGAGAAAAATGAATTTAGAAGATTTAAAAAAACGTCAGGAGAAAATCCGCAATTTCTCCATCATTGCCCACATCGACCACGGGAAATCAACCTTGGCTGACCGGATTTTGGAGGCGACGGAGACGGTTTCCAGCCGGGAAATGCAGGCCCAACTTTTAGACAGCATGGACTTGGAGCGGGAGCGCGGTATCACCATTAAGCTCAATGCTATCGAGCTCAATTATACTGCCAAGGACGGCGAAACCTATATCTTCCACTTGATTGACACGCCGGGACACGTGGACTTTACCTATGAGGTATCGCGGTCGCTAGCGGCTTGTGAAGGGGCTATTTTGGTGGTTGATGCGGCCCAAGGGATTGAGGCTCAGACCCTTGCTAATGTCTATCTGGCGTTGGACAATGACTTGGAAATCCTGCCAGTTATCAATAAGATTGACCTGCCAGCTGCGGATCCAGAGCGGGTGCGGGCAGAGATTGAAGATGTGATTGGACTGGATGCTAGCGAAGCCGTATTGGCTTCTGCCAAGGCTGGTATCGGAATTGAAGATATTTTAGAGCAGATTGTAGAAAAAGTTCCAGCTCCGACTGGAAATGTTGAAGCACCGCTCAAAGCCTTGATTTTTGACTCAGTCTACGATGCCTATCGTGGGGTAATCCTGCAAGTGCGGGTGATGGACGGTGTGGTCAAGCCGGGAGATACCATTCAGCTCATGAGCAATGGCAAGACCTTTGACGTGACTGAGGTTGGCATCTTCACGCCTAAGGCCATTGGCCGCGATTTCCTAGCAACAGGGGATGTTGGTTATATCGCAGCTTCTATCAAAACGGTTCAGGATACTCGGGTCGGAGACACAGTAACTTTGGCGGACAATCCAGCATCTGAGCCCTTGGACGGCTACAAGCAGATGAATCCGATGGTATTTGCTGGTCTTTACCCAATCGAGTCTAATAAATACAATGACCTGCGTGAGGCTCTCGAAAAGCTCCAGCTAAACGATGCTAGTTTGCAATTTGAACCAGAAACATCACAGGCGCTTGGGTTTGGGTTCCGTTGTGGTTTCTTAGGCTTGCTGCACATGGACGTTATTCAGGAGCGTTTGGAGCGTGAGTTTAATATTGATTTGATTATGACGGCGCCGTCTGTTATCTATAAGGTTAATCTGACAGATGGTGAAGCCATTGATGTCTCTAATCCAAGCGAGTTTCCGGATCCGACCAAGATTGATTCCATCGAGGAGCCTTATGTCAAGGCGCAGATTATGGTGCCGCAGGAATTTGTCGGAGCGGTGATGGAATTGGCTCAGCGTAAGCGCGGTGACTTTGTGACCATGGATTATATTGATGACAATCGGGTCAATGTCATCTATCAGATTCCGCTTGCTGAAATCGTCTTTGACTTCTTTGACAAGCTCAAGTCCTCTACTCGTGGCTATGCTAGCTTTGACTACGAAATCTCTGAGTATCGCTCATCCAAGCTGGTGAAGATGGATATCCTCCTCAATGGCGACAAGGTCGATGCTCTCAGCTTTATCGTTCACAAGGAATTTGCCTATGAGCGTGGTAAGCTGATTGTAGACAAGCTCAAGAAAATCATTCCTCGTCAGCAGTTTGAAGTACCCATTCAGGCAGCCATTGGACACAAGATTGTGGCTCGGACTGACATCAAGGCTTTGCGTAAGAATGTCTTGGCCAAGTGTTATGGTGGTGACGTTTCTCGGAAGCGCAAACTCCTAGAAAAACAAAAGGCCGGTAAAAAACGGATGAAAGCGATCGGCTCTGTTGAAGTCCCACAAGAAGCCTTCCTCAGCGTCCTAAGTATGGATGAGGAATAAAGTTGACATTAATCGTCTGAGCTCAGCATTACAAAGCGAAGGAAAAAATCGATCTGTTCCTAAAAATAAGATATGGAAGCAATCTTGAAACGTTCTATGTTATCTATAATGTTTCGATAGTATAGAAATCTAGATAGTTCGGGCTCATGTAGTCTAAAAAGGAGATTTGTTATGGCAAAAAAATATTTTCTTAGTTTCTTGACAGTTTTGGTTGGTCTGTCTCTGGCTTCTTGTGGCCTTATTAAAAATTATGGTAATCGGAAATCGTCTACTTCTAGTAGTACAACTAGTCAAGTTTCTCAAAAAGATAGCAGCAAATCTGATAAAGCTAGTGACAAAGATGTTTCCACTACAACCGAGACTAAACGCATTGGCTCGGCTGATTACGGCTATATCGATATTCCAAGTAATTGGATCAAGTTCACCGACCTAGATGGTGGCGACAGCGTTCAGTTTACGGATGGTTCAGCTTATAATATCGTTACCATGAATGGCTATACTAGAGAAAAAGCTCATGTCCAAGATGGAGAAACTTTCAATGCTGAGTTAATCGCCCAGCGACTAGCCTATAGTTGGAATGATAATAAAGATGTAGAAAAAATGTGGGGAGCAAAATCCACTGTTTCTGGCAATGAAGCTTTCCAACTGAATGTAATTATGAAATCAGGGCAGCTAGTTGTTTCTTGGGTTTTCCAAAAAGACGACAAAGTATATTTGATCTCTTTTGAAGGCGACCGAAAAACTCTGGCTTCTGTCATCTCATATATAGAGGAAACATGGAGCCTTGATGAAAAAGGCCCAACTAACAATATTTAAAACAAAGAAAATGAGGTCTACCTGAAAGTAGGTCTCATTTTTTTGAGATTTATGATATAATGCTAACGAAAATCAACTGATTAGAAAGTAGTTTATGACTCAAGAAATTGACCTTGAAAAGTACCATCAGCTAGCTTTGCAAAAGCAGAAAGAGCACCGGAAATTTTTAGCCGGTCTCAAGAAAAAGCCACCAAAAAACCTCGATAAGATTGCCCAGCAAATCCATGATGAGGTCTTTGAGGAGATTGACTGTACAGCCTGTGCCAATTGCTGTAAGACTTTAGGGCCAGACTTTAAGGAAGCCGATATTGTCCGTATTGCCAAGTATTTCAAGATGAAGCTGCCGGCTTTTGAAGAGGAATTTCTGCAGGTAGACGAAGACGGTGACAAGGTCTTCAAGGCTATGCCTTGTCCTTTTTTAGGTGGAGACAATCTCTGCTCGATTTACGATGTCCGTCCCAAGGCCTGCCGAGAGTTCCCTCACACAGACCGTAAGAAGATTCATCAGATTAACCATCTGACAATCAAAAATACCCTGACCTGTCCAGCAGCTTATCTTTTTGTGGAGAAGCTGCGGGATAGGTTGTAAAAATCCTCCTTTAAATCTTGTACAAAAATTCTAGGGCAGAAGTATCTTATATCTGTTAGACTATAGTCAAGAGGTGAAAAAGAATATGATGCATCAATTCAATCGAACCATGGAATATCTGGAAAGCAAATTGGACGCAGAAGTGGATTTGCAAAAATTTCAGCAGATATCGGGCTATTCTTATGCTCTCTTTAGCAGGCTCTTTTCCATTCTGGCAGATATGACTTTAGCAGAATACTTGCGCAATCGCAGGCTGTCAGAAGCTGTGACGGACTTGCAGGAAAGCTCTGAGAAAGTCATTGATATAGCACTGAAATACGGCTATGAGTCTGCGGATGCCTTTAGCGCAGCTTTCAAGAAATTCCATGGTGCAACCCCCTCAGAAGTTCGAAATGGAAAACCTTATCGGGTCTTTCCTAGACTTCAATTATCCTTAAAGATTACAGGAGGAAAGAATATGGATATCAAGATTCAAAAGAAACCTGCTTTTACTGTAGCAGGCGTCCTATTGGAAGCTATCGACAATAGCCAGTGCCCATCTGCTTGGGAGCAGCTCTATGCAAATCACAGCTTTGAAAGCTTAGAAAGTATGGGCAGTGGCCAATCCTTTGGCCTCTGCTCTGATGTCAAAGAGGGTGAAATCATTAACTACATGGCGGCTTATGATGTGACGGATAAAGCGAAAGCAGAAGCCCTAGGCCTTTCTATCAAGGAAATCCCAGCAGCTGAATATGCCATCGTACCAGTCAAGGGGGCTATACCTGCCAGCATCCACCATGCTTGGAAATATGTTTTGGAAGTCTTCTTCCCAGAAACAGGTTATTGTCACTCAGGAGCACCAGACTTTGAAGTTTACACCGAGGGAGATATGTCCTCCCCAGATTATCAAATGGAACTCTGGATTCCAGTGGTGAAATAGATTAGAAATCAGCCGTTCATTTTTGAGCGGTTGATTTTTTGTGCATTGTGGTATAATGTCCACACTTTACTTAGCAGTCCTAATTTTATATATAGATTGAGTCTCAGATCGCTCTTTTAAATATCAGCAATACATATGACTTTGAATAACTCGCTTCGACTCATTGTTTTATGAGTAATTTAAAAAATATATTTTTCGATGATTGTTTCATGCCTAATTAGGTAAATTAGCCATTCTTCGCGCGGTCGTATTTATATTTTCATCGTTTGAGGGAAGATCTTACCGTTTGCAAATTGATGGTTAAGTCGATATATTCTTCCTTCTCAAATATTTTCTAAATCATTTAATCTTTTTAAAGATAAGAACCGCTTTCTAATTAATCAAAGACTACTTTAAATTTTTCAACTCTTGATAACATGAGAAAATCTCCGTAAAATGATTCAATTTATTATAGCAAAAATATACAATCTATAGAGTTAGGATTAAATGAAATTGACATTTGAAAGCGCTAAATGTATAATTTTTGTTAAACAAGAAAGAATGAGGTAACGATATGAATAAAACAGAATTACTGTTACAAAGACTAGATGAGATTGGTCAGTCTCTAAAAGATTCGAACCAAGCACTAGCTTTGCTGGCACTTGGTTCTTGCGGAGCAGAAAGAGAACGATTGGATCAGTACTCAGATTTAGACTTCTTTGTTATTGTAAAAGATGGCTACAAGCAGGCCTATATCCAGGACCTAACCTGGTTAAGTAAGCTAGAACCAATTGTATTTCACTACCAAAATACAGTGGACGGACATAAAGTTCTATTTGAAGATGATGTTTTTTGTGAATTTGCTGTCTTTGAAGCTCATGAACTAGTAAACATTCCCTTCGCTGAAGGCAAGATTATCTGGAAGGAGGTCGGTTTTGATGGAACAATCTGCCAGCCACAAAGATTGCCATCAAAAGAAAATAGAGACCGTGAATGGCTGTTGGGAGAAATTTTATGCAATCTATATATAGGACTAGGTCGTTATCAACGAGGCGAAAAATTGGCTGCTTATGATTTCATCCAAAACAGATCTGTCAAGCTCTGGACTGAACTAATCAATTTGGAAAAAACTTCTAAATCTAATTTTATAGATATTTTTAACAGCAACAGACGATTTGAAAAAGGTTATCCAAATGATGCCAAACAATTACCCTACTTTTTGCAAGGTTACGAACGAATTTCTGAATCTGCTCAGGCACTCCTAGAATATCTTGAAAAACACTATCCTCTTAACACATTTATAAAAGAAAAAATTCGTAATTTATTATAAAAGAGACTTTGCAAAAAATAATCTAAATCCCAAAAGTTAGGTATCTTTGTCAACTATAATGGATTAATGAAATTTTAAAACCTGTAGAAGGTAATCGACGTCCTCTCCTTTCTTATGTTCAGAGTGAGAAAGATTTATTTCTTAAAGTTACCAAAGTTATCAAATCCAAAGGTATTGTATTTGATTGGTTTAATCAGAGCCTAAAAAGCGCCTTTGAGGTTACTTTTTTAGTTGAGCTTAGCGTTTACTTTAGCTATTGGACTGCTGGGTACAGTCTGGGTACAGTATGATATAATAAATCTACTACAATTGCAGAAAGGATTTCGATTTTGTCATACAAATTTCTACTTTTCGACCTTGATCATACGATACTGGATTTTGATACGGCAGAAGACATTGCCTTGACTCACTTTTTGAAGGAGCAGGGCGTGACGGAGATTCAGACCTACAAAGACTATTATATTCCCATGAACAAGGGACTTTGGCGGAATTTGGAACAGGGAAAAATTACCAAGCCGGAGCTGGTCAACACTCGCTTTTCTCGTCTTTTCGCTCATTTTGGCATTGAGAAGGATGGCGCCGAGTTAGCCTTCCTTTATCAGCAGCATATTGCTCAGCAAGGACAAACCTACGCTGGTGCAAGCGAGCTTTTGGACAGTCTGACAGCAGCTGATTATGAGATTTACGGAGCGACCAATGGCATCACGGCTATTCAGACCGGCCGCATGGCCCATTCCGATATTGCGCCCTATTTTAACCATATTTTCATCTCAGAAAAGATGGGGACTCAGAAGCCTGAAGCTTTATTTTATGAAAAAATAGCAGAGCAGATACCAGATTTTGATCTGTCTCAGACTTTGATGATTGGAGACTCCTTGACGGCAGATATTGCTGGCGCCAATAATGCAGGAATGGACTCTATCTGGTACAATCCCAAAAAGTTGATTAATAATAGCAGTGCGCAGCCGACTTATAGGGTATCTTCCTATGAAGAAATTAAAAAATTACTACTTTGAAAAAATTTTTAAGTCTGTCAAGAAAAAAACTTGACAGCTGTTTTTAATCTGCTATAATAGAACATGTGCTAAATAGCTTAGCTATTTCACCGAAATAAAAAATAAGAAAAGAGAAATTTTAAAAATGGCAGTAAAAATCCGTTTGACTCGTATGGGTTCTAAGAAAAAACCTTTCTACCGTATCAACGTTGCAGACTCACGTTCACCACGTGACGGACGTTTCATCGAAACAGTTGGAACTTACAACCCACTTGTTGAAGAAAACCAAGTGACTTTGAAAGAAGATCGCGTTCTTGCATGGTTGGCTGATGGAGCTCAACCTTCAGATACAGTTCGCAACATCCTTTCAAAAGCAGGTGTTTTGAAGAAATTCCACGATTCAAAATACTCTAAATAATAGAAGTGCAGGTTGATATATGGACACGATTGAAAATCTCATTATTGCGATAGTGAAACCTTTGATTTCACAGCCAGATGCCTTAACTATCAAGATTGAAGATACGCCTGAGTTTTTAGAGTATCATCTTGATCTTGATCCAAGCGATGTTGGACGTGTGATCGGTCGTAAAGGTCGTACTATCTCCGCTATAAGGACGATTGTTTACTCTGTCCCAACCGAGTACAAAAAAGTTCGCATCGTCATTGATGAGAAATAAGAAGCAGCGGGGCCATGTGTCCCGTTTTTCTATGGCCCTTAATGAAACAAGCCGTTAGGTGTAGTTGAATTTAGGGCCATTGATGCAGTTCGAGCTCCGCGAGAACTACGTTCCTTATTCTCCTTAATGAAACAAGCCGTTAGGCGTAGTTGAATTTAGGGCCATTGATGCAGTTCGAGCTTCGCGAGAACTACGTTCCTTATTCTCCTTAATAAAACAAGCCGTTAGGCGTAGTTGAATTTAGGGCCATTGATGCAGTTCAAGCTTCGCGAGAACTAGGTACTTCATTTAAGATAAACACGAAATGCAGGGGCGAGTTTAGAGAAATTCGAAACCGGAGGACATATGAAGTCAGAAGATTATGCTTGGAACGCTCATGAGCGCAAGTCTTATGAGAATGATCAAGTGATTTTACCGAGCCCTTATAAGCTAAAAATTCTGGATGATAGTGAGAAGAGATTGGAATTGGAGCTTGTTTTGGAGGAACTTCCTCAGGGGCAACTGGCACGATGGGCTATGAAAATGGCGTCAAGCTTTATAGCTCTGATTGATGCGGAAGATGAGTCTGAGAAGCAGAAGATTTTGACTCAGGTAATAGAGGTTTTTCAGGCTCGACTTGATGGGAGGGCATCTGCCTATGAAGTAAGGCAGGCTGGTTTCTTGGCTAACAAATTGTCGCAGCAAGCCCAATCACAAATCGGTAAATATGCTGCGCGTGTCTTTGCCCAAGCAGTCGCAACAGGCCACATGCGGGGCCATGCTATTGTCGCATCGGATTATGCCATCAAAGTCAGAAACTTGCAGAGTCCAGATGATTTACAGCTGGCTGTCAAGGAAAGAGAAGGGCAGATAGAGCTAGCCTCTGCTTTTATTAGATCAAGAAAGGAAACTTTATGAAGCATTTATTTTCACGCTTGTCGCCAGCGCAAAAGATTATCTTGTCTTTTCTTCTGGTGATATTCTGTGGTTCCTTGCTACTCAGTCTGCCTTGGGTGCAGACGGCAAGTTCCCAAGCGGGCTATCTGGATCATCTTTTTACAGCTGTCTCCATGGTCTGTGTGACAGGGCTTTTTACACGATCGGTTGTAGATACATACAATGTCTGGGGGCAGCTCCTTTGCATGCTGCTGATTCAGATTGGTGGTTTGGGAATCCTGACCTTTATCGGATTTTTCACCATGGAAAGTCGGAAAAAGCTCAGTCTCAAGGATCGCTGCATTCTGCGGGATAGTTTTAGTTATGGGCACAATCGTACCTTGGGTCAATTTGTCCGTTCGATTTTTATCACGACTTTTACTATCGAAGGACTGGGCGCTCTCCTTCTTATGATTCGCTTCATTCCTAAGTTTGGCTTGGGGAAAGGGATTTTTAATTCTATCTTTTTAGCTGTTTCTGCATTTTGTAATGCAGGATTTGATAATTTTGGCAATGATAGCCTACTAGGCTTGCAGACAGATGTTTTGGTCAATATCACCTTGGCTCTCCTTATCATTACTGGCGGACTTGGTTTTATGGTCTGGTTTGACTTGGCGACCAAATTAGGAGGAAAACAGAAGGGGCTGCACTTTCATACCAAGGTAGTCTTGCTGCTGACTGCTGGTCTCCTCGTTTTTGGGACGGTTGCGAGTCTTTGGACGGAGTATAATAATCCTGGAACGATCGGGAATCTTTCCTTTGGCGATAAGCTACTGGTCAGCTTTTTCCAGACAGTCAGCATGAGGACAGCTGGCTTTGCTTCCATAGATTATACGGCTGCTCGTCCAGTAACCCTGTTTATCTATCTGCTCCAGATGTTTCTAGGAGGAGCTCCGGGTGGTACAGCGGGCGGTCTGAAAATTACGACCTTCTTAGTTCTTTTGCTGTTTGCCCGAAAGGAAATTCTGGGCTTGCCACATACTAATATCGGTCGGAGAACACTGTCTCCTCAGCTGGTGCAGAAGGCTTTTGGTGTGACAGTGATTTTTCAGATGACATTTCTGCTTGGTCTTTTGGCTCTTGGGCTAGTGACCGATAGCAGTCATCGCTTTATTTACCTGATATTTGAGACTGTGTCGGCATTGGCTACAGTTGGTGTGACGGCCAATATCACTACTAGCCTCAATACAGCTGGTATGATTGTGATTATGCTGCTGATGTTTATTGGACGGGTGGGGCCACTGACTCTTATGGTCAGTCTGAGCCATTATCAACCGAAGAAGGCGACTACCTTGCACTACAGCAAGGCGGACATTATGATTGGATAGGAGAAAAGAAATGGCAAATCAAACAGTTGGAATCCTCGGCTTGGGGATTTTTGGACAGAGTATCATTGAGGCCTTGATTTCTCAAGATGTAGAAATCATTGCGATTGATAATCACGAAGAGACAATCAATCAGTATGAAGACATGATTGCTGTCGGTGTAATCGGGGACATTACCGATATGGAGCTTTTAGAGGCGGCAGACGTTGGTTCCTGTGATACGGTCGTCGTGGCGACTGGAGAAAGTTTGGAATCCAGTGTCCTAGCGGTCATGCACTGTAAGGCATTGGGTGTTAAAAATGTCATTGCCAAGGTCAAGGATGAAGTAACCCAGCAGGTACTCGAAAAGGTGGGAGCTGATTTGGTTATCCTGCCTGAAGTGGAGGCTGGCATTTCATTGGCTAAGACCATTCTCTTTAACCATTCGATTGAGGTTTTCCAGCTGGATGACGATGTAGTCGTGGCTGAGTTTGAGCTGCCTGCTAGCTGGGTCGGGAAAACAGTTCGTGAAGTAGATGCTCGTAGGCTGTATCATCTCAATATTATCGGCTATCGTCTAACAAAGAATCAGCCCTTAGAAAGTCAGTTTACTCCAGACTTTGTCTGGCCAGCAGGAGTCAGCATTATGGCTGTGACGGATAACCAGCATTTGGATAAATTACGTGAAATAGTAAAGTAACGGCTGGGAGTCCAATCGTGACCAACTATCAGTAGTTCTTAGGAACTCGGCACCTTACATCATTTCATAAAAATAAATACATAAGAGCTCTTTCAGGGCTCTTTTTTGAACCCTTTTGTAAAATTTGTTATACTATCACTAGAAAAGGAGTGATTTTATGAGCTTAACCAGCCAGATCATTACAGCAGATTTTCCAGATTTGGATAAGGTAGAAGCCTTGAATAATGAAGCTTTCCCCGAAGAGGAAAGGATACCACTCAGTGAATTTTTACGATATGAGGATCAGGAAGATGCTAATTTTTTCGCCTTTTATCATGAAAAGGAGTTTGTTGGTTTTGCCTTTGCCATTTCCAACGATCAAGCCTTTTATGTTAGTTTCTTTGCGATTATGCCTCACCTGCGCAGCCATGGCTATGGCGGTGAAATCATTGAAAAGCTGGTCAATTTTTATCAGCGAACCATGCTTTTAGAAATCGAGCGCCTTGATGAGCCCTGTGACAATCTTGAGCAGCGTCAAGCTCGCTGGGATTTCTATCACAGCAAGGGCTTCCGCTCAGCCAATGCCTTTCTGGAATATGAGGATCTTAGCTTTGAAATCCTTTATCGAGGGGAGTCTTTTGACGAAGAGGCCTATCGGGACATATTCCACCGACTTCAGGAAGAGAATTATTTCGACTTTGAAATCAAACATAGACGTTTCAGCGATTATTAAAAGGAAGTTCTCTGGAGCTCAATTACGATTTGGCGCAATAAAAGATTGCTTTGTTTTTACTAAATGGAGGTTAGAATGAGACTCTGGCATCAAGCATTGATTCCCAAGCTTCCCCGTCCGCAACTGCTTGGCCAGCATCGGGAATGCTGCGCTCTTCGTGGCAATGGCTGGGGCAAGAAACATGCGACCGTTGATTATGTTTTTACTCACTCTCCTTACTTGCTTTATCGCTACCATGAGCTGATTATGGAGGAGATGAGCAAGCGAGGTTATCGTGTGTCCCCAGAGTGGCTGGAGCGAGATTATCGTGGCAAGACTTGTCCGGCCTATGTGCATCTGGAAGAAGTGGCTGTCGCGAGCCCTATTTACTCCGAGCATGATGCGGCTTACTATGAGAAATGCCTGCAAAATCTCAAAGAAAAAGGCATTGACTTATAAGCTTTTCCGCTGTCTGAGCCAGCTGCCTGCCTTGAGAAAAAGCCAGCAAAATGATACAATAAAACGAATAGTAAAAAGATTAACTGGAGTAAAAATGAATTATTTTAATGTTGGTAAAATCGTCAATACCCAAGGTTTGCAAGGCGAGATGCGGGTTTTATCAGTGACAGATTTTGCGGAAGAGCGTTTTAAAAAAGGCAATAAATTGGCTCTTTTCGATAAGAAAGACCAGTTTGTTATGGACGTGGAAATTGCCAGCCACCGCAAGGCCAAGAACTTTGATATTATCAAGTTTAAGGGGATGTATCATATCAATGACATCGAGAAATTTCGTGACTTTAGTCTGAAAGTAGCCGAAGAAGACTTGGCTGATTTGGAAGATGGGGAATTTTACTACCATGAGATTATCGGCCTTGAAGTCTATGAAAATGATGTTCTGCTAGGTACGATTAAGGAGATTCTCCAGCCAGGAGCCAATGATGTCTGGGTGGTCAAACGTAAGGGCAAGCGCGACTTGCTACTGCCTTACATTCCGCCAGTGGTGCTGGGGATTGACATCGAGCAAGGTAGGGTTGATGTAGAGATACCGGAAGGACTGGACGATGAAGATTGATATTTTGACCCTCTTTCCGGAGATGTTTGCGCCCTTGGAGCACTCGATTGTTGGCAAGGCGCGAGAAAAAGGTCTCTTGGAGATCAATTATCACAATTTCCGAGAAAATGCGGAAAAATCCCGGCATGTGGATGACGAGCCTTATGGTGGCGGTCAGGGCATGCTGCTGCGGGCTCAGCCAATTTTTGATGCCTATGATGCCATTGAAAAGAAGCAGCCGCGCGTGATTTTGCTGGATCCTGCTGGGCGAACCTTTGATCAAGCATATGCTGAGGAGCTGGCTCAGGAAGAGGAATTGATCTTCATCTGCGGTCACTATGAGGGGTATGATGAGCGGATCAAGACCTTGGTGACGGACGAGATTTCGCTGGGTGATTATGTCCTGACCGGAGGAGAATTGGCGGCTATGACCATGATTGATGCGACAGTTCGCCTGATTCCAGAGGTTATTGGCAAGGAAGTCAGTCACACGGATGACAGCTTTTCGTCTGGACTTTTGGAGTATCCTCAGTACACTCGTCCCTACGACTATCGGGGTATGGTTGTTCCAGAAGTTCTCATGAGTGGCCACCACGAAAATATCCGCAAGTGGCGTCTCTATGAAAGTCTGAAAAAAACCTATGAGCGTCGTCCGGACTTGCTGGAAAACTATGAATGTACAGCTGAAGAAGCCAAAATGTTGGAAGAAATTCGAGCCAATAGTAGGGATAGTGAACACTAGTCCTTTCTATAAATAGCAAAATTTAGATATCGATTTCTCAAAGCCACGTTTGTGGCTTTTTTATTTGGATGAAGGGTTGGAAAATTTTTGAAAAAATTCAAACTTCCTTCTTGACAGAAAAAATAAAAAGGAGTATTATCTTAACTAGTTAATAAACCAGTTAACAAAAGAGACTATTTTTGAAAGCAATTCTTGGCAAAGAATGTTTTGAAAATAGTTATTTCTTTGAATGATTGCTAAACTGGTTAAGGAGTTGAAATGAAAATCAAAAAAGTTTTGATAGCCTTAAGTCTAGTCTTACTGGGACTTGGCCTTGCCGCTTGTAGTAAAAAGGAAGCAAGCGGTGCTGGTAGCAAACGCGGGCTCAATATTGTCACGAGTTTTTACCCGATTTATTCGATGGTCAAAGAAGTCTCAGGAGATTTGAATGATGTACGGATGATTCAGTCGGGTGCAGGAATTCATGAATTTGAGCCGTCAGCAAGTGATGTAGCGGCTATTTATGAAGCAGATGTCTTTGTGTATCATTCGCGGACTTTGGAGTCTTGGGCTGGTAGTCTGGATCCCAGTTTACAAAAGTCTAAAGTAGCGGTCGTAGAAGCCAGCAATGGGATGCAGTTGGACAAGGTGGCCGGCCTAGAAGAAGTGTCTGCTGAGGGAGGGATTGATGAAAAGACCCTCTATGATCCACATACTTGGCTGGATCCTGAAAAAGTGGCAGAAGAAGCGCAGCTCATTGCTCAAGCATTGTCCAAGCTAGATAGTAAAAATGCGGATACCTATCAGGAAAATGCTCAAAAATTTGCAGAGAAGGCAAAGGCCCTAAGCCAAAAATATCAAGGAGTCTTTAGCGGCCTAGATGAAAAAACATTTGTGACACAGCATACGGCCTTTTCTTATCTGGCCAAGCGTTTCGGTCTCAAGCAACTAGGGATTTCAGGAATTTCGCCAGACCAAGAGCCTAGTCCAAGGCAGTTGACCGAGATACAAGACTTTATCAAGACCTATAAAGTCAAGACGATTTTTGTCGAGAGCAATGCTTCTTCTAAGTTGGCTGAAACCTTAAAGAAGGCGACAGGAGTCAACCTAAAGGTGCTAAATCCTCTCGAAGCAGATCCTGAAAATGATAAGACTTATCTTGAAAATTTAGAAGATAATTTAGAAATTTTAGCGAAAGAATTAAAACATTGAGGTGGTATATGAAAAAGAAATATATTATTAGTTCAGTTGCGGTACTAGCTACACTAGGTGTGTGCGGTTATGCGATCATGCAGTATCAAGCAGATAAGCCACAAGAACAAGCAACAAATCGAGTGGCTTATGTAGAAAAGAAATCTACAAATAAGCAGGACAATAAATCTCAAAAAGCCGAGAAATTGACACCTGAGCAGATTCAGGCTAAAGAAGGCATTACTGCTGAGCAAATCGTTGTCAAGATTACGGAACAAGGCTATGTGACTTCACATGGTGATCACTATCATTACTATAATGGCAAGGTTCCCTTTGATGCAATTCTGAGTGAAGAGTTGATTATGCGGGATCAAAATTATCAATTGCAAGAATCAGATATTGTCAACCAAGTGAAAGATGGCTATATTATCAAGGTTGCAGGAAAATATTATCTCTATCTGACCAATGCCAAAGAAACTAGCAATGTTCGTTCAGTTGATGAAATCGCACGGCAAAGACAAATTCATCCTAGCAAGGAAGAAGGCGAAGGCGGTTCAGAAGCTAAATCGACCCAAACTGTTAGCAGAAAAACGCAAGACTTCAGTCGTCCAAGTGCCGCTTATGCTGCAGGAAAGAGGACCTATCAAGCAGAAGGCACTGCATCGAGTCGGAGCAATGGCGCCTATACAACAGATGACGGCTATGTTTTCAGTCCATCTGATGTGATTTCGGATACAGGAGATGGCTTCCTTGTGCCACATGGCGGTCATATACATTATATTCCTAAAAGTGATCTGTCGCCAGGTGAATTAGCGGCTGCCCAAGCCTACTGGGATTCCTTGCAGCGAGGCAAGCAAGCAGCTAGTCCAGCTGAAAATCCTAATACAGGAGGAGAGGCTTCTGCTCCTACAGGTAAGGCATCAGAAAATCAAAATGCAGGAACTGTGACTAAGCCAGCGCATCAAGCTGACAAGGGACAGACTGCTAAGCCAGCTCAAGCGTCCAAACCTGCCCAATCAGATGCTGGGCACGGATTTAAACCATCTGAAAAAGCAGAAGATGCACCATCAAGTTACCAAACCTTACTTGAGAAACTCTATCGTACTCCAAAAGAAAAACGCTATATTGAAAAAGATGGTCTTGTCTTTGATCCAAGTAAAATTGTTAGACGGACCGCAGAGGGAGTGGCCATTCCACACGGAAATCACTACCACTTTATCCCTTACAACAAACTGTCTGCCCTAGAAGAAGAAATAGCTCGGAACATTCCTGTTGCTGGTCAGAAGACTTATCCTAAGGCTACTGCAAGTACACCAAGCCAGCCTAGTCAACCAGCAAATCCAAGTCAGCCAGCCAAACCAGCTGATAAAGATGAGCACGATCATGGTTTCCATGCTGAACATGTCATCTCAAAAGATGAGGAAGGTTACGTTGTCCAACACGGCGGCCATGCACATTATTTCTTCAAAAAAGATTTGACCAAAGATCAGATTGCAGCGGCAGAAGCTAATCTTGCCAAGCACAAAGATTCAAGCCAGTCTAGTCAAGTCAGCACAGAATATGATCGTTTTTCTCGTGACGCAAGTGACGAAGAGAAAATCGCTTATATTTCCAAGACTTATGGCGTACCGCGTGAAGCGATTAAGATTTCAAAAGGCTTCTTTGTCTTTAATAATCCAGATCAAGACTACGATCCGACACATATCCATCCATACGCTGTTCGAAAAGAGCACGTTCGGATTCCTCTAGAAACTGGAAATCCAGAGCTGGACTTCCTGAACGAGCTTTATACAACAGCCCTGCGTTCAGGTCTGTCTCCATACAGTATTCAGGTGGAAAATGGTCAGTTTGTCATTCCGCATGGCGATCACAACCACTACATCCGTGTCCAATCCAAAGGATTGAATCTAGGTTTGAAGAACAAAATCCCAGCTTTGCAATCAGCTTATCAAGCAGGGGCATATGATGAAAAAGCCGTTCTTGAAAAGGTGGATGCCCTCTTGGCAGCTAGCCGAACCATTTATGCTAAAGACTTGCTCATGCAGCGTCGAATCGAGCTAGCTCTCGGTAATTTTGTAGAAACCATGAAGCAATTGCCAAGCAACTCAACAGAGGGCTATCTGGCAAGTCTGGATCAATTTGATAAGCACTACATTCATGTTGATGAAAAAGCGAAAACGGAAGAGCTGACAGAAGTTGATAAAAAATATCAAGAATTGGTTGACAAGATCAAACGTTTGGAAACAGACAGCTACAATGTGAATAAAACCAACTTGCTCGGTGAATTGCAGACAGCTAAGGTAGAAAAAAATGAAGCTAAGATGGCTGAGATTGAGCAGCTATTGGCAAGTCTGCAAGATTATCAAGATCGGACAGGAGTGACCTCCGTTGAGTATCTCAAAGCTTTCTATCTTGCGGTTGATGATGCTCGTTTGCAGCCAGAACTTCGTAAGAAAGTTGCTGATTTGACGCTCAAGCTTTATAAATCTCAGGCGTTTATTGAAGCGGTCGACCTGAAAGCTCTTTTCTTGGAACTCTATCAAACCAAGCTCGAAGTTGATAAGGCTCTGGCAAGTGGCGAGGCAGCTTCGGCCAAGGATAAAACGGTTCTGGATACCGAAAAGGTGGACGATCACAGTTATAAGACGGCTATCTATGGTTTCTTGAAAGAATTGTATGGAGAATTTGCACCGCAGCCTACAGAGGAAATCTCAGAAGCAACTCTCCAAGCTCTCTTCCAAAAAGGGCAAGAACTTTTGGAAAAAGTAACGGATTCGACTGTGCAAGAAAATTATCAAAAGCAACTCGCAGCACTTCGAACTGATTTGCAAGAATCTCGCAAAGATAGAGAAACAATCTTAGCAGAAACGAAAACGCTCTTGACTCAAATCGTTGAAACCTTAAAAGAACAGCAAGCATCTGCAGCGCTCAAGGATAAAGAGACCTATCTGAAAATTTACAATTTGCTGATGTCTGCCCACAAGATGCTTGAGGAACAACAGGGGACAGATGAGCAATTTGCCAAGGTAGATGCTCTATTGGATAAATTATCTGATCCTAATGAGGACAAAGCAGCTCTGCTAACCGAAGCAGAAGCGTTCTTTAATCAACTTCAAGCCAACAAGCCGGCTCCAACTGAAGCTAAAATTGAGACGGAGGCTAGTCCGACTGAGGAGACTAAGGAAGAAAAAACTAGCGAGTCTCCTAAAGAAACAGTGGAAGAGTTAAGCTCACCAGCCACTCCTAAAGTAGAAGAAGCGAATGCACCAGCTCCTTCAGAAAAAGAGGCTGAAAGTCAAGTGACACCAGAAGAAAATAAACAGTAAAGATTTTTTCGAAATAAATGGAATAAGGAGCGGAAGAAGCTAGAAAACGCTTTAAATCCGCTCTATTTCCACTTTATTAGGATGAAGCGTTCGATTTTTGTCATAGAATTGTAATAAAATTTCTATTTAAATGATATGGTTTTGACTGGTTTAACCAGTCATTTTATGTTAGTATTATAGCGTAGGACTAAAATATGAAATGATACATGTGCTATTAGAAGGAGATGTCTATGGACAAGAAAATTGGTAAATCCGTTGTAGCAACTGGCATTGCAGCGACAACGATTATTTCTGGTGCGCTTAGCCATCAGGTAAAAGCGGATGAACTCGTTGAGTCAACGGCTACGAAACCAAAGGCAACAGCAGTTACCGAGAAACCAATTACGACAGCGGATGTAGCAGAAGCGAAGGAAAAAGCAGATGCTGCCAAGAAAAATGTAAATCAGCAACAAGAGCAAACTAAGAAAGCTGAAGCAGACCTTGAAGGAGCTAAAGCTGCAGTTTCAGAGGCTCAAGAGAAAGTGGCTACTGCTACTGAGAATGAAAAAGCAGCAACTGAAGAAAACATTTCTCAAGCAGAGACCAGTGTTAAAAAAGCTGAAGAAGAAGTAACAGCAAAATCAGAAACTGTCAAAGAAGCAGAAACTGCAGTTCAGGGAGCAAGTCAAGCAGTTAAAGACCAAGAAAATACAATTGCTGGCCAGCAATCATTGGTGGATGTGGCAGAATCTGAACTAAACAAAGCTAAGGAACCAGTTCATGCAGAAACTGCTGCTGTAGAAACTGCTAAAAATCAGGAGAATCAAGCTCAAACAGCTGTGGAGCATGCTAAAAATGAACTAGCAAAAGCAGACCAAGCAGCAACTGCTGCGCCACAAAATCAAGCAGAAATCCGAAACAAAATCAATCAAACTCAGGCCAAGTTAGAGCAGACCAAGCAATTGATTGCTGCAACAAATACAGAGTTGGTGCATGAACAGAAAAATGCAAGTACAGCACCGGTTGATTTACGGAATACGACCTATTCGCAATTCTTAGAGAATCTTCGAGATAATTCGAACAACGAAGCTGTAAGAAATGCTGCAGCTGATGCTTTAGCTCTTTACAAACGTGGTCAGAATGAATTCAAGATCACGGTTGGTTCAGATCCATCTAGCCCAGCCAGCTTGGAAAATAACTTGCAGGCTTTGGAATTGGTTAAGGCTATCAATGCTTACCGTCGTAATGCGGGTCTCCCAGAGCTTTTGGTGGATCCATATGCTAATGTTGCCAGCCAAATTCAGACCTTGTACTTTGAGAAGGCTAACTGGCACATGGGCAAGCTGATTGGCAATGAAAACGTGGCCATCAGCTTCAATCCTCAAGGTGCGGTTAATTTCTGGCATAGTGAAAAAGACTTGTATCAAAAGATTGCTGCTCAATACGGCCTGCCAACTGATGAAAGACAACTGGATGCCAATGCCATTTATATGAAGGTAGGGCCTAACGTCTTTGCGCAAATCGGTCACTATGTCCAAATGATGGATAACAAGGCCAATGCTATTTCTGCTGCTTATGACACTCATCCAAATCAGTTTGGAACTCCATACGGAACTTCAGAAGTTGGATTCCATAATGTTCGGAATTTCAATCAAAGAGTTAATAATGGCACATTGCTAACTGTTGAGGCCATGGAGAAACTTCTTCGCAGCGGCGGCAGTCGTGGGGCTGCTTCAAGTGCCAATGTGACAGCCTTGAAGAATCGTTTGGCAGAGTTACAAGCGCAAAAAGTTAGTCAAGAGTCTAGCTTGAATCTTTTAAATAATCAGTTGACAGATTCATACCAAGCACAGAAAGATCGTGCGGCTGCTGTTGTAAAAGCTAAACAGAATCTTGAAGCTGCTGAGAAAGCCCTAGCTCTGACTCAACAAAACTTGTCAGATAAAAAGGCTGCTTTGAAGTCAGCAACAGCAAGAATCGCGTCTGCAATTTCTCCATATCAAGCTAAATTGCAAAAAGCTCAGGCAACCTTAGTAGAGGCTAAGAATCAGCTCGCAGCTTTGAAGACGGCTGAGGAAAACAAGAATAAGGCCTTAGAAGCAGCTAAAGCTGAATTGGTCGCTGCTCAAAATCGTGTAGCAGCGGCTCAGAAGAAAGTTGCAGATCTCAAAACAGCTCCACAACAATTGGAAAGAGCTAAGCAAGAATTGGCTGCAGCAGAGGCTGACCTGAAGGCTAAACAAGCTGTGACTGAGACTGAGAATGCAAAATTAGTTGATTTGCAAACAGTCTACAATGAATTGCTAGCAAATTACAATTATTTGCTAGATCTGCTTCCAAAAGAAGTGCGCCAAGCCCTAGCATCGGCCACTACAACTACTTATCAAGCAAATGGTGGACTTAATTTTGCAGCAGCGGGTGCAGGAAGTCAAACGCTTCTGGCTTCGAATGCAAGTTCAGCTTCTCAAGATGAGAAGGATGCATCGGTTGAAACATTGGCTAACATAGCTACTCAAGCTCAGCCAAAGACTGATAATAATACTAATGTTCCAGCGACTCCTAAAGCTTCTCCTAGCCAGTCAGTTGTCCTTCCTAATACAGGAACGGAAGCGGAACAATTAGCCTTCCTTGGAATGACTCTCGGTGCAGCTCTTCTCGCAGGTGCAGTGAAACATCGCCGCAGAAAAACTTTATAGTATATAACAGTGAAGTGAGTGTTACATCTCACTTCATTTTTTATTGGTGAATTAGATTGATTGAATCAAATTTAGGAAGAGAAGTTTTTGTGATTCAAATAATTCTTAAATTTGGCTAGAAAACATTCCTTTTATCTGCTTTTCAGGGGATATCATGTTATAATAGCAGAGGATTTTATACAAAAAGAGGAACTTATGACTAAAAAAGCTATTCTAATGATGACCTTTGGATCGCCAGAGGGCTATACTTTTGAAGATATTGCAGAATTTTTCACGAATATCCGTCGTGGTGTGCGGCCTACTGATCAGGAGATTCAGCACCTTCATGATAATTATCAGCGTATTGGTGGCAGTCCCCTGCAACGCATCACGCGGGCAGAAGTTGAGCTGGTGAAAGAAGCTTTAGTGGGAGAGTATGCTGTCTATTTTGCTAATAAATTTTCTCGCCCTTTTATTCCAGATGTTATTAAGCAGATGGAGGATGACGGGATTGAGGAATGTATCTGCTTGATTTTAGAACCGCATTATTCCTTTTACTCTGTTATGGGGTATGAAAAATTTATTACGAGCCAGACAATTAAATTCCATATTATCAAAGAATGGTATCAGGCTGAGGATTTGCTTGGCTTTTGGGAGGAAGAAATCAGGAAAATCTTGCAAACACAAGTCAAAGATGAAAGTTTTAAGGTCATCTTCTCAGCTCACAGTGTCCCAGTTTTAGCGCTTGATTTTGAAGATCCATATATTGATCAGATTATTGAAAACTCACAGCTGATTGCCCATCGGCTAGGCCTTGCTCCATCTGAGTATACCAATACCTGGCAGAGCGAAAGCGATATTGGCTTGCCGTGGATCAAGCCAGATGTCCTAGAATATCTCCGAGATCAGACGACTCATCCGCAACATTATATCTTTGTCCCAATTAGTTTCATCAGCGAACATATCGAGGTACTGTTCGATAATGATGTGGAGTGTCAGGAATTGTGCCAAGAACTCGGTGTGGCTTATCATCGTCCACCAATGCCGAACACAGACTCCCGTTTGATTGATGCATTATTAGCAACTATTCGTCAGCATGAAACAGAAGAGCTTCGATACATGCATCCAGAAGAAACAACCTTTGACGAATTGGCCCCTTCAGAAGAAAGTAATCAAATCTTAAGCGAAACGGAAGAACTTCAAATGCCTGAATTTGTCAAAAAGTTGATAGAGAAAAAGGGTAGAGAGAATGTCAAAATGCCTTATTTCATAAAGAAGATGTTAGAAAAAAGGGCGCAAGAATCAAAGTAAGTCTAAGATCTACCAGCCTAGAAAGAAACATTTGCAACGAAGAATGATAATGAATTGTTAAGAAAGTGCATGTTCTAGGAAAATGAAAATTTCTATTGAAAAGATAGGGTTTTGGAAATTATGTCTACAAACAAGCTAATTCAATCCAAGCTGGAACTGTTGCCGACCAGTCCCGGCTGTTACATTCACAAGGACAAAAACGGGACTATTATCTATGTCGGAAAGGCCAAGAATCTCCGCAATCGTGTTCGCTCTTATTTTCGTGGCAGCCACGATACCAAGACGGAGGCTCTGGTTTCCGAGATTGAGGATTTTGAGTTTATTGTCACCGAGTCCAACATTGAGGCTCTCCTCCTAGAAATCAATCTAATCAAGGAAAATAAGCCCAAGTACAATATCATGCTCAAGGACGATAAGTCCTATCCTTTTATTAAGATTACCAACGAGGTTTATCCGCGTCTGATTATCACTCGCCAAGTCAAAAAGGATGGTGGTCTTTATTTTGGGCCTTATCCAGATGTCGGTGCAGCCAATGAAATCAAACGCCTGCTCGATCGCATTTTTACATTCAAAAAATGTACCAATCCACCTGCAAAAGTCTGCTTTTATTATCACTTGGGGCAATGTGAAGCCCATACGATTTGCAAGCGGGATAGCCAGTATTTCAAGAATATGGCTCAGGAAGTGTCGGATTTTCTCAAGGGACAGGACGATAAGATTATCGATGAGCTACGTGAGAAGATGAATAAAACAGCTGCAGCCATGGAGTTTGAACGGGCGGCCGAATACCGTGACCTGATTCAAGCTATTGGAACCTTGCGTACTAAGCAGCGGGTCATGGCTAAGGATTTGCAGAATCGTGATGTTTTTGGTTACTATGTGGATAAGGGCTGGATGTGTGTGCAGGTCTTCTTTGTGCGCCAGGGCAAGTTGATTGAGCGTGATGTCAATCTTTTCCCCTATTACAATGATCCCGACGAAGATTTTCTGACCTATATTGGCCAGTTTTACCAAGAAAAGTCCCACCTCAAGCCCAATGAAATCCTAATTCCAGCATATATTGACGAAGAAGCCGTCCGAGCGATTGTGGATACTAAAGTAGTCAAGCCTCAGCGAGGCGAGAAGAAGCAGTTGGTCAATCTGGCTATTAAGAATGCTCGGGTCAGCCTCCAGCAGAAATTTGATCTTTTGGAGAAATCCGTTGAGAAAACGCAGGGGGCTATAGAAAATCTAGGGAAGCTCCTCAATATTCCGACACCCGTTCGGATTGAGTCTTTCGACAACTCAAATATCATGGGAACTAGTCCCGTATCGGCTATGGTGGTCTTTGTCAATGGTAAGCCGAGCAAGAAGGATTACCGCAAATACAAGATCAAGACCGTGGTAGGGCCGGACGACTACGCCAGTATGCGAGAGGTTATCAAGCGCCGCTATAGTCGGGTCATTCGTGACGGGCTGACGCCACCAGATCTGATTGTCATTGATGGTGGGCAAGGCCAGGTCAATGTCGCTAAAGAAGTTATTCAGGAGCAGTTGGGATTGGATATTCCTATCGCTGGACTGCAAAAAAATGACAAGCACCAGACCCATGAATTGCTCTTTGGCGATCCTCTTCAAGTCGTAGAACTGTCCCGTAATTCTCAGGAATTTTTCCTCCTCCAGCGCATCCAAGATGAGGTGCACCGCTTTGCCATTACCTTCCACCGCCAGCTTCGATCTAAGAATTCCTTCTCATCGCAACTCGATGGCATCGAAGGTTTGGGGCCAAAACGTAAGCAAAATCTCATGAAACATTTCAAATCACTGACCAAGATTAAAGAAGCCAGTGTCGATGAAATCGTCGAAGTGGGCGTACCGCGAGCGGTGGCAGAAGCTGTGCAGGCAAAACTCAATCAAACAGAGCCATCCCGACCTTTGTTAGAAGTGGCGGAGCCGATTGTAGATATAGATTGAAAGAAAAAATCATTTGATATTAAAGAGACTCGTATGCAGCTTTCAATACTGGGAGATATGCTCAACCAGATTGATAGAGAATATTTTTGGTGCCAGTAATGAAAAGAGACAGATATGTTAAGAATTTTCCCATTTAAAACCGATGGTGTCTTAGATGAAATAGAACAATTGGAGAAAAATTATTCTATTTCATTGCCTGAAAAATATAAAGATTTTTTATTAAAGTACAATGGCGGAGATACGATTGATATAACCTTTAAAGTAGAGAAAGTTTGTTCGGATATCCACTCCTTTTATGGTTTTTCATTAGCTAACTATTATAGTAATTTTAACTATTTAATCGAAAGAAACTTTTTAGAAGATTTTATTGACAATCATTATCTACCCATAGCTAAAGATAGTTTTGGTAACAGTATCCTAATTGGTGTCGGCGCTAGTACTTATAATAAAATAGGATTTTATGAACATGAAAAGCAAATGTATATTCCATTTACTATCGATTTTACTGAATTTCTAAAAAAGATAAAAAGTCCTGTTGTAGTTGATGATGAGTTAAAAGCTTTATGGCAAGAAGAAATCGATGAATTTGCAAGCCGAGAGCAAGTGATTGTTAAGCTGTAATACTATTTTTACTGACTTTCTGAGTTGACTCTGATTTTGCGATAGATGGACAAGAAAGTCTAAAAGGCATCAAGCCTTTTAACCAAAAGGGGAGCATGTTCAACAAAATCGTAAACCAAAGATTGTGATATTTAAAAGAAGAGGAAAATTTGATGAGCTTAATGATTCGACCACTAGGTCATGCCAGTGATCAAGAAATAAAAGATTTGGAAGAGAAGTACATGCTAACTCTTCCAGAAGACTATAAAAACTTTTTGAAAGAAAACAATGGTGGACGATGTCCTTCCTATGAGTTTGAAAATTCTATTGAGATAAAGAACATCAATGAAGAAATTAATGTTGCTGTTTTATATGGGATTAAGACTGGCGTAAAAAACTCTGATATAGAAGAGTGGACTGATGAATACTTGGATGATCTTTTTTCTAATTCAATCATTATAGGCGATTCCTTGCAACATGGTTTTCTTATTTTCTGGTTGAGTGGTGATGAGGATGAAGGTATTTATTACTATGATGATACATATAATCTAGAAGCTTCAAGTGATGAAAATAATGCCTATTTTCTGGCTCGCACTTTTACCGAATTTCTAGAATTAGTCCAAAATTAATGTTAAAATGGGAGGGATTAGAATGTGAGAATGTGTAGTCCCTCTTTTATTTAGTACTTATTTTAAAAATGGTAGATTGATCGAATTGAAACTTTACAAAATAGTAAAAAATTTGGAGTTAGAAATGTTAAGAATTTTTCCTTACGATACAGAAGGTGTAGAGCAGGCTATAGCGGATTTTGAAGATAGGTTTACAATCAAGTTTCCAGAAAAATATAAAGAATTTCTACTTAAATATAATGGTGGGAATAGCTTACAAACTAGTTTTAGTATAAATCGTAAAACTTCAGACATACGAGCATTTTATGGTTTTAATAAAGCGAGTCAATACAATAATTTCCAATATTTGATTGAGAGTGGTTTTTTAGAAGAAGTTTTAGACAGAGGCTTCATTCCCATAGCCAAGGATAGTTTTGGGAACTCTATCCTTCTTGGTGTTACAGACAAAAATTTCAATCAGATAGCTTTTTTTGATCATGAAGGCCAGCTTGTGCAGTCTTTAGAAATCAATTTTGAAGACTGGGTGGCTAAACTTAAAAGCAAAAAGAAAAAGATTCGCACGATTGAAGAAAGAATCGCCGATATGAGAGCCGTCGGCAGCAAAAAAGAAATTACACCTAGATTAAAGGAAATCTGGCAAGAAGAAATTGATAAGTATGCCGGCCGTGAGCAAGTGATTGTTAGGTTGTAGTTTTATTTTGTTTAATGTGATAACCTGATGTTGTCACATTTTTATTTTTTGGAGAGTTTCTGTTATACTAGAGTTGTTCATCATTGACCTTCTAAGCTAGACTCCTGATGGAACTGGCACTGTTAATCTATCTCAGTCAAAGATGGATAATTTATCGGAACATATTTCTATCATGAAAGAAGAATAAAATGACAATTGAGAAAGAGTTAAATAAAATAGTAGAAAGCATTTCATTGATTCAAACGAGTCAAGCTGAGATGCCGTTTTCAGAAGATGTTCTAGAAGATTTCACAGACTATTTAAGGGACTACATTCCAAATCATGTAGGTTGGATACAAAAGGGAAATGAAAAGCTGGTTCAGTCTCTTACAAAAGACAATCAGTTGGACAGAGAAGCAATTTCACAGATGATAATAGGTCTACGCAATCTATCTTTGGATTTTGAGGAATTATGTGACATATTTCTTAAACTTTCCGATGAAATAGATAGAAATAGCTGAAATTCAAGTATACTGGCTATTCAAGAACAAAAAAGGAGAAAAATGTTAAGAATTTTTCCATTTGATAAAACAGGTGTTTCAGAGGCAGTGGCTCAATTTGAAAAAAATCATGACATTTTGTTGCCGGAAGAATATAGAACCTTTTTAATAAACTATAATGGTGGAAATGCCTTACAGACAAGCTTTAAAATAAAGAAAGAGAGTTGGGATATTCGAGCCTTTTATGGCTTTGAAAATGCTGATTATGAGTACAATTTCCAGTATTTTCTTGACCATGATTTTCTATCCGATTATATCCAAGCTGGCTACCTACCGATTGCAGAGGATAGTTTTGGAAATTATATTCTTTTGGGAATTTCTAAACAAAATTATAATCTCATAGCATTTTTTGATCATGAAAAACAAAAAATTATTCCCTTCCATCTTTCGTTTAAAGAATTTATAGCCACCATTAAAAGTAAGGTATGTAAGATTAAATCTATTGACGAAAGAATTCAAAAAATGAAAGAGGTAAATAGTCCAGTCATTGTTGATGATGAATTGAAAGCAATCTGGCAAGAAGAAATCGATAGGTATGCTGGTCGAGAGCAAGTGATTGTTAAGTTGTAATCTTATTTTGTTTAATGTGATAACCTACTGTTATCGCATTTTCATTTTTCCTAGAGTTTTTGTTATACTAGTTTTATTGGACATTGATTTTTAACAACCTGCCTATTTTGCGAGAGGCAGATATTGTTTTGAAGTCAAATACTTTCCTGAATAGAATGAACTAAAGGACACTTATGAAACAATTATTGGAAGAATTAACAACCCTTTATTCAAAGTTAAATTCCCATTATAATGAGCATTTAATAAATCCAGAAAAGATATCGGATGTTTATGATGACATTCATGAAGATTTCCAAGAAGACGTCGATAATCTTGCCAGAGGGCTTGCTACAATGAAAAATTTAGACTTAGAATCAATACATGATACTGCTAATCAAGCCTACCTAAGTGGGATGTATGATATCTATACTTCATTGCTAAATATTGAAAATTATGTAGCCGATTTAAGGGAGATTCACATTCAAATTTCAAAGAAGATTAGAGAAATCAATGGCGAAATTGTTGATGAAGATGTGATTGGCAAAGAAGATAGAAAATGAGTTTACTCGGCGAATGGATCGATTTTAGAAAGGAGCAGTCATGCATAAATTTATGGCCAAAATAAAGTCAGATAATAGCGATACGAAAATTTTGAAAATAATTAGAGATTTCAGTCATGAGCCAATCGGAGCAATCAAGGAAAAAATGACTCATCATATGGCTGTGCTTGAAACAGAATATTTGAATTTAGAGCGCCTAAAGAACTTTAAAAAGACAGTAGAAGAGATAACCGAATTGGGTGGGGAGCTTCAATTATTCCTTGATGATGAAAAGGTAACCATGCAATTTTTGAGCCATGTCATTGAGTCACAAGAAGATACCAAAAATCAAATTGAGGAAGACGATTTCTATATGTTCGATGATGCGAAGTAATGGTTCCGACTTCCCAACATAGTAATATTGCGAAATTGTTCCCTCTCAGTCAAGATTGTGGCCTTTGAAGATAGAAGTAGATGATAAATATATAAGGAAAGTAGAAAGTGAAAGAAGTACTAGAAAATTTGCATCAGGTATGCTCAAGACTCAATGATAAATTTAGTGGAAAACTGCTTGATCAGGAGAAGTTAGATGATTTTCTGGAGGACATTCGTGATGACTGGGATTCAAGTTTCGAACAGTTAAGAGGTGGCCTTCAGATCTTGGAAAGTCAGGCTGAATCAATTGAATCTTCAAGAAACAGGGCATATACAAAAGGGATTCTTGAAATTTTTTGGGGACTGAGACGACTAGAGGTTTTATTGGATGATGCGGATGACTTGCTGCTATCCTTGAATAAGAAATTGATGTTTGAAAGCGGAGAAACATCCGAGGAAGAATACCTAGATGATGGAATCCTAAATGTTAAATATCTGGATGAAGATGGTGACTCAAATTAAATCAATTTTCTCGCATAACTAAAGATGGGGTGACCGAGTGAAGGAATGCTTTTAATGGAAGATGTTTATAAAGGAGCGAGTGGTGTCAATAATCTACGCAAATGTCAAAATGTCAGATAATATCTTACAGGCATGTAAAATAATGAGGAAACATAGCACTTTGCCAATTGGTGAAATCAAGACGAGAATAGAGAGAAATGAGACTTTGTTAGAAAGTGATTATCTGGATCTAGACCAGTTAATAGTTATGCAAGAAATTCTTGCCAGTCTCATAAGTTTAGGTGCAGAAATTAACTTGTACAAAGAACAAGCTGAAGTGGATATGGGATTTCTAAATAATACCATTGAAACCTATAAAAATATTGCTGCTGATAGAGAAAAACTAGATGAACTCATGTTCGATAGTGAGGGATAAAAGCTATAAGTTCTAGCATCAGTAGCATTTTTAGAATAAGCTTAAAATTTTTAATAGCGCGACTTTCAGTATAAATAGAGGTGAGAATATGGAGACTGAAAATACAGTATCAATTTGGGTTGGAAATTTTGCAAGTAGGGAAGAGCTGGATAGCTATATCGACTTAAGGTATGATGATGACGGAGAAATCGTCAGTTCCAAGTTTTATGACGCTTTTCAAATTGATATTGATGATATTGACGACTACCTAATTGAAAAAGAATATTGCGATTCCAGATTTTTAAATGTATATGACCATTTAATCGGAGCCTCATATGCAGATGTTGTCATAGATAATTTAAAGAAGATTGAAGATGACTTAGCCATACCTGAAAGTAATTCCATTATTTTGCTTTATAATTATAAATATTGTGGGCAAGTCAAAGAGCAGCCCAATATCAAATTTATTGCGACCGTCAATTATAGATAGGTAGAGGAAAATGAATGAGCTAGTAACGAGATATATCAGCTTTTGTGAGAACTTAAATCAGAACTACAATGGAAAGCTTTTAAGTGAGGAGGGGCTAGACGATTTAAAAAGCTGTGAAAAAGCTATAAATGAATGTTTGAATCAATTAAATAGCGGGCTTGGCTTGTTAGAAAAAAAGAAAAATGAAATTTCATCATCTCAAGATCCCTCTTATACATATGGATTTGTAGATATCTTTTTAGCTCTGGACGGCCTGGAGGATGCATTTTCTGAACTAAAACACATGTCAATAGCAATGAATAAACACTTTATGTTTGAAAGTGGAGAAATATTCGAGGAAGAATTCTTGGATGATGGTATTTTAAATGTAGAAATAGTTGATGCAGGAGATGAAGAATGAAGCTAGATACTAGAATTAAACAGGCTTTACTAGAAATCAACTTTGTAGAGAGATATGAAAAATTATCGACATATTATAGTCAGAAAAGAACTCCGAAAGGTCAAGAATTAGATTATTTTGATGGTGATTTTCTGATGGAGATCGTGGAATTATTAGGTTACAAAGCTCAATATGATAAACGAGAACGTTTTTTCCATATTGATTTGGAATCAGTCGAAAAATTTCAATTTGGTTTCCATTTTTCTCTTGAGTATGGTCGCTTAGAATTGATTTGGGTTGTTTATGAAGGAGATAAAGTTGTCCTTGGTTCTCCTTGGACTAGGTATCCAAGGTTGATGATTGCGCGTGATTATATTATCAAACAGCCAATTATTTCCGACTATGTAGATTTTCGTGACGTCATGAAAATCGCTTTTGAAATGTATGAAGCTTTCAAACAAGCATTTTTGAAAGCTGCTACAGGAGATGAGGGATGAACTTAGACACTAGAATTAAACAGGCTTTAAAAGAAATTAACTTTGTAGAGAGATATGAAGAATTATCAGCGTATTATAGTCAGAACAGAACCCCAAAAGGCCAAGAATTGGATTATTTTGACGGCGATTTTCTGATGGAAATTGTGGAATTATTAGGCTACAAAGTGCAGTATGATAAACGAGAGCGCTTTTTCCATATTGATTTGGAGGAAATCGGACCTTTTCGCTTTGGCTTTCATTTTGCTTTTGAACGAGGAAGATTAGAATTGATCTGGGTCATCTATGAGGGAAATAAAGCCATCATGGGTAGCCCCTTTGCATCTTATGCCAAATGGCTAATCTCAAGAGACTATATCATTTTGGATCCCGTAATTTCTGATTATGTTGATTTTAGAGATGTCATGAAAATCGCCTTTGATATGTACGAGGATTTCAAACAAGCATTTTTGAAGGCTACTACAGGAGATGAAGAATGAAATTAGACACTAGCTTTAATGTAAAGTCAATTTTCTAGAGCCATGATAGCTTTTGCAGCGTCCTAGGTTCAGAAAGGAATCAAAATGGAATTTACTCTTAACCTCAATCTTTTGCAATTTATGCAAAAATTAACAGAACCGCTAGAAACATATATAGGAAACTCGGATTATAAGGAATATGTGCATGAAACGTTAGACATTGCAGGCCGATGTATTGATAGGCTTAGTGAGTCCGACCCAGACTTTCTGTATGATAGATTGGAAAATTTAGACGAGGAAGACATCTTAACCTATTCGGAGCTGGATAAAAGCACCGATCTAGCTGTGTGGAGATGTATTGATTCTTTCATTGCGTTAGTAGTTTATCAGTCATACAAAGCAGTTGGACAGCAGTACTTGCCCCAAACCATAGAGTGTGTGGATGAAGATACGCTCGAAGATTATTTTATTCATTATAAGCAACTGGTTAGAAGCTACAGTGACATTGCAAGGAGAACGAAATGGCTTGAGGAGGAAGCCTATGTCGCAGACCCCTCTGTTAGCCCTTACTTAGAATTTTTGTTTGAGGAGTAAATGCGAGAATATGAATACCAATCAATTTTATCTCATGCTGGTCTACTCAGAAGCCATCCTAAATCATATGGAAACAGAATATAAGCCACAAATTCGAGTTGCCTTGGACGCTTGCTGGAGTTTTGTGGAAAATAACAGCAAAACGGGCAAAGAGCTTTATAGTCTACTAGATGATGGAACGGATTTTAAGGGAATTTTCATCTACATGCAATTAGACGAGAATGAGGCTAATGTTCCATCGTGGGACAATCTTAGCTATGCAATCGGTGCAACTGCTAGGGAAGCCTATCTGCTGGACAATCAGCAACAATTGCCTTCTCCTTTGGAAAATATTGATTCAAGCTTAGTAGACTTATTTATTGAGAATTTAAAAGAAATCAATATGAATTTTTATAATTATCTTGAAGAAATTAAGGGCTTTTTGAAGAATGATTGTCCTCCTTCAAAAAATGCCGCCTTGCAAAAATTGGAAAGCTTAGGATTATTAGGAGGGAGTTGAAGTTTTAAATGGATAATCGACAAATTCAGCAAATAGCTGATATTTTGTACGCTGAAAGCAATGCTAAAGCTGTGGTGTGCCTTAAGCAGTTTTAAACTGAAGATGAGCTGTTTGTCTTGCTGGACAATTTTAACTGGGATAATGGATTTGAAGTGCCAAAAGTAGTGCTTAATCATTCCAAGTGCAGTCTTTCAGTGGCTTTATTAGCTTTCTATCGTGCAGATGGCATCAGGTATTTACTTGAGGGAGAGGCAGCCTTTGAAAATCCGCTATCAAAGGAGTGGGAAGATTTTGTAATAGATGTCTATACTAAAATTCTCAGAGGCCAATTTCCAAGTGGGACTATCTCTTTTCAGCCCGAAATAACGAAGATTCAAAAATTTAAACTAAAAAAATTAAAACCAGAAATTGATGAAGTATTTCTTGAAGGTATTTCGGGCAAAGATTTGAATGTAGTCATTTAATGAAATAAATGGTAGATCCATCCCGTCATTTGTTAGAAGTTGCTGGGCCTTTAGTAGAGTTGGATAGTTAATATATAAAGTAAGACCGTGCAAACGGTCTTTTGTGGTATAATTATGATTAAACTAAGCTTTAGAGGTGAAAAATGATTCCGATAAAAAAGAGCAATTCTGAACAAGTATATGAATTTTGTAAGGATATTTATGAAATGATCTCGGAAAATGATAAAGAAAGATTGAACCATATTTTAAAAGATGAGTTTAGTGATATTTTTCCAGAAATCCAGTCTGACGATGAGGAGTTGTTTTTAAAATTGATGACTCTTGAATATAAGGAATTACAGAAGGTAAAAGAAAGAATTGATGGGCAAAGTGAAGCTAAGTTTGAGATAAATGAAAGCATTAGTATAAAATCCAATAAATGTAACCACTCACTCAATAAATTCCTAAGGATTATTTATCAGCATTTGGATAAAGATTTTATTGAGGAATGCAATAGTTGGTTTAAAGAGAAACAAATTGGTAATATAGACAGGGTTAAAGATGATATTAACCTACTTATTCTACTTGAATATAAGTCCAATAAAAAATTGAAGAAAATTAATAGCTTTGTTAAAGAGAAAAACATAGAGATTACTAATGAAGTAAATATTTTAATAAATAAAATTGACAAGAAAAAGGAGTTTGCTGAGTTACTACTCTCTAAACTTGATATAAGTTTCAGAGAATCTTTTGAAAAAGCGCTCGAATCCTCTAAATGTAGTATAAAGCTTGAGGATTTGTTGGAAATTTATGGACAGGAAGATTTTAATAAAAAATGGTGCCCGAAATTTCCTGAAAAGATAGAATACAAGGTGCCTTTAAAAAAATATCTCCAAAATGAATTTAAAAGAGTATTAGAAACCCTTTACAATAGAATAGACAAAAAAGAGTTAGTTCGCATAACTGGTGTCACAGTTTGTCCATATTGTAATAGAAATTTTATAAATGTAACCGAGGAGGCTAATACGAGTCAGTTAGACCATTTTTTCCCTAAGAATGAATATCCTCTATTCGCTTTATGTTTTTACAATCTAATTCCTTCTTGTTATGGTTGTAATAATAAAAAGAGTACGAGTAAATTTTATATCTCTCCCTATGATGAAAGTATAACTGATGTTGATGAATTGTTGATGTTTTCGTGGAAACCAAAATTAGCTGATTTTATAAATAATTCAGCAAATATTGATATTATAGTAAAGGATGACATATCAGAGGAGAAGTTAAAACAATTAGAAAGCAAGGATGAATTAAGTGTCAGACAGAAATTATTGAAGGATAAATATGTGATTGACACAAGAAATCTATATAAACTACACACAGATGTTGTCCAAGAATTATTGTGGAAGCAGGAAGTTTATAGTAATAGCTATAAAATTAAGTTAGAAGAAATTTTAGCTACGTCCGATAAAAAGTTTTCAAAATATGAGATAGATAGAATGATAGTTGGTTATTATACAGACAAAGAAAATTATGGGAATAGACCACTTTCAAAAATGGTTACAGATATTAGCAAAGAAATTGGACTAGTAGGAGAAGAAGAATGAAATTAATTGCTTTGGTGATTAAACAGTATGATAAGCTTTTTAAAGAACAGATTTTTAATTTTTCAGATGAATATAAAGTTGATTTTAACTTTGAAACAAATGAATTAAAAATTGATAAAAATCCAGACTATATTGAAAACTTTTATGGAGAGTCTATTTATAATATTTCACCAATAGTTGGGATAAATGGGACTGGGAAATCAACTTTATTGAGATTGATGAGGGAATCAGATTCTCATTTAGAAAGTAATAGTTCTTATTTTAAAGTATTTAGGGATAATGAAAAATTCAAAGTAGATAGGCACAATATAGATATACAAGAGAATGAGAATTTTGAAGTTTATGGTGATGATAAACAATTTCAAAAACCAAATATAAACACAGCAATAAATTATTATAATTTGCATAATCAATCTTTTTTTGGTGTGACAGGGGTGCCAGAAAACAGCAATATATTAGAAATGGAAATCAATTGGTCCTCGTTAGAAAATTATTTTAGGATTTACTCAGAGTTTTATGATAAAGAGATTTTTTCTGATTTCAAATTTAAAATCTTATTAATTAATTCTTATTTACCTAATAAGATTGATAATAAGAAAGAATTTATTAAAGATGTTTGTTTAAGCTTAATTTCCAACTTTGAAGCAAATAGATACGGTTATTTAAATGATTATGAAGAAAAGATAGATAAAGCAGTGAGCGAGATAGAGTATTTCAAATACCAAGATAATGATGACTGTGAGTCAGATATTACATTTTATTTAGAAAAAATGCGTTATTTAGATAATGAGTTAGCTTCGCTAATGAATAGTTTGAAAGTAGAAAATCGGAAAGTAAGTTTTGTAGAAGTTTTTCAAAAGATTTCTGATTTTTTATTGCATCTTAATAATTATATTATCTCTATAGAGGGTGAAGAAATATTAGTGAACTTTTCACGAGATTTATTACAAGATCAAGAGTTTTTAGATATTTGTAAGGAATTTGACTCACTTCGTAGTTTTTTAAATCAGTATTCATATTATAGATTTAATATTCTAAAATTTGATTCTTTTTGTATGTCAGCAGGTGAAACTAACTTTATTAGATTATTTTCAAATGCTTTGACTTCACAACAATTTAATGAATATATCAGAGATTATATATTTTTAATTGACGAAATAGAAATGGGAATGCATCTGGAATGGTCACGAAAGTTAATTAATAACTTCGTAGAGTTTTTGAAAAGAGAGAGACGACGGGAAGACGTAAATTTACAGCTTATTTTCACAACCCACTCTCCCTATATGTTATCTGATATTAAACCAGGAAATGTGATTTTGATTGAAAAGAATCAAGAAACTGGATATTCAGAAGGAAAAGTTTTACAAAATACTTTCGCTAAAAATATACAAGAAATCATGAAGGAAAATTTGATTGAGAATATTTATGGTGATTTTGCCTTAGCGAAGATTAATTCTATGATTGAAAGACTTAATGGAGAAGAGGAGCAGGAAGGAAATGAAGAAGAACTATTGAAAGAAATTCATTTGATCAGCGAGCCTATTCTTCGTAATAAATTATTAGAGATGTATGATAAGAAATACAGTACCTCAGAATTTAGTATTGAAAAACAACTACAGAAGTTGAATCTGAATGAGGAACAACGCCAGCAGGTCAGAGCAATGATTGAAGCAAATATAAGTAATGCCGATGCGGATAAATAAGTTTGTAATTAAATAGTTTGAATTATCAATACAATCATTTGAAAATGAATAATAGAAAGTAATAATATGAAACATAAAATCGCGATTCTATCTGATATACATGGGAATACCACAGCCTTGAAGGCAGTTCTGTCAGATGCTAAAAGGCAGGAAGCGACGGAGTATTGGCTTCTAGGGGATATTTTTCTCCCTGGTCCGGGGGAAAATGACTTGCTAGCCTTGTTAAAAGACCTTCCTATCACAGCGACTGTCCGCGGAAACTGGGATGATTGTGTCCTAGAGGCTTTAGATGGTCAATATGGCTTAGAAGACCCACAGGAAGTCCAGCTCTTGCGTATGACGCAGTATTTGATGGAGCGAATGGACCCTGATCAGATCACCTGGCTGCGGAGTCTGCCTATGGTTGCGAAGAAAGAAATTGATGGGCTGCGTTTTTCGCTCTCACATAATTTGCCTGCCAAAAACTATGGGAGTGACCTACTGGTTGACAATGATACGGACAAATTTGACCGGCTACTGGATGAGGAGACTGATGTGGCAATTTACGGTCATGTCCACAAGCAGTTGCTTCGTTATGGCAGCCAAGGGCAACAGATTATCAATCCCGGTTCGATTGGCATGCCCTATTTTGATTGGTCGGCCTTGAAAAATCACCGTGCCCAGTATGCCTTGTTAGAAGTTGAAGACGGGGAACTGGTAAATATCCAATTCCGAAAAGTCGCTTATGACTACGAAGCAGAGTTAGAATTAGCCAAAGAAAAAGCTCTTCCTTTCATCGAAATGTATGAAGAATTACGTCGCGAAGATAATTACCAAGGGCATAACCGAGAATTATTGGCTTACTTGAATGACAAGTATGGTTACGTAGAGGATGTTAGGCAATTTTTTCAGATAGGTGAACCAAAAGAAAATAAAAGTTGAAGAGAGATGACATTGAATTTGGAAGGACGAGCTTAGATGTTTGAGAAGATTAAATTAGATCCGTTGAACCAGTTTTATCCAGATATTGAAATCTACAATCAATTTGAGAATGATAAATTAGTTTTCTTTGAAGCCAATGAAGTAGCGCTTCTATCTATCGGATTTGCTGCTGAAAATAAGGGGAAAATCTACTATTATGATAAGGAAATTGCTCCTAATTTAGTAGACCTTCTAGACCGGCTTATGGAAGATGATACCTTCTATTATGACTTGATATAGCTGGATTTTTTTGGCGAACAGAAATCAATACCGATTCTATAATCGTGTTGAAGAAGTCGAGCGCTTTATGAATAGTGTCCACTAACTTGAAAAGCTAAAAGAATTAGATAGGATGAATACAATGACACAATTTGAAGACAAATTTATGGAAGTTCAGGCTAGCATGATTTCGTTAGCAATGGAATATGTTCAAGAACAAGCAGATAAAATATACATTTATGCAATAGCAGATAGTTTATATAGTTTTAATTTGTTTTATGAAATAAAAGGGAAGGTTGTACATAAACACTTGGTGAATAATTTTTTACCAGATGATTCTCAAGTTGATATCGGTCTCCAATCAATCTTACTGAGAGAAGGTATCAAGGATGTAGAAAACATGATTGAAATCTGCCAAGAATACGGTCGCGAGCACCCAACTGAAATGTGGCTTGTCTATGATGCTCAGAAAAACAGCCTTGACAGTCGCTATAGCTATGAAGGTCGTTATGACAAGGATGAAGAGTTGCTTCCAAATCTAGAGTTTGAAAAATGGTTTGAGGAAATGCAAGGCCAATAACTATTTTCGACAACGAAATTGCATTGAATTGATGAAGCAGTGAAAAAAGACTGCATAGAAGGTAAGAAAGATTTTTGCGGTTACCTAGTTGACGAACTTGGAGAATAAAGAGAACAATGAAAATGAATCATCAAATTTTCGGTAACATAGAATTTAATAATGGCTGGACAAGACCTATTTCTATAACGATGTTCGGTAAGCAGCATGTTTTAGAGATAAATATTGATGCAGATGAAGATGCAGAATTTGAAATAAACCAAGAAAAAGCCTATACATTTTTTCAAGAACATTTGGATGAAATTGTAACAGAAGCTAATTCTGCTATTTTATCGTACTATGATCGAGAAATATCAGATATTGTTTCCAGTTTTACAAATTTAGCTGAAAAACAATCTTTTTTAAATAAAATGGGAGATGAGCAGCAAATTTATTCTCTATTGCAGCCTAAGCAAATCATGTTTCCTCTAACCTTTGATGAAGGTGTTGAAGAATTTGGCTTTTTATGTGATTGTGATTGGGACAAAGAAAATGGCATAGGAATAAAATTTACCAATGGCCTTTTGTCTGAAATTGGCTATCAAGATATACTTCTATAAGTATATAATTCATAAATTTGCCTATCTTTTATCAAATGCTTCTCAGCTTCAACCGTCTTATGTAAAGATTTTAGAAAAATCCAAAGTTTAATAGGAAACAGGAGCCAGAGCAGTTTAGAGAAGTTTGGGAAAGGAAATCAAGTACGAATATGAAGTGGTTAAATTATAAGGGAATTTCTAAGGATATCATAAAAAGTGTGGAGCATAGATTGCAGATTACTCTACCAGATGATTATAAGCAAGTCGCTTTGAAATATGATGGTGGTTATCCTAATCCCAATCATTTTAAGGTAGGTGAGAAGGTGGAAATTTTCAACAATTTAATCAGCCTAGACGAAAATGAAGACAATAATATATATGAAATTCTTGAAGATCTACAAGATCGACTTGGTGACCAGCTGATTCCCTTTGTGGAAGATGGTTTTGGAAATTTATTATGTTTTGATTATTCAGCTGAGAAAAGCGTAGTTTTTTGGAATCATGAAAAGAACTATGATGAGTTTAAAGAGGCGACCTTTGTTTGTTCCAGTTTTTCTAGTCTAATTGAGAGTCTTTTTTAAGCAATATAGACTTTCTATGTACGACCTTCTTAGTGAATGATATCGACGTGCCAATAGTGAGATTTTAAGGATGATGGGAAAAGGCATAGAACAGATTATAGAAAGGTTACTTGAATGGTAGAATATGAAAACAACAAACTAATAGTGAATGGTGAAATTACTAAAATTTTTCAGTTTGCTATACGAGATCTAATAGAAGTGGATGAGGAGTGTATTGTTTTATTAGAAATACCTTTTGATAGTTTGGAGAAAAATAATATTATCAGACTTGATTGTAGAGGAACTGTAGTTTGGACCATTGCTAACAGTGGATACAGTAAGCTTATTTATCCGTTCGAACAGATGATTTTGATAGATGGCTGGCTTTATGCGACGGATTTTTATGCTAGAAGATGCAAAATTGATATAAGCTCAGGAAAAATAGTGGATGTGTCTATATTCAAATAATCATCTGAAATTATTTATTCCTAGGAAGGTGAATCGCAATAATGAATCAAATAATAAAGCATTATTTAAAATCAAAGCATTGAACTTGTTTGCTTCCATTTATGGGTGGCTTGCGATATTACTATTCTTTTTCCTATGAATAGTAATATTAGCAGGAGTGGTGGAGTTTGGTATTCTATGGAGCATGCATGGAAAGCTAAATTAAATGATATTCCTCTTGAAGAATTAATCAGATAAGGAATAAACCAGGAGGTTAAAAATGTTTGAAAATCAATTAAGCCAATTGTTTAATGATATAGCAAATAATGTAAATCGTATGATTCCGGAAACGTGGAATGATTTATACTTTAATGTTGAGTTAAAGGAAGGGGACGGAGAAGTTTTTTTCTATTTTAATACGAAAGAAAGTCCTGAAAAATATATTTTCTCACATGATATACCAGTAATTTATGATATTCCATTTTCCGAATATATGGACTCCTTTAATCAATTAATGAGTATTTCTAGAAATATTTTAGAGGTTTTAGAAAATAATAATCAACCTAAATGGTATGCAATGGTTTTAATAGTAAAATCTCGGAAGCAATTAAAAGTTGAGTTTGATTACACTGATTGGTTTGCCAGTCCCTTTACCTCTAATCAAAGATTGTCTTTTTTTAAACATAAATGTTTAGGAGAAGAACCTGAAAATAATGATTTACTTCAACTTTTTAAAGAAATGGAAGAATATAAAAAACAAGGCTAAATATCTACGATGAAGGCTTGAGGGAGTTGGAGTACTTCCCATATGATTTGTTGGTGTAGAGAGATTAAGCATAGAAAGGGAGTCAATATATGCTAAGAGACAAACACAAAGATCAAGCGTATTTTGAAAAATGGATAGCTTTTGTTCAAAAACGATTAGAGAAGAATATTAAGATAACGGATGAGATTGCGGAGGAGTATTTGTTGTTCCATTATCAAGATTTGGTTTTGAATAATGAAGAACTAGTGAAACTTTCCTATTCTATAGGGGCTTCGAAAGAGGAGATTTTTCCCTATTATCAAGGTATTCTGTCTCATCTCAAAGTTATTGCTTCAGAGGGAATCCCCTTTTATCGTGCAGTTGATGTCTTTGCTTTGGGAGTTCTTTACAGTGAGCACAAGGAAGAGTTTCTGGATGATTTAAAGGCTATTTATGAGCAGATGGACCACACAGATGGCTTAATTGAATACTACATGATCTATCTATTCCATGATACGGTAGTTCCTTTTCATTCGATTTTAGAGTATCAAAATATGATTGAGGACACTTATGAGAGCGTAGTCAAGGCGCAGGGTTTCTGGTATTATAGTCATTCAGATGAACCTTGGTATGGAACCCATAAGTATGACAATAGAGGCTATGATGGCTACTGGAGTTTTGATACCGCCGCAACCTGCAAGATCAAAGGAATTTACGACGAAGGCTTGAGGGAGTTGGAGTATTTTCCCTATGATTTGTTGGTGCAGGGAGAATAAGCTAAGAAAGGGAGTTAATATATGATAAGAGACAAACACAAAGATTATGCGTATTTTGAAAGACGATTGAATCGTGTACAAGAGCGCTTAAAAAAGAAAACAAGTAAAACTAAAGATATCATGAAAGATTATCTACAAGTCCATTACCAATTCTTGGTTTTGTTCAATGAAGAACTAGTGAAACTTTCCTATTCTATAGGGGCTGCGAAAGAGGAGATTTTCCCCTATTATAAAGGGATTCTTTCTAATTTGAAGCTCATTGTCTCAGAGGGGGTTCCATTTGACTTGGCAGTTAACATCTTTGCATTGGAAGTCCTTTATAGTGAGCGCAAGGGAGAATTTCTGGATGATTTAAAGGCTATTTATGAGCAGATGGACCACAATGATGGCTTGATTGAATATTACATGACTTATTTATTCCATGATACGGTAGTTCCTTTTCATTCGATTCTAGAGTATCAAAATATGATTGAGGACACTTATGAGAGTGTGGCCAAGGCGCAGGGTTTCTGGTACTATAGTCATTCAGATGAACCTTGGTATAATTCTCATCAATATGAACACTGTGGTTATTATGGTTACTGGAGTTTTGACACCGCCGCAACCTGCAAGATCAAAGGAATTTATGACGAACGCTTGAAAGATTTAGAGTATTTTCCTTATGATTTATTGGTGCAGGGAGAATAGAAAACGAAGCTTTTTATCTGAAAGAATAGCTTGGTTCTAGAAAGGGGATAAAGATGAAGCTCCATTCAGATGTGATAAATGAATTAATAAGTATAGACTTTTTGAAGGAAGAAAGAGAAACAGGTCTACCGATTACTCAGTTAAAGACTGTAAAAGAAGCAGAAAAGAATATTAATAGTTTAAAATGGGAGAATTTTGTCTTAGAAAAAGATGGTGACTTTAGTGTTTATCTTTTTAAAAATCATAGTGACATTTATAAGCACTGGAATGAACTGGCAAATAATGCAAAAGAGGAAATCATTCCTGAAATTGAAGCACGATTAGATAACCTGATTACGGAAGGTAAACTGGTAGCATCCATGAAAGATCAGATTGAATTTGATATCATTGGCTTGGCTCTCTACTTGACCATCAAGAAAGAGATTCCTCAAGCCGAATCAAAATTTTATGATGATTTGTATGCTTTATACCAAGCGGGTTACATTCCTTGTGGTTTTGCCAAGGGATGCTATAAGGTTTTATAAGGATAGTTTTTTTCATAGAAGATGAAATGTTCAAGAATGAAATGATTTTTTTGAGAGAAAAAGATATAAAAGTGAGGATTTTTAGGAATAGGTGGAGTCCTTATAAATGAGCGAACAATACTTACCAATAAGAGATAGTTTAGGTTATCAGAATGTCAAGCAAGCTTTAGAGAAAATTTTTTCGATTGATCTTGATACGATTGCGATTAATGAAGGGGAAGATGAAAATTTTAATTTTCCGTTCGTGTATAACGGTTATCATATGACAATAGGTATTTCATCAACAGGTAAAAATACGCAATTGGAAGCAGGAGAGGGTGGATTATTTAACATTTGGTTTACTCAAACTGATGAAGAGAAATTTTCAGTCACATTTTTATCCAAGCTTATTGATGATAAGAGTATAAGAAGAGTGTATGGTGGTAATAAAGATTCTATTGAACATACTTTGCATATACTGAAAGATTTTCTAAACTCAGACAAAGCGGAAGTTTTATTGAAAATATAAAAGGAATGTAGCAATGACACAATTTGAAGATAAATTTATGGAAGTTCAGGTTAGCATGATTTCGTTAGCAATGGAATATGTCCAAAATCAAGCAGAAAAAGTATATATTTATTGCATTTCTGAAGAAGCATTGCAATCATATAAAGTTTTTTATAAGATTAATGGTATTGTAGTTGAAATGGATAAAGTTAATGAAGTTGCGACAAAAAAAATAGATGATTCCGATAATATGGCATTCGCTCTATTGGGATATGGAGCTGAAGATATACAAAAATTGCTTGATGTTTGTAAAGAATATAATCGCGAGCATCCAACTGAAATGTGGTTGATTTATGATGCTCAGAAAAACAGCCTTGATAGTCGCTATAGCTATGAAGGGCGTTATGAAAAGGATGAAGAGTTGCTTCCAAGTCTCGAGTTTGAAAAATGGTTTGAGGAAGTGAAAGGCGAGCAGCAGTAGGAGAATAATATGACACAATTTGAAGATAAATTTATGGAAATCCAGATTGACATGGTTTCATTAGCTATGGAATATGTCCAAAATCAAGCAGATAAAATTTTTATTTATTGCGTTGCGGATGGTTTTTATAGGTTTGATGTATTTTTTAAAACGAATAATCATTATCTGGATAGAGATGAGATTGCGGGTTACCTTCCTAATGAAATAGATAGTTCAGATGAAATTCAGTTTAGTCTATTAGGAATTGGGGCACAAGATATAGAAAGAATGGTTAAGCTGTGCCAAGAATATGACCGCGAACATCCAACTGAAATGTGGTTGATTTATGACGCTCAGAAAAACAGTCTTGATAGTCGCTATAGCTATGAAGGGCGCTATGACAAGGATGAAGAGTTGCTTCCACGTCTAGAATTTGAAAAATGGTTTGAGGAAGTAAAGAACAGTACTCAAGCTTAATGCTTGCGACAATCTCTAGTTAAATGATAGAAAAGCAGAGGCAAAATGCTTTCCATACGACCAAGTGTGTGGTGGGGCTGTTTTTGAAAAGTAGAACAAAAAGAAAGTTGAAGACAGATGGGGCTGAATTTTGATAAGCATAAAGAACATTTGGAGAAGGATATCCGTGCAGAGCTCCAAAAAAAATTTGAATCTGGTTTTGAAATAGAAGGCATTTCTGATATTGTCTTGAGTTCATACTGCCCGACTTTTCTATTTAAAATCAATCTAGAAGATTATAAAGAAAAATTGGATATTTTAGTAGACGGCAGCGATTTACACTTGAAGTGGGGCGAAAAGCCTACATACGGGATACAATACAAGTATCGGCCAGAAACATTGGCGGAAGGACTGGGAAGAATAAAAAACTACCTAGATAAGCCAGAGCAGATTTTTCTTGAACCTCTTACTCCCGAAAATAATTATCTGAAAATACGAGCTATTGAAGCGATGATTGAGAATATTTTTGATGGGAAAACGAAAACGGATAAGTGGGAAAAACCTGTCGAAAAGGGCGAAAATTATCGAGTCATTATTACAAGCATCCTACCTAGCTACAAAGCTTCTTTTACTCTTGAGCTACTAGAACAAGATTTCATTGTAAGAGATATTGTCCCCTTAGATTTTAGTGTAGGAAGTCAAGAATCGTTGCTTGATTGTCCAGTCCAGTTAAATTCCTCTAATTTATCCTCTTTTCTGAGCAAGTGTAAGACTTATTTAGAAGAACATTTAGAAAAAGACAAATCTGGCATAAGTTTTTCTATGGATTCTATGTCTGATTTAGAGCTTATTTTAAAGGCTCCCCTTAGTCTGGATACGGTTGATACAAAGGTTTTAGAAATACAGAAGATTATAGAAGAGCTGTTTTTAGGTAAGATTGAATTTGACAAAACGACGAAGGAAATGGATGGTGACTACCTTTATAGGGCCTATTTCTTTGTAAGATCTAGATTTTATCGGATTTCTTTCACGATTACGTTGATTGGACAGCACTTTTACGTCATGGTATCTCTTCCAGATCATCCAGAACTAAGAGAGAAATGGACGTTACGCGGGTATCCCTACAAACTAACCGAGACAAATCTGAAGTTAGTCTTAAAAGAAGTGGTGGGGTATGGTCTAAAACATAAGCCGCAGATTGAAAATGAGGTGGTTCAGGAGATTCAAGCAAGTCAAGAAGTAACTGAACCTACACCCAAAATTCAGACTCAAGAGAGAGAAACTAAAGACAGTGCGAAAGAGCAGGCAGATAAACGGGCTTACTTAGGATTGAGAAAGCTCTGGAAACTGCAGGTTTTCATGTTCTTTATCTTGATGATTATAGCTTTTGGCTTAGAGATTTATATGGCTAGGTCAGGCTATAAAGCCTTCAAAATGAGGATTCGGTTTAGTTGGGTATCTATGCATAGTTTTTCGTTTTTCTTTCTTACCATGTATGGTTTTTTGACACTCTACCCCAATGGGATGAAGATAAATGAATTTTTGCAGCAGTATCCTCGTTGGAAAGGTTTCCCGACCAAAGGAGTGCCTCTTCCAAAAAAAGAGACTTTGTGGACAATATTAGTCTTGTTGCTGGTTCTACTGCTTGGAGCTATTGATTATTCTGTGCGCAAACCTGAATCAAAAGTTGAAATCCCTAAGTTAAATCAAGAACTATATAGAGGTTTTGACTAAGAAAGAAACTCAGGATGTAGTGATTTGAAAAAGAGCTTATGAGATTCAAGTAGTTAGAATGGAGAAAATGAAACTTCTACAAAGCGATAATCTTATCAAGTGGCAAGGGCAGACAGTTTTATTCGATAGAGAATGAAAAAATCCTTCGTGAAAAACCTCTGCAAGCTCTTTCAATTTGTGGTAAAATAAGAGTAACAGAAATTAGAAAAGGAAATCAATTATGAAATTTCTAGAATTAAACAAAAAACGTCATGCTACTAAGCATTTCAATGACAAACCGGTAGATCCTAGAGATGTCCGCACAGCTATTGAGATTGCGACCTTGGCACCGAGCGCTCACAATAGTCAGCCTTGGAAGTTCGTGGTGGTTCGTGAGCGAAATGAAGCTCTAGCGGGCATTGCTTTTGGCTCTAACCAAGATCAAATCAAGGAAGCTCCAGTGACAATTGCCCTCTTTACAGATACGGATTTGGCTAAGCGGGCACGAAAGATTGCGCGTGTCGCTGGAGTAAGAAATTTTTCTGATGAACAGCTTCAATTTTACATGCAGAATTTGCCAGCTGAGTTTGCTCGCTATAATGACCAGCAAAAGAGTGATTACTTGGCCCTTAACGCTGGCTTGGTAGCTATGAACCTTGTTTTAGCCTTGACTGACCAAGGGATTGGCTCCAATATCATCCTAGGCTTTGATAAATCAAAAGTCAACGAAGTTTTGGAGATTGATGAGCGCTTCCGTCCGGAACTCTTGATTACTGTTGGTTATACAGACGACAAGCTAGAGCCTAGCTATCGATTACCGGTTGACGAGATTATCGAAAAGCGTTAATAAAGTAAAAAACAGAATTCGCGATTTAATTCAGATATTTTAAATCGAAGTGTTTTATAGAGGTAAAAAAATGACAATTGATTTTAAAGCAGAAGTTGAAAAACGTAGAGAAGCTCTGTTGGCAGACTTGTTCAGCCTTTTAGAAATTAATTCAGAGCGGGATGATTCAAAGGCAGACAAGGAGCATCCTTTTGGACCTGGACCTGTAAAGGCCTTGCATAAGTTCTTGGAAATTGCTGAACGTGATGGTTACCCGACTCAAAATGTGGATAATTATGCTGGTCACTTTACTTTTGGTGAAGGAGAAGAAGAGCTGGGTATCTTTGCCCATATGGATGTGGTACCTGCTGGAAGTGGTTGGGATACAGACCCTTATACACCGACGATTAAGGAAGGCCGTCTCTATGCCCGTGGTTCTAGTGATGACAAGGGACCAACTATGGCATGTTACTATGGCTTGAAAATCATCAAAGACTTAGGCTTGCCGGTTTCTAAGCGCGTGCGCTTTGTGGTGGGGACAGATGAAGAGTCTGGCTGGAAAGACATGGAGTATTACTTTGCTCATGTAGGCCTGCCTGAGCCTGATTTCGGCTTCTCGCCAGATGCTGAGTTCCCGATTATCAATGGTGAAAAAGGAAATATCACAGAGTACTTGCATTTTGCTGGTGAAAATGCTGGTGCAGCACACCTGCATAGCTTTACTGGCGGCTTGCGGGAGAACATGGTACCTGAGTCTGGTACAGCCATTGTGTCAGGTCAATTGCCAAATCTAGTTGATAAATTGGAGCAGTTTGCTAAGGAAAATGAGCTAGACTTTACTTATGAAGAACTAGCTGGTGGCCAAGTCACTGTGACCATTATCGGTAAGTCTGCTCATGGTGCTTCTCCTCAGTCTGGTGTCAATGGTGCAACCTATTTGGCTAAATTCCTAACGCAGTTTGATTTTGCTGGTCCAGCTAAGGATTACCTAGATGTGGCTGGAAATATTCTCCTAAATGACCATGAGGGTAAGAACTTGAAGATTGCTCATGTGGATGATAAGATGGGGGCTCTATCAATGAATGCTGGCGTTTTCCGCTTTGACGAAAACAAGGCTGACAACACAATTGCCCTCAATATTCGCTATCCTAAGGGAACTAGTCCAGAAGCCATTCAGAATGTTTTAGAGCAGTTGCCAGTTACCAAAGTGACCTTGTCTGAGCATGGACATACTCCTCACTATGTACCGATGGAAGATCCGTTGGTGCAGACCTTGCTGGCTGTTTATGAAAAACAAACGGGACTGAAAGGTCATGAGCAAGTTATCGGTGGTGGTACCTTTGGACGCCTATTGAAACGTGGTGTCGCTTACGGTGCGATGTTCCCAGACTATATCGATACCATGCACCAAGCCAATGAATTTATCGATGTTGAAGATCTATTCCGTGCGGCTGCAATCTATGCTGAAGCTATCTACGAATTGATCAAATAAAATAAGAACTCATTTGGCTATGCCAGGTGAGTTTCTTTTCAAGGAAGGAGATATTATGCGGACAATAGAAGATATTACCAAGGCAATTATAGCTGACCCACAGAATAAAGCTTTCACAGAACAGGGGATCAAGCCACTCTTTGCAGCGCCTAAGAATGCTAGGATTAACATTGTCGGTCAAGCGCCGGGTCTGAAAACTCAGCAGGCAGGGCTTTACTGGAAGGACAAGAGTGGCGACCGGCTGAGAGAATGGCTGGGTGTTGATGAAGAGACTTTCTATCAGTCTGGATATTTTGCGGTTCTGCCCATGGATTTTTATTTCCCAGGGCATGGCAAGTCTGGAGATTTACCGCCTCGTAAAGGCTTTGCTGAGAAATGGCATCAGCCGATTTTAGAGCTCCTACCAGATATTGAGTTGACTATATTGATTGGTCAGTATGCACAGAAATACTATCTGCATCAAAAAGGTACAGTCAAGCTGACCGAGACGGTCCAGCATTATCAAGACTACCTGCCAGACTTTTTTCCCTTGGTACACCCATCGCCCCGCAATCAAATCTGGATGGCGAAAAATCCTTGGTTTGAGGCAGAAGTGGTGCCAGAATTGCAAGCGTTGGTACAAAAGATTATTCATCAATAAAGGAGGAAAACTATGGATGCTTATCAACAAGTAGCTAATAAGTTGCAAGAGTTGGGAATCACCTTTGATGTGGTGGAGCACCCGCCTGCATTTACCACAGAGCAAGCTGACTCCTATATCGAAGGAATCGAAGGAGTCCGGACTAAGTCTATGTTTTTGACCAATAAGAAGAAAACTCAGTATTATCTGTTGATTATGGATGATCAAAAGACTCTGGATATGGACTTGTTTAAAGACTTGGTCTCAGCCAATCGTATTCGCATGGCTTCAGCGGATTCTCTCTTTGAAAAAATGCAGCTGCCACCAGGAACGGTATCGCCTTTTGGCCTTCTGAATAATCCTGAGCGAGACATTCAGGTCTATTTTGATAAGGACATTGTATCAGAGGATATCATGACTTTCCATCCCAATACCAATGAAAAGACAATTTTTGTCGCGACCCGAGATCTTTTTAAGTTCTTGAGCCATCTAGGCTATGATTATCAAATTTTGGAACTTTAATTTTTAAAAATGCTGTGGGGCTTCTTGACCTCACAGTTTTTTTGGCTCCAAAAATTAGAGAAAGGCTAAAAATTTTTCTCAAATAGTAAGAGAAGGCTGGCAATAGAAAAAAGCCTAAGTGATATTCAGGCTTTCTTGGATAGATTGGATAAGGGGCACTCTCCCAAATGTTCCTAGTTGGATGATTGAGTGCTGGACTCTGTTGTTGTATGCTGGTCTTGGCTTGTCGAACTGCTATCAGTGGAAGTAGTTGTATGGCTCGTATTCGTTTCTGCGCTTGAAGAGCTTGAGGATGTTTCGGTCTCAGTAGCAGCAGAAGTTTCTGTTGGAGTCGAGCTAACAGATGTAGACTCTTTTTCTACCTCTTTGATGATGGTAGTAGTCGTAGTCGAGTTGCCTGTATCAGTTTTTGATTTTGAGTCATTGTTGTTCATAAGGTTCATGATGGTAAAGCAAGCAATGACGATTGATAGAAGACTGGCAATTGTAGCAATAGTCTTTTGTAGGGCAGAAAAGCCAGTTTTAATATGCTGACTAGCTGGTTTTCGATTAGAATTGCTGTTATTTTTTTCTTTGCGAGAATAGTTTTCCATGTAAAAGTCGCTCCTTTTCGTTCTTAATTTATTATACGTCTTTTATTTAGAAAAGTCTTCCAAAAATCTGAATTTTTTAAATGAAAACGCACACAAAAGAATGAAGAACAACAGCTCTAAAAGGCGGAGAGATAAGCCTCTTAGAGCTGTTTGTTTTATCAAAATGTTAGAGCTACTTTGGAGTTGTTTCAGAGTTAAGGGCAGCTTGGGCTACAGCTAGCCGAGCTGCTGGGACTCGATAAGGGGAGCAGGAGACATAAGTGACTCCTATTTCTTGTAAGAAAGGAATGGAAGTCGGATCACCTCCAACTTCGCCACAAACTCCGATGGACAGGTTTGGATCTACTTGGCGAGCTTTTTCAATGGCCAATTTCATCAATTGGCCGACACCTTCCTGGTCAAGGCTTTGGAAGGGATCCTGGGTGAGCAACTTTTTCTCTTTATAATCATTGAGGAATTTTCCGATATCGTCTCTTGAAAAACCAAAAGTCATCTGGGTTAAGTCATTGGTTCCAAAGCTGAAAAAGTCGGCTTCTTGAGCCAGCTGATCAGCAATGAAGCAGGCTCTCGGTAGTTCGATCATGGTTCCGATGTCATATGAGAATGGCGGGCATTGATACTTTTTGAAAATCCATTCGATATGCTTGATGAGCAGCTCTTTAAGATAGACAAGCTCTGATTTTGTAGCAATCAACGGAATCATAATTTCAGGACGGACTAGATTTCCTTCTTGCTGCAGTCGAATGGCGCTGCTAAAGATAGCTTCTATTTGCATCTTATAGATATCCGGCAAGGTGATTCCTAGACGACAGCCGCGATGGCCAAGCATAGGATTTGTTTCTTGCAATTGCGTGATTTTTCTTTCTAGTTGACTAGCTTTTTTATTGAGTTTTTCAGCCAGCAGGGCAATCTCTAGATGGTCTTTCGGGAGAAATTCGTGCATAGGAGGATCCAGTAGACGGACAATCATGGGCTTTTCACCAACAGTCTGGAACATTTGATAGAAGTCTTCGGCTTGGTAATCGAGTAGATGGGCAAGTGCCTCCCGTCTCTCTATCTCATTTTCGGCCAGAATTAATTTCCTCATTTGCAGGATTCTTTCCTCACCGAAAAACATATGCTCGGTTCTTGCTAGTCCAATGCCTTGTGCACCAAAGCTAATAGCGGTTTTCAAATCTTGAATCGTTTCAGCATTGGCGCGGACTGTAAGTTTAGCTACTTCATCAGCCCAAGTCAGCAAGAGCTGCAAATCCTGATCGTTCTCTACAGAGACAGTCGGGATTTGACCCAGATAAAGAAAACCAGTCCGACCATCTACGGATAGAATATCTCCTTCATTGAGCAAGATATCTCCGCACTGGATGGTCTTACTGTCTTCTTGGACCAGTAGATCTCCACATCCTACGACACAGCAGGTTCCCATCCCTCGGGCGACAACTGCCGCGTGGGAGGTCATCCCACCTTGGCTAGTGACGATTGCTTGGCTGACAATCATTCCTTCTATGTCTTCGGGAGAAGTTTCTTGGCGGACTAGCACAACTTTTTCGCCAGCTTCATGTAGTTCTTTGGCTCGCTTGGCAGTAAAGACAATTTTTCCTGTTGCAGCACCGGGACTGGCTGGCAATCCCTGCGCTAAAATTGTCGCTTGCTGGAGCTTATTTTCATCAAAGACGGGGTGAATCAGCTGATTGATATGAGCAGGGCTAATCCGACGAATGGCCTCGCACTTGTCTATCTTGCCTTCTTCTACTAATTGCAGAGCGATTTTCAAAGCAGCCTTGACTGTTCGCTTACCATTACGGGTTTGCAGGATATAGAGCTTGCCCTTTTCGATTGTAAATTCGATATCCTGCATATCTTTATAGTGATCTTCAAGGATGTGGGCATACTCTTGAAAAGCAGCATAGGCTTCTGGCATCTTTTCTTGCAGATGTTGAATGGGCTCGGGCGTGCGAATACCGGCCACGACATCCTCTCCTTGGGCATTTAAAAGAAATTCGCCAAAGAGTCCCTTTTGACCTGTTGCTGGATTTCGAGTGAAGACGACTCCAGTTCCGCTTTCTTGATCAAAGTTGCCAAAGACCATGACTTGAATATTAACGGCGGTTCCTAAATCTTCTGGAATCTGATTGAGCTTGCGATAGACTTGGGCGCGTGGGTTATTCCAAGAGCGGAAAACGGCTTTGATAGCAGCGAAGAGTTGTTCCTTAGGATTTTGAGGAAAAGTCTGATAATGCTCGCGATACAGCTGCTTGTACTGATCAACGAGAGTTTGGTGCTCTTCCAAACTAAAGTCGTTGGCAGTCTTACCAGCATTCTTTTCAAAATAGGAGAGCAACTGATCGAAGTCCTCTTTTGGAATTTGGAAAACAACATCTGCATACATCTGGATCAGCCTGCGGTAGCAGTTGTAAGCAAAAGCCATATTGGTTTTGGAAGCCAAGGTTTGGGTTCTCAGATCATTCAGTCCCAAGTTTAAAATCGTATCCATCATGCCAGGCATAGAAAACTTGGCGCCGCTGCGAACAGAGACTAGCAGTTGCTCCTCTTCATTTCCTGAGAAGCATTGGCCGGTTTTTTGCTCCAGTTCAGAAATAGCCTGCAAAACATTCTCTCTTAATGTTTCTTCAAAAAAGGAGGGCTTATTTAAAAAATGCATACAGGCTTCCGTCGTAATGGTGAATCCTGGCGGAACTGGCAAACCTAAATTGGTCATTTCAGCCAGATTGGCACCTTTACCACCCAAAAGAGCATTTTGCTCGGCTCGTCCTTCCTCAAAGGAATAAATCCATTTCGTCATATCGTACCTCCAAATAGACAAAAATGTGTCATATATATCTTGTTTATATTCTAATATACATCACATATATTTGTCAATGGAAAAGATCGTTATATTTCATTGATATAAGATAAAAATATGATATAATATGACAGAAAAAGATGAAAAATAAAGTATTCTATCTCTAAAAAGGAGACATATTGCATTGGAATTATCAGCACGCCAAAAGCAGATTGTTGACATTGTCAAGAAAGAGCAGCCAGTCAGCGGGGAAAAGATTTCAGAACTGATGGAAATTTCTAGAGCAACCTTGCGCTCGGACCTGTCCTTTTTGACGCTGGTTGGCATTTTAAAAGCGACGCCAAAGGTTGGCTATACTTATTCAGGAAATGATTTAGAAACCTTATTTTTCTTTGACACTTTTCGCAAGAAAGCGGAAGATATTATGGTTTCTCCAGTTTTGGTGTCTCAAGACACTTCCATACAGGATGCGGTGATAAGGCTCTTTATGTATGACGCGGATGTTCTTTATGTCATTGATGAAAAGAAGCTACTCTTAGGAATTGTCTCGCGCAAGGATTTGCTACGAGCGGCTTTATCCAGTAGTATCGGAACAACGCCTATTGCAGTTTGTATGACACGGATGCCTCATCTTAGAACCTGCCATAAGGATATGAATATACTAGAGGTGGCCGCTCTTTTGCAGGATTTTGCCATTGACTCCCTGCCTGTGGTAGAGAAAGATAATGAGCGCAAGATTTTAGGAACGGTGACTAAGACAGCTCTGCTGGACTATATCATTCAGGAAGCACGCCAAGCGGAAGTAAAGAGACAGGAGTAGTGACAATGAAGAAAGAAATTATTGTATATAGCATTTCGGATTCTTTAGGAGGAACCTCGCAGCGACTCTTGTCAGCTGTAAGTGCGCAGTATCCAGATTTGATATTTAATAATAGCTACCGTTTTCCTTTTATAGACAAGGAGCAAGAATTGCTGGAAATTTTGCAAGATGCTTTAAAAGATGATGCCTTGGTCATCAGTACCTTGGTAAATGGAGAATTAGCTAGACTAGCTAGAGAATTTAGCCAAAACCACAAGCTAGCCTACATTGATCTCATGCACCCTTTCTTTGAAATCATAGGAGAAAAGACTGGGATTAGCCCGATTGAGATACCAGGAACCTTGCACCGTTTGGATACGGAATATTTTAATAAAATATCAGCGATTGAGTTTGCAGTAAAGTATGATGATGGCAAATCTCCGCAGGGGTTTTTGGAGTCGGATCTAGTTCTACTAGGAGTTTCACGGACTTCAAAAACTCCTCTCAGCATTTTTCTGGCCAATAAGGGCTATAAAGTTTCCAATTTGCCTTTGATTCCAGAAGTTCCGCTTCCTCAAGTTTTAGACAAGGTGGACAAGCGTAGGATCATCGGTCTGGTCTGTGAGCCAGAAAAATTAGTCAAAATTCGTAGCAACCGCCTCAATTCGCTGGGGCTGTCCCGCTCGACCAGTTACACAGATTTGGAGAAGATTTATCAGGAATTAGACTATTCCAAAGAAGTCTTTAGAAAATATCAGACGGAGGTCATCAATATTACGGATAAATCAATTGAAGAGACAGCTTTCCTAATTGAGGATTATTTAAAAAAATTAGATATGATTGGCGAGGTGCAGTAATCGTCTTCAGGGCCGGTTCCTAAATTTATCAGGTAGGAACTGCGCCCTTTTCTTGTTCCTAGGCTCGTTTCGTGTTACAATAGGAGTATTGATTTTTACTGATAAATACAGAGGAAAAAGATGATTTATTTAGATAATTCAGCGACAACCAAGCCCTATCCAGAGGCGCTGGCTACTTATACAGAAGTGGCTTCTAAAATCTGGGGTAATCCTTCTAGCCTGCATAGTTTAGGCAGTCAGGCGACCCGTCTCTTAGAAGCCTCTCGTCGGCAAATAGCAGAGCTTTTAGGCAAGTCTTCGTCGGAGATTTTTTTTACGTCTGGAGGAACAGAAGGGGACAACTGGGTGCTTAAGGGAGTTGCTTTTGAAAAGATTCCTTTTGGCAAACACATTATCGTATCTAACATCGAGCATCCAGCGGTTAAAGAATCAGCCCTCTGGTTGCAGAGTCGGGGATTTGAAGTCGATTTTGCTCCAGTTGATAAGGCAGGCTTTGTTGATGTAGACAAGCTAGCGGAGCTGATTCGACCAGACACCACTCTGATCTCTATCATGGCTGTCAATAATGAAATCGGCAGTATTCAGCCCATTCAGAAAATATCTGAACTGCTAGCAGACAAGCCAACTATTTCCTTTCATGTGGACGCTGTACAGGCTGTTACGAAGATTCCGACAGCTGCTTATCTGACGGATCGTGTGGATTTTGCGACATTTTCCAGTCATAAATTTCACGGTCTCCGGGGAGTAGGATTTGTCTATATCAAGTCTGGCAAGAAAATCAGCCCGCTCTTGACTGGTGGTGGCCAGGAGTCGGACAAGCGGTCAACGACGGAAAATTTAGCTGGCATTGCAGCGACAGCCAAGGCTCTGCGTTTGTCCATGGAAAAGCAAGAAGTATTTGCCCAGCGGACGACTCAGATGAAGCAAATTCTCCTTGAAGAGTTGCAGAAGTATCCCGACGTGGTGGTCTTCTCAGGCTTGGAAGATTTTGCGCCTCATATCCTGACCTTTGGTATCAAGGGAGTACGAGGTGAAGTCGTCGTCCATGCGTTTGAAGACTACGAGATCTATATCTCGACGACCAGCGCATGCTCTTCCAAGGCTGGAAAGCCAGCGGGAACTCTAATCGCTATGGGGGTCGAAAAGTCTCTCGCTCAAACTGCTGTCCGTATCAGTTTGGATCTTGATAATGATATGAGCCAGATGGAGCAGTTTTTAACAACTTTTAAAATTATTTACGAAAAAACCAGAAAAGTAAGGTAAACAATGCAATATTCAGAAATTATGGTGCGCTATGGTGAGCTTTCTACCAAGGGCAAGAACCGCATGCGCTTTATCAACAAACTCAAACGTAATATTCAGGCTGTTTTGTCAGTCTATCCGCAGGTCCATGTCAAGGCTGACCGTGACCGAACTCATGTCTATTTGCATGGAACAGACTATCAGCCTGTCGCTGAGTCACTCAAGCAGATTTTTGGGATTCAGAATTTTTCACCGTCTTACAAAATCGCAAAGTCTGTACCAGCCCTAATCGAAGCTGTCCAAACCATCATGAAGGAAGTCTATCAAGAAGGTATGACCTTTAAGATTTCCAGCAAGCGCAGTGATCACAGCTTTGAATTGGATAGCCGCGAGCTGAACCAGACGCTTGGGAATGCTGTTTTTGAGGCCATTCCCAATGTTCAGGTCAAAATGAAAGCGCCGGATATTGAGCTGCGGGTCGAAATTCGTGAAGAAGCGGCCTATATCTCTTATGAGACGATTCGTGGTGCTGGGGGACTGCCGGTCGGAACTTCAGGCAAGGGCATGCTCATGCTGTCTGGTGGGATTGACTCACCGGTGGCTGGTTATCTGGCTCTCAAGCGCGGTGTGGATATAGAGGCAGTTCACTTTGCCAGTCCGCCTTACACCAGTCCAGGTGCGTTGAAAAAAGCTCAAGATCTGACGCGAAAATTGACCAAATTTGGTGGCAACATCCAGTTTATCGAAGTTCCTTTCACGGAGATTCAGGAGGAAATCAAGGCAAAGGCTCCAGAAGCCTACCTGATGACACTGACTCGTCGCTTTATGATGCGTATTACAGACCGGATTCGAGAGGAGCGGGGCGCTCAAGTCATTATCAATGGAGAAAGTCTTGGTCAGGTGGCAAGTCAAACCATTGAAAGTATGCAGGCTATCAACGCAGTGACCAATACACCGGTTATCCGTCCTGTCGTGACGATGGACAAGCTGGAAATCATTGAGATTGCAGAAAAAATTGATACCTTCCAAATCTCTATCCAGCCATTTGAAGACTGCTGTACTATTTTTGCGCCAGACCGGCCTAAAACTAATCCAAAAATCAAGAATGCTGAGAAGTACGAAACTTACCTAGATGTTGAAGGTTTAGTTGAGCGCGCTGTTGCAGGAATCATGATTACAGAAATCAGACCGCAAGCAGAGCCTGATGAAGTTGATGAGCTGATTGAGGACTTGTTGTAGGAGTTTAGAAGTAGCTTTTTTCTAAAAGAATCTGGAAATTATATCCATCTATGCTGAAGATAAAAGGGGAAATTTATGAACGAGTGGGATTATTTCTTGAGTGGGCTCATGCGAGCATTGTCTTGGAAAGATGGACAAGATAATGCTTTGCTGTTTGGAATTCCCAGTTGGACTTATTTTATTGGTCTCTTAGTTCATTTCCAGATTTTCCTAAGCTTGTATGCTCTCTTATTTTGGGGATATCATAAAGATATTAAGGAAGCTGGCTCTGTCAAGAAGGCTATGAGAAATAAATGGAATACCATACGTCAAAGCCAAAAAAGTACGGGCAGAGCTATTTTTGTCACAATAATTGGCGTTCTTCTTATGTTTTTTATCTTTCCTGCTTATGAAGGCTATCGAATGACCAATGGTATTTGGCGCTATCATTATTTTACTAATCAGATAACCGAGCTAAAATCGGCTTTAGTGACTGGTGTTGATACCGAGACCGGAGGAAGTAAGTCTACCTATTCTCGTATTACCTTTACTATTAACGTTGATGGAAAAGAGCGAGAGGTTAATGTTTCAGATAGTAATAAAAGTCTTGCCAGATCAGCAAAAAAACATTTGAAGCCTCCGAAAGCTATTGAGGTTTGTGTCAATCAAGAAGGGCAGATTGTATATTTTAAATAAATGGAAGTACAGAATGAGGATATTTAGTGGAAAATCCGTTTTCATTAAATAAAATTACTTGCAAAAGGTTAGTAGAAGTGCTATACTAAGAATGTTGACTATGCACGGCCTGTGCAACCGCTCGAACATCGTTGCCCACATAGTGAGTATAAAGTGGTTCGTCCCACGATGCTAGGCGAGTCTTCACAAAAATATGGGGAAACCCCAAAAAATCATAGGAGGTGCATAATGAGCACATACGCAATCATTAAAACTGGCGGAAAACAAGTTAAAGTTGAAGTTGGTCAAGCTATCTACGTTGAAAAATTGGATGTTGAAGCTGGTCAAGAAGTGACTTTTAACGAAGTTGTTCTTGTTGGTGGTGATAAAACTGTTGTCGGAACTCCACTTGTTTCTGGAGCTACTGTAGTTGGAACTGTTGAAAAACAAGGAAAACAAAAGAAAGTCGTTACTTTCAAGTACAAACCTAAAAAAGGTAGCCACCGCAAACAAGGTCACCGTCAACCTTACACTAAAGTTGTCATCAACGCAATCAACGCTTAATTTACAGGAGAACACATGATACAAGCAGTCTTTGAGAAAGCCGAAGATGGCGAGCTGAGGAGTGCGGAAATTACTGGACACGCCGGAAGTGGCGAATACGGCTTTGATGTCGTGTGTGCATCGGTTTCTACGCTTGCCATAAATTTCATCAATTCAATTGAAAAATTTGCAGGCTATGAACCAATCCTAGAATTAAACGAAGAAGAAGGCGGATATTTACGAGTAGAAATCCCTATGGATATTCCGCCGCATCAGAGAGAAATGACTCAGCTTTTCTTTGAATCATTTTTCTTGGGAATGGCAAACTTATCGGAGAACTCTTCTGAGTTCGTCCAAACCAGAGTTATCACAGAAAACTAACACGGAGGAAAAACACTATGTTAAAAATGAATCTTGCAAGCTTGCAACTTTTCGCCCACAAAAAAGGTGGAGGTTCAACGTCAAACGGACGTGATTCACAAGCAAAACGTCTTGGAGCTAAAGCAGCTGACGGACAAACTGTAACTGGAGGATCTATCCTTTACCGTCAACGCGGTACACACATCTACCCAGGTGTTAACGTTGGCCGCGGTGGAGACGATACATTGTTCGCAAAAGTTGAAGGTGTAGTGCGCTTTGAACGTAAAGGTCGCGATAAGAAACAAGTATCAGTTTACCCAATTGCGAAATAATTCATTATTGATAAAAATCCCTGTCTCAAGATTGGGATTTTTATTTTTGGAGAAAATGAAATCGTTTCAAAAGAAACAGTTGCTACATGCAATGTTTTTTTTTGTATAATAGAGTTGTTATAAGGATATTCTAAGGAGGGCAATATGGAATTTTTAGGTTTAGCTATTTCAGCTTTGTTAAATAATACGTTGATTCAATTAAAAGATGAATTGGTGGATTTTGGTGTAGATAATTGGGAAAAATTTGAAACTAGATTTAATAAAAGTTTTACATCTTATTTTGAGGGTTCGTTTAAGAGAGTGAAGAATATTCCATTTGTCCTAAGCGGTACAAATAATATCGATTTGTTTTCTATTTTTCAGCCCACTTATCTAAAATCAGAAATAAATGATGTGAGATGTTATACTGCTGATTTAGATAATATTTTAAAAGAATCGGATAATGCTTGGATTTATGGATATGGTGGCATTGGTAAATCAACCATGCTGAAGTACTTTTTTCTTAAGGAGATTGAAAAAGCTACGAGTAATAATAATCAAAGAATTCCCATTTATATTGAATTGAGGAAATATAATTTTGATTCGAAGAAAAGAAGGGAATTTTTAAATTTTATATATGAAGAAGCTAAAGTATTAGGGTTTGATTTAGAATTTAAGTATTTTGAATATATGGCAGAAAAAGGGCGCTTTATTTTTCTTTTGGATGCTTTTGATGAAATATCTTCAAATAATATGGAACAAGCTGCGACAGAGATAGAAGAATTAGCCACTAAATATTCTAATAATCCAATCCTTGTGACTAGCCGAAAATTACCTTTTAATCATATAAATAATGCCTCTTTATTTCATCCCTACGAAACGAATGGCTTAAGTAAAGACGAAGCGATAGCCTTAATAAGGCGTATCAGTAAATTGCCTATAGCAGAGTTAAAAGAAGAGGTGTTTGAACGATTTATCAATAGTTTGGAAGTACATTTATATGATGAATATCAATCATTTGCAGAAAATCCAATATTGCTTTTTTTGATGCTACAAATGTTTGAAAGAAATGCAAGTTTTCCGACTGAAAAAGCTACATTTATCAAAGATTCTTACCGACTGCTCTATAAAGAACATGATCATTCAAAGTTAGTTGCTCTAACTAGAGAGTTTAAAACCAACTTACCTGAGTCTACGATGATGCGAGTGATTTCTCATCTATGTTTTCTCACTTATTTTGAAAATAATGGAAAGAAATCAGAGTTTACAGAAAGTGAGATTCTTTCTTTGCTAGATAGGGTATTAAATGATGAAGGCAAATCTTCAACACGAGCTGAAGATTTGCTTGCTGATTTGATAACTTGTCTATGTATCATACATAAAGAGGGACAATCTTACTATTTTGTTCATAATATTTTCCAAGAATTTTACGCTGCCAACTATTTATATGATTTGGATAATGAAGTTCAAGAACAATTTTTTAAAGATAATTTTCTTTCTGAAAATATGAATGAACGTTTGATTTTGACTACTTTAGAATATTATGCTGAATTGGATAAAGAATTTAATAAGAAAAAGTTAAACTACAATATCTTCCTGCCAATTTTAGAAGAATTAAAACGTAGAAATGAAGGAAGAGACTTTGTTGAATTGGATACAAATTTATACAGAGTGAGCTTATCTACTAAAGGTGAGGGAGATATTAGTTTCGATGATTTGGATTCTTATTTTTTATGTTATTTAATGGATTTTTTTGCTGAAATAGATTATTTTGAAGATCAAGATAATAAAAAACTGCCTTTGCCTGTAAAATTTCCCAAGATTAAAGAAAAAAAGATATTTTTTATATTTTCCAAATATCATGATAATTTAACGGATCAAGAGTATTTTCAACTGGATGTTAAAATTTATAATGAACTCCAAAACGTAAAACTAACAAGTGAAGCAATGGAACTTATGGAAAAGTATAAGCTAGACTTGATTAATTTCTCTATTGACTATAGTACGATTTGTAAAGACGCTGCATGGTATGAAGTCTTCAAAAAAAGTAGTGCTTATGAATGTTTAAATTTCACTGAAGACTGGCTAACAAAGACAAGAACCGAAAAAGAAGCGGACAAAAGAAAAATCCCAATTTTGAATTTTAAAAAATAAATCGGCAATATCTGCTGATTTATTTAGTTTTGAAATCGTTTCCTTGACATTTTCTCTTCTTAGTGTTTTAATATACCCTATAGGGGTATAAAGGAGAAAAAATATGTTTCATTTTTTTACAAAGATAGATAGTATTTCAACGGATGAGTTGGAGAAGCGATTGAAGTCCAATATCCAACTAATTGATGTACGGACACCATCCGAATTTCGTAGAGGACATATCAAAGAGGCCCAGAATATTCCTTTGAGCCAAATTGGTCAATTTGCTCCAGCTAAAAAGGAGACGATTTACGTTATTTGCCATTCAGGCGTGCGGAGCAAGATGGCAGCGAAAAAGCTGAAGAAAAAGGGCTATGATGTTGTCAATGTCCGCGGTGGTATGAGCGCTTGGACAGGGAAAACCATTAAGTAGAAGGGGTTAAACAATGAAAATTATTATCGTTGGTGGAGTTGCAGGCGGTATGTCTGCGGCAACACGTTTAAGACGGATGATGGAAGATGCTGAAATTGTGATTTTTGAAAAAGGTCCTTTTGTATCTTTTGCGAACTGCGGTCTGCCTTATTATATTTCTGGTGAAATTGCTGAGCGAGATGCTCTCTTGGTTCAAACACCTGAAAGTCTCAAGGCGCGTTTTAACTTGGATGTGCGACCTTTTCATGAGGTGGTGAAAATTTCGCCTGAAGATCATACGGTGACGGTGGCTCATGACGGTTCAGAGTTCACAGAGCAGTATGATAAGCTGATTCTTTCACCGGGAGCGAAGCCTTTTATTCCTGAGATTGAAGGACTTTCAGAAGCAACTAATGTATTCACTTTGCGCAATGTCCCAGACTTGGATCAGATCATGTTAGCCTTGGATGAAGAGCCTCAAGAGGCTGTTGTCATCGGTGCTGGATTTATCGGTCTGGAAACGGCTGAAAATCTGCGCAAGCGTGGCTTGAATGTGACAATCGTAGAAAAAGCACCGCATGTCTTGCCACCACTGGATGAGGAGATGGCAGCTTTTGTCCAAGCGGAATTAGCCGATAAGGGAGTGAAAATCATCACTTCCCAGTCGGCTACTCGCTTCGAAGAAAATGGCAAAGTGATCGTCTTGGAAGATGGACAAAAATTGGCTTCAGATGTGACTATTCTCTCTGTCGGGGTCCAGCCTGAAAATAGCTTGGCCAAGGCAGCAGGTATTGAGACAGGTCTTCGTGGGGGTATCTTAGTTGATGAACATTATGAGACGAGTCAGAAAGATATTTTTGCAGTCGGCGATGCTATCCCTGTCAAGCAGGAAATCACTGGTGAAGATGCCCTGATTGCTCTAGCTTCGCCTGCTAATCGACAAGGACGTCAGGTGGCAGATGTGCTTGCTGGCTTGGAGCGGAAGAATAAGGGAAGTATTGGTACAGCTATTGTGCGTGTCTTTGACATGACAGCCGCTTCAACAGGTCTGAATGAGCGTTTCCTTCAGCAAAATCAGCTGCCTTATCAAGCGATTCATGTCAGCGGTAAGGATCATGCAGGCTACTATCCAGGTGCGACTGACTTGACCTTGAAATTGCTCTTTGAGCCAAAAACTGGAAAAATCTATGGTGCTCAAGGTGTGGGTAAAAAAGGCGTTGACAAGCGGATTGATATTTTGGCGACAGCTATCAAGGGCAATCTCACGATCTTTGATTTGCCAGAGCTGGAGTTTACCTATGCACCACCTTTTGGCTCAGCCAAGGATCCAGTCAATATGCTGGGCTATGCAGCTATGAATCTAGCAGAAGGCTTGAGTGAAAATATCCAATGGCACCAGCTGGAAGACGAGTTAGCACGTGGGAAAGTCTTTTTAGATGTCCGGACACCCAATGAATTTCAGCAAGGACGCCTGAAGGCGGACAAGACAGTCCATATTCCGCTGAATGAACTCAGAGAACGCTTGGATGAGCTGAATAAGGAAGAAGAATATATCGTGAGCTGCCACAGCGGTCTGCGCAGCTATATTGCCGAGCGAATCTTAAAACAAGCAGGATTTGCAGTGAAAAATCTAGACGGAGCTTATGCTTTGTACAAAATGGTAAAACCAGAAGGAGTAGAAAAATGAAAACTATATCAGCAGCTGATTTAGAAAAGCAGTATCAATCTGAAAAATTGGCCATCGTAGATGTGCGCGAAAGACATGAATTTCAAGCAGGTCATATCCCAAATGCTAGAAATCTTCCACTTAGTGAGTTGGAAACTGGCTATAAAAAGCTGAATCCTGACTACAAATACTATGTCATTTGCCAAGGAGGAGCGCGTTCAGCAACTACTTGCCAATTTCTTGCCATGCAGGGCTTCGATGTGACCAACGTATTAGGTGGCATGAACGCTTGGTCTGGAGAGACGGAATAAAAGATAAAAAGGATTCAAGTCGTTGCTTGAATCCTTTTTTCCTCTCCTTCTTATTTTCGATTTACCAGAAAATGAATAGCTTTCTCTATTCTTTCCCTTTGTTTTTTCGGATCATCAGATGGATTTTCTAGGCAATCCGTTAAATTCTCAGTAATAACCATCTCAATAACACGGTCAACGCTGGAGCGAACGGCTAATAACTGTGTGAGAATATCTGAACATTCCCTGTCCTCTTCAATCATTTTTTGAATGCCTCTTAACTGACCTTCAGAGCGCTTGAGGCGGGTAATATAATTAGAATTCACGGTGATTTCCTCGTTTGTTTACATTGAGTTTATTATATGCTTAATCTGTATATTTGTCAATTGGATTGGGTGGAGGCTGTTTTCAGAAATTTTCCATAATGACTCTCTGATTCTTCTATTTACTTTTCATCATAATTTTGGTATAATAGTTTATGTTATAAAATGTAACATAGAAATTGGACTAAGATTAATATTGGATCAAATAAAGGAATGGCTTTATTTTTACTTCTCTTATTCTTAGGCTTCTCTCGATTTTTGGAGGTGTATTTATGAAAGTATCAAAAATGCTTTTAGCTACTGGAGTGGTACTCAGTGCAGGAGTATTCTTGTCAGCTTGTGGCAAATCTTCATCCAGCACAACCACATATTCTTATGTTTATGCCAGCGATCCAGATAGCTTGAACTACCTGACCACTAACCGTGCAACTACATCAGACGTTATTACAAACCTTGTAGATGGTCTTTTGGAAAATGATGAATATGGAAATCTAGTTCCTTCTCTTGCAGAATCATGGACAGTTTCTCAAGATGGCCTGACTTACACATATAAGCTTCGTAAGGATGCTAAGTGGTTCAATGTTGATGGCGAAGAAGTTGCAAGTGTGAAAGCTCAAGACTTTGTGACTGGACTTAAATATGTGGCTGACCAAAAGTCTGAAGCTCTTTACCTAATTCAGGACTCGATTAGTGGCTTGGATGCCTATGTCAAAGGCGACGAAAAAGACTTTTCAAAAGTCGGAGTGAAGGCAGTAGATGATTATACTGTTCAATACACGCTGACACGCCCAGAGCCTTATTGGAACTCTAAAACTACGAATAATATCTTGTTCCCTGTCAATGAAGAATTTTTGAAGTCTAAAGGAAAAGATTTTGGTTCTGTTGATCCATCAAGTATTCTTTACAATGGTCCTTTCCTTTTGAAATCTTTGACTTCTAAATCGTCTATGGAATTCGTTAAGAATCCCAATTATTACGATAAAGACAAAGTCAGTCTAGAACATGTCAAATTAACCTACTATGATGGATCAGACCAAGAATCTTTGATTCGCAACTTCAGCGATGGAGCTTATAGTGGTGCACGTCTCTATCCGAATACTTCAGGTTTTGCGGCAGTTAAAAAGAAATATGCGGACAATATCCTTTACAGTCCACAGGATGCGACCTCATATTACTTTAATTTCAACTTCAACCGTCAATCATACAATCACACTTCCAAAACAAGTGATGCTCAAAAGACTGCAACAAAAGAAGCGGTTTTAAATAAAGACTTCCGTCAGGCCGTCAATTTTGCCCTTGACCGGACTTCTTATGGTGCGCAAAGTAATGGTAAAGATGGAGCTACCAAGCAGTTGAGAAATACGCTTGTCCCTCCAACATTTGTTCAAATTGGCGATCAAACATTTGGCCAAGTTGTTGCCTCTAAATTAGTAAATTATGGCACAGAATGGGCGAATATCGACCTGACAGATGCTCAAGATGCTTATTATAATCCAGAAAAAGCCAAAGCAAGATTTGCTAAAGCTAAGGAAGCTTTAGAGTCTAAGGGAGTTCAATTCCCAATTCATTTGGACCTTCCTGTAGACCAGGCTGACAAGGTGAGTATCCAATGGGCAAGTTCAGTAAAACAATCAATTGAATCAACCTTGGGTGCAGAAAATGTAGTGATTGACCTGCAGAAGATTAGTGTGGATGATTTGAACAACATCACCTATTTTGCCAACACCGCAGCTCAAAAGGACTATGACTTCTACACAGGTGGTTGGTCAGCTGACTATCAAGATCCATCTACCTACTTAGATACTCTAAATGTAAATAATGGCGCTAGCTTGCAAAACTTTGGTTTTGAGCCAGGCCAAGATATGGACAAGATGAAAGAGCTGGGCTTGGACACTTATACTAAGATGTTGGAAGAGGCAAATGCTGAAACAACAGATGTTAAAGTTCGCTATGAAAAATATGCGGATGCACAAGCTTGGTTGCTGGATAGTGGGATTATCATGCCGACCATTTCAGGAGGCGGTAGTCCTTCTGTAAGTAAGTCCAAACCTTTCAGTCGTGCCTATTCACTCGTTGGAATTAAGGGATCTGGCTTCAACTTTAAATATACAAAGCTCAGAAGCGAGATTGTAACGACCAAGGAATATGAAGAAGCTAAGAAGAAATGGCAAGAAAAAACGTTAGAATCTAACAAAAAAGCCCAAGAAGAGCTAGCAGATCATATCGAAAAGAAATAAAATATATAAAGAGGCTGGGACAAAAGTCCTAGCCTCTCAATTGTCTTTGGAGTGTCGAGCAAGACGCAGTGGTTGAGTGGGCTCTACTAGGCTGATTTCATTAGCTTTTACAGCCCTACTCAACTGTGCGGAGGTGGGACGACGAAATCGAACTCTAACGAATGACCGATTTCTGTCCCACTCTCTTTTGATTTGATCTAGATTATAAATTTCATAAAAGGAGCCATTTAGGCTTGTTTTTTTGCGAAAAATTAGTTATAATAAGTAAGTTGCCACCCTTAGTGTAATGGATATCACGTAAGATTCCGGTTCTTGAGATGGGAGTTCGATTCTCTCAGGGTGGATGACTAAAGCTTGGACTCGTTAGAGTCCTTTTTTGTTTTCTAAGAGAGGAGACTACTATGGCAGTGAAGTTAATCGCTCATACCTTGATTGAGAAAAACGGAAAGTATCTGCTGATCAAACGCTCAAAAATAAAGCGTGGGCTTCCTAATGTTTATCCATGCTATTGGGATATTCCTGGCGGAAGCGTAGAAGAGAACGAACTACCCAGAGAAGCAGCTCTACGTGAGGCTATGGAAGAGGTCAATCAAAAGATTCGGATTGATAAGATTGTTCATGAAGATAGTCAGTTTGACACAAGTAAAAATACTGTTTTTACACGCTTGGTTTATGGGGCTAGGATTATAGAACAGCGCGATATCCTATTGGATCCAGAAGAGCATACAAACTTTATTTGGCTTTCTTCTTTGGAGGACTTAGAGGGGTAGCTGATTGTTCGTTATTTGATTGATATTTTTGCCGACAGATCCACATAAAACAAAAAAACATCCCCTTTTATCAGGAGATGTTTTTTTGATTAGTTTTTAGATGCTTCTTGGAATTCTGGATTCTTCCATGCTTCATCAATAATTGCTTGCAATTCTTTAGCAGATGCTTGCATCTTTTGAGTTTCTGCATCGTTCAATGGGATATTTACTGGACGAACGATACCGTGAGCACCAACAACTGCTGGTTGACCGATGAAGACATCTTTCACACCGTATTGGCCTTCTTGGAAGACTGAAAGTGGAAGTACAGCATTTTCATCGTCAAGGATAGCTTTTGTGATACGAGCAAGGGCTACAGCGATACCGTAGTATGTAGCGCCTTTCTTGTTGATGATTGTGTAAGCAGCATCACGAACGCCTTCGAACAATTCTATCAATTCAGACTCTTGAACATTTTGAGTATCTTTAAGGAATTCTTCAAGGTTTACACCTGCGATGTTTGCATGTGACCAAACAGCGAATTCTGAATCGCCATGTTCACCCATGATGTAGGCGTGAACTGAACGAGCATCAACATCCAATTTTTCAGCAAGTGCTTGACGGAAACGAGCTGAGTCAAGTGAAGTACCTGAACCGATAACGCGTTCTTTAGGGAAGCCTGAGAATTTCCAAGTTGAATAAGTCAAAACGTCAACTGGGTTAGCAGCAACAAGGAAGATACCATCGAAACCTGATTCAACAACTTGTGTTACGATTGATTTGTTGATGGCAAGGTTCTTACCAACGAGGTCAAGACGAGTTTCACCTGGTTTTTGAGGCGCACCCGCAGTGATAACAACAAGGTCAGCGTCTGCACAGTCAGAGTATTGAGCTGCGTAGATCTTTTTAGGTGAAGTGAAGGCAAGGGCGTGGCTAAGGTCAAGCGCATCACCTACAGCTTTTTCGTGTAATTGTGGAATTTCGATAATTCCAAGCTCTTGTGCAATTCCTTGGTTAACAAGCGCGAAAGCGTAAGATGAACCTACGGCACCGTCACCGACAAGGATGACTTTTTTATGTTGTTTAGTAGCAGTCATTTCTAAACATCTCCTTATTATTTTTGGGGTTTTCCCCATACAATTACATTCTACCACTTTTGATACAGTTTGTCACGGCTCACCGTGGTATTTTGACCCCTAAAAGGCTATGTAAACGTTTTTATATTCGGTTTTAAATACTGAAAATATAGCTAAAATGTGGTATAATGAGATAGTGATTTAATATTGAAATGAGGCATTTTTTAATGCAAGATAGAAACTTAGTAGATGTCAATTTGACCAGCGAAATGAAGACCAGTTTCATCGATTATGCAATGAGTGTTATCGTGGCTCGGGCTCTTCCAGATGTTCGCGATGGTCTTAAGCCGGTTCATCGCCGGATTCTTTATGGCATGAATGAGCTAGGCGTTACGCCTGATAAGCCTCACAAGAAATCAGCTCGTATCACAGGGGATGTCATGGGTAAATACCACCCGCATGGCGACTCCTCTATTTATGAAGCAATGGTGCGGATGGCACAATGGTGGAGCTATCGCTACATGCTGGTAGACGGCCATGGAAACTTCGGTTCGATGGACGGAGACGGTGCCGCTGCCCAGCGTTATACAGAAGCACGTATGAGTAAGATTGCTCTGGAGATGCTTCGTGATATTAACAAAAATACTGTTGATTATATTGACAACTATGATGCCAGCGAGAGAGAGCCTATGGTTCTTCCTGCTCGCTTCCCTAACTTGCTTGTAAATGGAGCGACAGGGATTGCTGTTGGGATGGCGACTAATATCCCTCCACATAATCTCGGTGAGTCTATTGATGCAGTTAAACTTGTCATGGACAATCCGGAAGCAACAACTCGCGATATCATGGAAGTCCTGCCTGGACCAGATTTTCCTACAGGTGCACTGGTTATGGGTAAGTCTGGGATTCACCGGGCTTATGAAACAGGGAAGGGTTCGATTGTTCTTCGTTCGCGCACTGAAATCGAAGAGATGAAAAATGGCCGCGAGCGAATTGTCGTAACCGAGTTCCCTTACATGGTGAATAAGACTAAGGTCCATGAGCATATTGTTCGTCTGGTGCAGGAAAAACGCATTGACGGTATCACTGCTGTTCGTGATGAGTCCAACCGTGAAGGAGTTCGTTTTGTCATTGAGGTTCGTCGTGATGCCTCTGCTCATGTCATTCTAAACAATCTTTTCAAGCTGACTCAGATGCAGACCAATTTCAGCTTCAATATGCTGGCCATTCAAAATGGTGTGCCGAAGATTCTGTCTCTGCGTGAGATTTTGTTGGCCTACATTGAGCACCAAAAGGAAGTGGTGACTCGACGGACTGCCTTTGATAAAGAAAAGGCGGAAGCGCGAGCACACATCTTAGCTGGTTTGCTGATTGCGCTGGATCATATTGATGAAGTGATTCGCATCATCCGTAATAGCGAGATAGATGCAGAAGCACAGGCTGAATTGATGGCTAAATTTGAGCTGTCTGAGCGCCAGAGTCAAGCTATCCTCGACATGCGTCTGCGTCGTCTGACTGGTTTGGAACGCGATAAGATTCAGTCAGAATACGACGAACTGATTGCTTTGATTGCGGACTTGGCTGATATCTTAGCCAAGCCAGAGCGAGTTGTCGCTATTATCAAGGAAGAGTTAGACGAGGTCAAGCGTAAATTTGCGGATGACCGCAGAACTGAGCTGATGGTGGGAGAAGTTCTTTCTCTTGAAGATGAAGATTTGATTGAGGAAGCGGATGTTTTGATTACCCTGTCTAATAAAGGCTATATCAAACGTCTGAATCAGGCTGAATTCACTGCTCAGAAACGCGGTGGCCGCGGTGTTCAAGGAACGGGTGTTAAAGATGATGATTTCGTCAAAGAGCTGGTTTCAACGAGTACCCACGATAGATTGCTCTTCTTTACCAATAAAGGCCGAGTCTATCGGCTCAAAGGATATGAAATCCCTGAGTACGGCCGTACAGCCAAGGGCTTGCCAGTGGTCAATCTCTTGAAACTGGATGAAGGAGAGACCATTCAGACCATTATTAACGTCCAGCAGGACAGTAGCGATCATTCCTACCTCTTCTTTACAACCCGTTTGGGTGTAGTTAAACGAACCAGCGTAACAGAATTTGCTAATATCCGTCAAAACGGTCTCAAGGCCTTGAATTTGAAAGATGAAGACGAGCTTATCAATGTCTTTCTGACGGACGGTGCTGCAGATGTTATCATTGGTACTAAGTTTGGTTATTCAGTCCGTTTCAATGAGACAGCTGTTCGGAGCATGAGCCGTAGTGCGACTGGTGTTCGTGGGGTCAATCTGCGTGACGGCGACCAAGTCGTTGGAGCAGGTGTGATTACTGAGGGTGACGAAGTGCTTGTCATCACAGAAAAAGGCTATGGTAAGCGAACTCTTGCTAGTGAGTATCCAACCAAGGGCCGTGGTGGTAAAGGGATTAAAACAGCCAATATCACTGATAAGAATGGACCTCTCGCTGGTCTGATGACTGTTACTGGAGAGGAAGATTTGATGATTATCACTAATACTGGTGTCATCATTCGGACCAGTGTGGCTAATATTTCTCAGACCGGCCGCTCAACCATGGGAGTTAAGGTCATGCGTCTGGACCAAAATGCACAGATTGTCACCTTTACAACGGTTGCGCCTGATGCAAAAGACGATGAGGAAGAAGTAGAATAAGAGGAGGATGAATGTGAAGAAATCTAAGAAGAAATTCAAGCTCAGAAATTTCATCATTAACTGTGCAGTTTTGCTTTTATTTCTAGTTGCCCTAGCTCTGATTTTCAACTCCTCTATCCGAAATATGATCATGGTTTGGCACACAAACCAATACCAGGTTAGCAAGGTTTCCAAGGAAGAAATTAAGCAAAATAAGGCAGTCGAGTCGAGTTTTGAGTTTAGCGAAGTCCAATCTCTTTCAACAGAAGCGGTCATCAATGCTCAGTGGCAGGCTCAAAAACTACCAGTTATCGGTGGTATTTCGATTCCTGAAGTTTCGATGAATTTGCCAATTTTCAAAGGTTTGGATAACGTTGGACTATACTATGGCGCTGGCACCATGAAAGAAGATCAACAAATGGGACAAGGAAACTATGCCTTAGCCAGCCACCATGTCTTTGGAATTACTGGAGCTAGTGATATGCTCTTTTCACCGCTAGATCGTGCCAAAATAGGGATGAAAATCTATATCACGGATAAGGATAAGATCTATACCTATACGATTTCTAGTATAGAAAGTGTCGCACCAGAGCGTGTTGATGTCATCAATGATACGGAGGGTGTTGCTGAGATCACTTTAGTAACATGCGAAGATGCGGCAGCAACCAGTCGAACCATTGTTAAAGGAACGCTTGAAAGTACGATTGACTATGACAAGGCACCAAAAGATATTTTAGATGCTTTCAGTCGATCTTATAATCAAATGCAGCTATAATAAGAAATATTGTAAAACGAAGTAACAAGAGTTACTTCGTTTTTTGATTGATGGAATTTGCAAATGACTCCTATGATATCTAATGTTTGAAATGCTGTGTAAGAATTTAATCTTTTTTTTACTTAATAGCGAATTAATAAGTAAGGAGGTTGATATGTATCGTATTTCATTGCAGGATGACATAAGTATGATGCCGCGTGAACGGCTGATAAGAGAAGGGGCGGATAAACTTAGTAATCAGGAATTGCTATCTATATTTTTGCGAACAGGCAGCAAAAAAGAAACTGTTTTTCAAGTTTCTCAAAGGATTTTATCATCGATTTCTAGTTTGAATGATTTAAAATATCTGACTTTGCAAGAATTACAGACAATTTCAGGAATTGGCCCTGTGAAGGCTGTTGAGTTGCAGGCCATTATTGAGCTTGGCTGTCGTATCAACAAAGCTGAAGTGCTGGAGAGAGAGCAAATTCTTGGAAGTCAAAAACTAGCTCGCAAAATGCAGGTCGAATTGGGAGATAAAAAGCAGGAGTGTTTGGTCGCTATTTATCTCAACAGTCAAAACCAGATTATCCATCAGCAGACAATCTTTGTAGGAACGGTAACTAGAAGCATTGCTGAGCCGCGCGAGATTTTGCATTATGCGCTCAAACACTTGGCGACATCTATTATACTTGTACACAATCATCCTTCTGGAGTGACTTTACCAAGTAAGAATGACGACGAGGTCACCAAACATATGAAAGAAGCTTGTGAGCTAATGGGGTTGGTTCTTTTAGATCATTTAATTGTTTCAAAAAATGATTATTATAGTTATCGTGAAAAAACGGATTTGATCTAAAGTTTGTGGACCACATAATCAAACAAGGCTAAATCCCCCGTTCTTGTGGGAAATAGAAATTCTGGATGCCACTGCACACCAAGAAATGGACTCCCATCAGTCGAGGTAACAGCCTCAATGACCTTGTCACGAGGATCGTAAGCTATAACTTCTAGATTTTTCGCTAGATCCTTGATACTTTGGTGATGAAATGAGTTGATTTGACAAGTAGGTCCGTATAATTCGTGGAGGATGGAGCCATTTTTAGTGACCATAGTCTGTGTAGTGTATTGAGCAGTGCTATCTTGCCAGTGATTCTCGATGTCTTGGTGAAGTGTGCCACCCATAGCAACATTGTAAAGCTGAGTACCGCGACAGACACCAAAAATAGGCTTGTTTTGCTTCCGTGCTTCTCGGATGAGAGCCAGTTCAAATAGATCCCTTTGAAGCAGATAATCATCGCTTTCGATAGTCTGTTCCTCGCCGTAGAAATGAGGATGGACATTTTGTCCACCGGTAAGGATCAGTTTATCGATCATAGTGATATAGGTGTGAGCTAAGGCTTCATCACCAATTGGTAAGATAATTGGGATTCCTCCAACTTTATTGACTCCCTCGATAAAGCCAGTTGAAGTATAACTAATATGAATAAATTGATCGTTAGGAATATCCCTTTGGTTTCCTGTTATACCGATAATCGGTTTTTTCATAAAGTGTCTGTTTCCTTTCTTACCTTACTCATCATCTTTTCTCATGAAGTAGAGTAAGGTTTGGAGTTCGCTGGTTAGGTCCACATATTGTACAACCACATCTTTGGGGACAGATAGGTGCACTGGGGAGAAGCAAAGAATTCCCTTGATACCAGCATCAACCAAGACGGATGCGACTTCTTGTGCCTTAACGCTCGGAACTGTCAGAATGGCAGTCTTTACGTTTCCTTCCTGGACCTTTTCTTTTATTTGAGAAATTCCATAAATAGGAATTCCATCATTTGTGGTGGTTCCGACGTCAGAATAATCATCTGTATCAAAGGCCATTACAATCTTCATTTTATTCCGTTCATGAAAGCGGTAGTGTAAAAGAGCACGGCCCATATTTCCGACACCAACAATCATGACATTTGTAATTGAGTTGTCATTGAGAAGATTGGCAAAGAAATTCATTAGTTTCTTGACATCGTAGCCAAAACCTCTACGACCTAACTCACCGAAGTAAGAAAAGTCACGCCGAACAGTCGCAGAGTCGATTCCAATCGCCTCTGCGATTTGTTTTGAATTGGCCTTTTCAATATTTTCCGCGTTAAATCGTTTGAAAATCCGGTAGTAGAGGGAGAGCCGCTTAGCAGTAGCACGTGGAATAGAATTGCTTTTTTCAGTTTTCACAAAATCACGACCTTTCTATCTTCTATTCTATAGAAAGCTTGTGAAAAAATCAACTAATTTGATGAACAAAATATTATTATACTAATAAAGATAGATAAAATAATAGAAATAAGCAAAATTCTTAGAATTTCGCTTATTGGGGTGTTTTCTCAAAAATATCTCTTTCAACTAAACTATCCATCAGGAAATAGAATTTTTGCTGAATAATATGGTGTTTTTCTGATTTGAAGATATTAACCAATCTTAAACCATACTTGTCCGTAATATTGATTTTTACTCCGCTTAGATCTTTATTGACGATAATCTTAAGCAAGAATCCATCGCCACTATTAGGAACAGCTTCGAGTAAGCGAGAAAGCTCGTAATTACCAACTTTTGTTTCAGCAAATGTATTATCTCGCAAGGTAAATTTCTTGACATTTGGATGGAGTGAATAGGTGAAGTCGCAGTTTGCTAAGCTAACAGATGTTTGAAAAGCCATCTTATCCTCCTAGTATTTCTTTTAGTTTTTGGCTGAATAGTTTGATTTCTTGGATGCTAGTTTGATCTGACACACTGATGCGAATGGATTCTTTTAGGCGCTCAGAGTTTGGGCCATATAAGGCTTGAAGGACATGGCTGGGCTGAACAGCACCAGCTGTACAAGCAGAGCCAGTCGAGATTGAAAAGCCATTAAGGTCCATTTGAAGCAAGATAAGATCATTCTTTTGGTTTGGAAATCCAATATTGACAACATAAGGCAGGCTAGGCTGACTTTCGTTTAGGTAGTAGTCTATATCCGCTAGGTTGTTCAGTAAAGCCTCTTTTAACTGCAGGGCATGCTCAAGATTTTTCTCTAAGTGGGCGAAACTTTCAGAAAGGGCAGTTGCCATCCCAACAATGGAAACGAGGTTTTCTGTACCTGCTCGATGTTTGTTTTCTTGATCGCCGCCATGCATGAAATTATCAAAATCCATATGGTCAGCATAGAGAAATCCCACCCCTTTTGTACCATGGAATTTATGAGCTGATGCACTCAGGAAATTGATTCCCAATTCTTCAGGATAGATGGGGAGCTTGCCGACGGCTTGGACTGCATCAACGTGAAAGGCAGCAGGATGCTCCTTTAGTAATTCCCCAATTTCTTGAATCGGCAAAATATAGCCTGTTTCATTGTTGACAGCCATGACTGAGACAAGGATAGTATCTGGTCTGAGAGCATTCTTGATATCTTCCGTTCGGATTTGCCCATCCACTGGCTGAATAATAGTCGCTTCAAAGCCAAAGTGTTCCACCAAGTATTCAACAGGCTCCAAAACAGCATGGTGTTCAATGGCCGTAGTGATAATATGCTTGCCTTGATTCTGATGGCGTAGGGCATATCCCTTGATTGCAGTGTTATTACTTTCAGTACCACCTGAGGTGAAGAGGATATTTTTGCTCTGTGTGTGTAGAACTTTAGCAATATCTTCGCGAGCTTGTCGGAGCAGTTTTTTAGCTTCTCGACCGTGGCTGTGGGTACTGGATGGATTGCCGAAGATTGTCATTGCCTGAGTCATAGACTTAATTGCAGCAGGTGACAAGGCAGTCGTAGCAGCATTATCTAAATAAATCACAAATTTATCCCTTATTTCTTTTGAAAAGCAAAAAGTGGGCTGACTGGTTTTCTTTCTTGAATACGCACGATAGCATCGCCAATCAACTCGCTAGCTGTGGTATAGTGAACGTTCTTCGGAGTCTTTTCTTTTGTATCAACAGAGTCAGTCACCAAGATTTCTCGGATAGGAACACTGTCTAGTAAGTCTGCAGCTTCATCTGCAAATAAACCATGACTTGAGACAGCATAGATTTCGACAGCCCCTTCACGTTCAACGATTTTAGCAGCTTCTGAGAAGGTACGACCAGTATTTAAGATATCGTCAATCAAAATTGCTTTTTTGCCTTCAACCTCACCGATGATATATCCTTCGGAGCGTCCTGCTTCATCTTCACCATAGTCGATGATGGCGATTGGAGCGTCGAGATATTCCGCCAAGCTACGAGCGCGTTTCACGCCAGAATTTTTCGGGCTAACAACGACAACATCTTCGCCAGTTAATCCCATATTGCAATAATGCTCAGCAAACAATGGAATAGTGAAGAGGTTGTCAACAGGAATATCAAAGAAGCCTTGTACTTGGACAGCGTGAAGGTCAAGTGAGATGACTCTGTCTACGCCAGCTCCAACAAGCATATTGGCCACGAGTTTTGCAGTAATTGGCTCGCGAGGAGCGGCTGTCCGATCTTGGCGGGCATAACCAAAATAGGGCATAACCACAGTTACGGTATTGGCACTTGCTCGTTTACAAGCGTCAACCATTATCAATAGCTCCATCAAGTGATTATTGACTGGGAAGCTGGTAGACTGGATGATATAGATATCATAGCCACGAACACTCTCCTCAATGTTAATCTGAATCTCGCCATCAGAAAATTGGCGGGAAGAAAGCTTGCCTAAAGGTACTCCGGCAGCTTCAGCAATCTTCTCAGCAATTGAGTGATTGGAATTGAGGGAGAAAAGCTTCATATTTTTTTTGTCTGACATTAGAATGACCATCCTCTTTTTGTCTCTTTAGATTTATAAATATTATTTTACCAAAAAAATGAGATTATTTCAGCATTTTTACAAGTTTTCGGCAAATCTGGCAATCTTACTTTTACCAGGCTTATATTGGATTTGATTTTCGTTTAAAAAGTCTTTGAACTTTTGTTCACCCTCTTCAATATCATTGATCTCTAATTCTAACTCGAAATCTTTTTTACCAAAGTAACGACTTTCGTCTAAGGCAAAAAGACCGAGTGTATCTTGTTTTTCATAGCGAATATTTTCAAGGGTTCCAAGGATTGTCAGTTTGTCAACGGGGATTCCTTTTTCTTGGAGTTTATCTAGGATTTCTCCCTGAGGAAATTGCAAATTTTCTGTAATTTCCTTAAATTCATCTTCGGACAAGGCTTGGTTGTATTCGAAATTTCCAAGTTTTTGAGGAATTTTTAGAGTAAACTCAGCAGCGTCAGGAGTGGTTCGGACTCGCAGAGCCATACGATCTTCACGAAGAGTAAAGTCAGCCGAATCAATATAATAGTTGACTTGGAAAATTGGCTGGACATGATCAAAGAAGGTCAGAAGTCGTTTATGTTCGTCTTCTGTTAACATTGTTTTGTATTCAATTTCTAAATGGTTCATTTTTAAATCCTTTTCTTTATCTGAAAGCGATTTTATGTTATAATAACAACTGTGTTTATTTTATACAAAAAACGAATAGATGACAAGGTATGTATATGACAATAGATTGGGAAGATTTTCTGGATCCATATATTCAGGCGGTTGGTGAGTTGAAAATAAAGCTTCGTGGCATTCGCAAACAGTATCGCAAACAGCAACGCCATTCACCGATCGAGTTTGTAACCGGTCGCGTAAAACATATTGAAAGCATCAAGGAAAAAATGGAACTTCGCGGGATAACTGAGGAAAACTTAGCCCAAGAGATGCAGGATATTGCTGGTTTGCGTGTTATGGTTCAATTTGTAGACGATGTGGATGAAGTTTTAGAAGTTTTACGAAATCGGACAGATATGCGTATCGTCCAGGAACGTGATTACATCAAAAACAAAAAAGACAGTGGTTATCGTAGCTACCATGCCATTGTTGAATATCCAGTAGATACGATTAATGGAAATAAAGTTATCTTGGCAGAAATTCAGATTCGTACCTTGTCCATGAACTTTTGGGCAACGATTGAGCACTCTTTAAACTACAAGTATAAAGGAGAATTTCCAGAGGAAATCAAACGGCGCTTGGAGACAACAGCTAATCTCGCCTATCAGCTAGATGAAGAGATGGGAGCCATTCGCGATGCCATCCAAGAAGCACAAGCGCTCTTTGATCCTCTGCACCGCAAGCTAAATGACGGTGTTGGAAATAGTGACGATACAGATGAAGAATACAGGTAAAAAAATAGCGATAATCCGCAATCGCAAAAGGCAGAGTGAGGAAGTATTTCAAACTCTGATGCAAAAATTGCGGAAAGCAGGCTTTATTCTGACACCCAAAAATCCAGATATCGTGATTTCTGTCGGTGGTGATGGGATGCTGCTATCAGCCTTTCACAAGTATGAAGAGCAGCTGGATAAAGTGCGCTTTGTCGGTGTCCATACCGGACATTTGGGTTTTTATACAGATTACCGAGACTTTGAAATCGATAAATTAGTGGAAAATCTGAAATTGGACACAGGTGCCAAGGTCTCTTATCCGATTTTAAATGTCAAGCTGACCTTTGAAAATGGGGAAACGCGGACGATTCGCGCACTCAATGAAGCAACGATTAAACGCTCCGACAGAACCATGGTAGTTGATGTGGTCATCAATAATGTTCATTTTGAGCGTTTTAGAGGTGATGGAATTTCTGTCTCAACGCCTACTGGAAGCACAGCCTACAATAAATCATTGGGAGGAGCTGTTCTGCACCCAACGATTGAAGCCTTGCAAGTGACAGAAATTGCTAGTCTGAATAATCGTGTGTATCGCACTTTGGGTTCCTCAGTTATCGTTCCTAAAAAGGATAAAATTGAGCTATTGCCGACTCGTAATGATTACTATACCATAGCGGTCGATAATCAAACGTTTTCTTATAAAAATATTGTCCGTATCGAGTACCAAATCGATAATCATAAGATTAACTTTGTAGCTTCGCCTAGTCATACCAGCTTTTGGAATCGCGTGAGAGACTCCTTTATCGAGGAGTGTCAAGAATGAGATTTGAGTTTATTGCGGATGAGCATGTCAAAGTCAAAACTTTTTTGAAAAAGCATGAAATTTCAAAAGCCCTTTTGGCCAAAGTGAAGTTTGCAGGTGGGAATATTCTTGTCAATGGTAAATCTCAAAATGCCATTTATTTGCTGGATATTGGAGATAAGGTGACAGTAGATATCCCTTCTGAGAAAGGCTTTGAAAGCCTAGAAGCCGTGGATCGTGAGTTGTCGATCGTATATGAAGATGAGCACTTTCTAGTTTTAGATAAACCTGCCGGAGTAGCTAGTATCCCTAGTGTCAACCATTCGAATACGATGGCAAACTTTGTTAAGGCTTACTATATTCGGCAAGATTATGAAAATCAGCAGGTTCATATTGTGACGAGGTTGGATCGCGATACCAGTGGACTCATGCTCTTTGCAAAACATGGATATGCCCATGCAAGACTGGATAAGCAATTGCAGAAAAAAATGATTGAAAAGCGCTATTACGCGCTCGTTCAGGGGAGCGGTGAGCTTAAACTGGAAGGAGATATAATTGCGCCAATCGGGCGCGATCCTGACAGCATTATTACTAGATGTGTGACAAAGGATGGCAAGTATGCACATACCAGCTACAAGGTTGTGGAGCAGTTTGGCGATATCTATCTGGTCGACATTCGTCTGCATACAGGGAGGACCCATCAGATTCGTGTGCACTTCGCCCATCTTGGATTTCCTCTCCTCGGAGATGATCTTTATGGTGGGACATTGGAAGCGGGAATTACACGTCAGGCCTTGCATTGTCACTCTTTATCTTTTTATAATCCATTTTTGGAAAAGCAGCTCCAATTGGAATCCCAGTTGCCGATTGATTTCCAAAATACTATTACATCGTTAACAAAAAATAATTAAAATTTTAAAGGAGAAACTCATGGAAGTTTTTGAAAGTCTAAGAGACTCAGTTGTTGGTAAAAATGTTCGTATTGTATTGCCAGAAGGGCAAGAACCGCGTATTCTTCAAGCGGTTAAACGCATAGTAAAAGAATCAGAAGTTACACCAGTTCTTTTGGGGAATCCAGATAAGATCCGTATTTACTTGGAAATCGAAAATATCATGGACGGATATGAAGTCATAGATCCTAAAAACTATGACAGAATGGAAGAAATGGTAGCTGCTCTTGTGGAACGTCGTAAGGGCAAAGTCAGTGAAGAAGAAGCTCTTGAGCTTTTAAGAACAGACGTTAATTATTTTGGGGTGATGCTAGTCTACCTCGGTATCGTAGATGGTATGGTTTCTGGCTCTATCCACTCTACAGCTGCTACAGTGCGTCCAGCATTGCAAATCATTAAAACACGTCCAAATGTAACAAGAACTTCAGGTGCCTTCCTCATGGTGCGTGGTTCAGAACGTTATCTTTTCAGCGACTGTGCCATTAATATCAATCCTGACTCAGAAGCCTTGGCAGAAATTGCGATTAACTCAGCTGTGACAGCTAAAATGTTTGGCATTGATCCTAAGATTGCTATGCTGAGCTATTCAACGAAAGGTTCTGGCTTTGGAGAAAGCGTTGATAAAGTGGTTCAAGCGACTAAGTTGGTCCATGACTTGCGCCCAGACTTAGAAGTTGATGGGGAATTGCAATTTGACGCTGCCTTTGTACCAAGCACAGCAGCCCTGAAAGCTCCAGGAAGCAAGGTTGCAGGTAAAGCGACTGTCTTTGTCTTTCCAAGTATTGAAGCTGGAAATATCGGCTATAAAATGGCAGAGCGTTTAGGTGGGTTCTCAGCTGTCGGTCCAGTTCTTCAAGGATTGAACAAGCCAGTAAATGACCTTTCACGCGGATGTAATTCAGATGACGTTTATAACTTAACACTGATTACAGCTGCACAAAGTGTTGACCAATAAAATAACTAAAAAAGATGAGTAATTCATCTTTTTTAGTCTGTTTAAGTATGAGAGAAATGTTAGATTTTAAAAAATTTGGAATTGAAATGTGGGAAGAGGAGAAGATTGCCTCTTTTCGCGAGAAATTATTAACTTGGTATGATGAAAACAAACGTGATCTGCCATGGCGCAGAACAAACAATCCTTATCATATCTGGGTTTCTGAAATTATGCTGCAACAGACTCGGGTGGACACTGTGATTCCTTACTATGAGCGCTTTCTTGACTGGTTTCCAACTGTGGCCGACTTAGCGCAAGCGCCAGAGGAGAGACTGCTCAAAGCTTGGGAAGGTTTGGGCTATTATTCGCGGGTGCGAAATATGCAAAAAGCAGCCCAGCAGATAATGACGGATTTCGCTGGAAAATTTCCTGATAGCTATGAAGAAATTGCTAGCCTCAAAGGAATTGGACCTTATACGGCTGGTGCCATTGCTAGTATTGCCTTTGGGCTTCCTGAGCCTGCGGTGGATGGCAACGTCATGCGGGTGCTGAGTCGATTGTTTGAAGTTGATTTAGATATTGGCCAACCCAGCAATCGCAAGGTCTTTCAGGCTATGATGGAGATTCTGATTGATCCAGATAGACCTGGAGATTTTAATCAAGCGCTGATGGATCTGGGATCGGATATCGAAGCTCCTGTCAATCCTCATCCAGAAGACAGTCCTGTAAAGGAGTTCAGTGCAGCCTATTTGCACGGGACCATGGATAAATATCCAATTAAAGCACCTAAAAAGAAGCCAGTTCCGGTCTATCTTCAAGGCTTGATTATCGAAAATGAGCAAGGAGAATTCTTGCTTGAAAAAAATGAGGCTGCTGGCTTGTTATTTGGTTTTTGGCATTTTCCCTTGATTGAAGTCGAAGAATTTCAATCAGATAATCAGATGTCTCTCTTTGAGGTAGCTGAAAATCAGCCCAATCTGGATCTGTCTCCTCAAGAAAGCTTTGAGCAGGATTATGAGTTGATTGTCGATTGGCAGCAGAAGTCCTTTCCAAAGGTGCAACATGTATTCAGTCATCGCAAGTGGCATATACAGCTGGCTTACGGTCGAGTCAAAGATAGCCAGCACGCAGCAGACGGAGAGGTCTTGTGGCTTGATCCAGAAGAATTTGGCAATTACCCCTTTGCCAAGCCCCAGCAGAAGATGTGGGAGGCTTTTCAAGATGTTAGAAATAAATAAAAAATCTGAGACTAATTTGGTCTCAGATTTTTTTGAATCAATTTTACAAGTTTGCAAAAGCTTTAATTTCATCTGCAGTCATAGAAGAATCACAACGAACAGATACTTGACCGTCTTGAACATGAACAAAACCAGGGACTGTCGGAATGCTGTATTCAGAGCGGAAGGCTTGCAGTTTCTCTAATTCGGTAGATTCTTCGCTATTGATAAAGAAAATATGCGCCTTGGTATCAGCGACAACGCCAGCAAGAGTAGCTGCGAATTTACGGCAGTAAGGGCAAGTTTTACGACCGACGAAGAAAGTTGCAGTCTCTTTGTCAGCAATCGCTTGACGAGTACGGTCAACAGTTGTGACTTCCAAGTCTTTAATATTTTGAGCAAATTGTTCCATAAATAATCCTCATTTCTTTTGATAAAACTAGTATGCCATAAAGTTTCTAAAATTGCTTAGATTTGATACGAAAAAAAGATGAGATTGGTTCGTCTCATCTTTTATAATTGCTTATTTTACAAAAGCATTGATTTCCGCTTCAATATTTGCAATCTTAGCTTGCGCATCCTCATTGCTATCGCCGACAACGGCAATGTAGAACTTGATTTTTGGTTCTGTTCCGGATGGACGGACAGCAATCCATGAACCATCCGCAAGTGTGTATTTCAAGACGTCGCTTGGAGGAGTTGTCAAGTTTGTAACAGTACCATCTGCAGCAGTAGCAGTTTGAGCCTTAAAGTCTTCTACGACAGTAATAGCTGTTTGGTTCCATTCTTTCGGACCATTGTCACGGAATTTAGCCATGATAGCCTTGATTTGCTCAGCACCGTCAACACCAGACAAGGTTACAGAGATAGTCTTTTCTGCGTAGTAGCCGTATTCTTTATAGATTTCTTCGATACCGTCGGCCAGAGTCAAGCCACGTGAGCGGTAGTAGGCAGCTAGCTCAGCCACGACCAAAACAGCTTGGATAGCGTCTTTATCACGTACGAATGGTTTGATCAAGTAACCGAAACTTTCTTCAAATCCCATCATGTAGGTGTGGTTGTGCTTTTCTTCAAATTCTTGGATTTTCTCTGCGATAAATTTGAAACCAGTCAAGACGTTGAACATGGTTGCGCCATAGCTTTCAGCAATCTTAGTCACTAAGTCAGTAGAAACGATAGACTTGCAGAGAGCTGCGTTAGCTGGCAGAGTTCCAGCACTCTTATGAGCTTCCAAGATATATTTAGCCATGATGGCACCGATTTGATTGCCAGAAAGGTTGAGGTAGCTTCCGTCTTTTTGCAGAACTTCTACACCGACACGGTCAGCGTCAGGGTCAGTTGCGACAAGAACATCAGCACCTACTTGCCGACCAAGTTCTTCAGCAAGGGCAAAGGCTGCTTGGCTTTCAGGGTTTGGAGATTTAACGGTTGAGAAGTCAGGGTCGGCTACAGCTTGAGCTTCAACGACTTGCACAGAGTCAAATCCTGCTTGAGCCAAAGCGCGACGAGCCAGCATTTCACCAGTACCGTGAAGAGGAGTATAGACAATCTTCATGTCCTTGCCGTATTCATCAATCAGTTTTTGGTTGATATTGACATCTTTAACTTCTTTGAGGTATTCTACATCGACAGCTTCGCCGATAACTTCAATCAAGCCAGAAGCTTTTTCAGCTTCCACATCAGCAACCTCGATAGCAAAAGGATTTTCAATCGCACGGATGTAGTCAGTCAATGCATCTGCATCATGCGGAGGCATTTGTCCGCCGTCTTCACCATATACCTTGTAGCCGTTAAATGGAGCAGGGTTGTGGCTGGCTGTAATCATAATACCAGCAAAAGTTCCTAAGTGACGTACCGCAAATGAAAGTTCTGGAGTTGGGCGCAGGCTTTCAAAGACATAAGACTTGATGCCGTGCTTAGCCAAAACAGCAGCAGATTCAAAAGCAAACTCTGGTGAGAAGTGGCGAGAGTCGTAGGCGATTGCTACACCACGTTTTTTGAACTCATCTCCTTTTTCGTCAATCAAACGAGCCAAACCTTCCGTTGCCTGACGGACAACATAAATATTAATACGGTTGGTACCAGCGCCAATTAAACCACGCATACCAGCAGTACCGAATTCAAGGTTTGTATAAAAGGCATCTTCCTTAGTTTTTTCGTCCATACCTTCTAAATCTTTCCGAAGATAATCAGGAAGTTCAGCAAAATCAAGCCATTTTTGGAAGTTATCTTGATAGGTCATAGGTAGAGTCTCCTTTATATTTAAGATAGAAAATCACTGTGTGTTTTTAAGAAAGGGCACAAGATTTCCTTGTTTGTTCAATCGCTTTCATTGTAACATATTTTCATATTTTTTGAAAGTACCGACCTAAAAAATAGTGAAATACTTTGAAAAAATGAACATGCTTGGATCAAAAAAATAATCACGCTAGGTGATTATTTTTTAAGTTTTTCAAGTGCTGGAACGATTGCAACTGTAAGGATAGCAGAAATAATCATTTCTGAGATTGCATTAGCTGAAAAAATCAATGCAAGCATGGCTCTGATGTCTCCATTGTAAACAGATGAAAATAGAATGAAAATTCCTCCGAGAACGAAGATGGTGTTAGTCATTGAGCCCACGGCACCAGCTAAAACTAAACCTGGCTTGTTTTTCATCCATTTGTAGACAAAATACGGGGTGATTCCGATTAGAATACGTGGAACCATAGCAATCATCAATGAATTGATGCTTCCGTTTTCTACAAAAGGACTGAAGAGGTAGCTAGTCGGCAGCAGGACAACAGTATTAGTTACAACACTAATTATTCCCATCAGAGCTCCTAAAATAGCTCCAATTCGCGGTCCATAGATAATGCTAGCAATAATGACTGGAATATGAATAATGGTCGGTTTAATCGGAACTGGTAGTAGGTTGAAAATAATAGAGCTCAGCAGATGGAGCACTAACATAATAGCAAAAAAGATAGCAATTTGCGCGATACTAGATTGTTTTCTCATTTATAATTTCCTTTACTTTTTCTATAATAATATTGACATCAGCTAGAGCGCCAGCTCCATGGTCTCCGCAAGCCAGAATAGCTTCACGTGGTTCAATAATCTCCCAGCCAAATTCTTTTAATTTTTCCAAATTGTGCTGAGTCAGTGGATTTTCATACATCTTGGTATTCATGGCTGGCGCAATGACTTTTTTGACATGAGATGGAAGGGCAAGGGCTGTAGCGGTTACCATATTGTCTGCCAGACCGTTAGCCAGTTTAGCGATAGTATTGGCTGTGGCAGGAGCGACTAAAAAAAGATTCGTTTCTTTGCCGATTTCAATATGATTGACTTTGTCTGGCCTTGGCTCGTCCATAAGCTCGAGGGCGACCGGATTCTTTGATAAAACCTGTAAGGTAAGCGGAGTGATAAAATGACTAGCAGCTTCCGTCATGAGAACAGACACACCATAGCCTAGCTTACCTAGCTGGCTCGTAATATCTGCTGCCTTATAGGCCGAAATACTGCCCGTGACAGCGAGAGTAACATGGGTCATGAACTGTCTCCTTTCTGGATATGCCTTAACAATTGTTCAGCAATTTCTGCCTTGGAGAAAGCTTCTGTGATAGTGACTGCTCCTAGGAGATAGGCGTGGTGTTGCCCGCTAGAAATTTCAGTCAAATCGTTGGCTACAATTAATTCAGCCTGATTTTTTTCAAGGCTAGCTCTAGCAGCAGCCAGCAACTCTTCTTTAGAAACGCCAACCAAGAGCTTGAAGCCAATCAATCGAATATTGGGATTCCATTCCTTGACCTTGCTGATGATTTTAGGATTTTTCTTGAGGAAAAGTAACTGATAGTCATCAGCAGACGAAATCTTACTTTCAGAATTACTTTTTTCCAGAAATTCTGCCAAATCTGAACTGGCAAGAACCTCCTCAAATCCTACCATATACACTGGTTTATAGTCAGAAACAGCCATTGAATGAATGAGCACATCATGAGCTGGCACCAGTCCTTCCATAGCTGTCAGGAGCTGCTCCGTATCTTCAATGATCTTAATCGTTAGGTTTTCATGCGGGTCAGGTTTGACAGCTTTAGCCGTTGTCAACAGAGTCACCGAAGCCCCCTCGGCCAAGCAATGCTCGGCTATCATTTTTCCAAGTTGACCCGTCGAATGATTAGTGATAGAGCGGACTTGGTCGATTTTTTCACTAGTTCCGCCAGAGGTAATCAATATATTCATAGCTTTATTCTACAAGAAAAAATGAATTTAGTAAAATAAAATTAACTTAATACTCAATTTAGCCAAACTTATTTTTTTACTAGAAAAGATGCATCATGCAAAAATATTTAAAGTAATTACCGAACATTATGTTGCTATTGGAGTTTAAATGTGCAGTTTTGTATCATATTTGTTATAATAGTTTTATCAAATTAGAGGAGTTCCTTAATGAAAACAGATATCGAAATTGCTCAGAGTGTTGAATTACAGCCTATTGTGGATGTAGTAAAAAAGATTGGCATTGATTATGACGACTTGGAGCTGTACGGAAAGTACAAGGCCAAGCTCAGTTTTGACAAAATTCGTGAGGTAACGAAAAATCCTGTCGGCAAGCTGATTTTGGTAACAGCAATCAATCCAACGCCAGCTGGCGAAGGTAAGTCTACCATTACCATTGGACTGGCTGATGCGCTTAATAAGATTGGCAAGAAAACCATGATTGCTATCCGCGAACCGTCTTTGGGGCCAGTGATGGGTATCAAAGGAGGAGCAGCTGGTGGTGGTCACGCGCAAGTCCTACCGATGGAAGATATTAACTTACATTTTACTGGCGACATGCATGCCATTACGACTGCTAATAATGCTCTGTCTGCTCTTATCGACAATCATCTGCATCAGGGAAATGAGTTGGGAATCGATCAGCGTCGCATTATCTGGAAACGGGTGGTTGACCTGAATGACCGGGCTCTTCGTCATGTGACCGTTGGCTTAGGAAGTCCAGTCAATGGTATTCCGCGAGAAGATGGCTTTGATATCACGGTGGCTTCTGAAATTATGGCGATTCTTTGCTTGGCAACAGATATTGAAGATTTGAAAAATCGCTTGGCAAACATTGTTATCGGTTATCGTTATGACCGCACACCAGTCTATGTTCGTGACCTTGAGGTAGAAGGAGCCTTGGCATTAGTCTTGAAAGATGCGATTAAGCCAAATCTAGTTCAGACTATTTACGGGACACCAGCCTTTGTTCATGGCGGACCGTTTGCCAATATCGCCCATGGCTGTAACTCTGTTTTGGCGACTAGCACAGCGCTACGCTTGGCTGATTATACAGTGACAGAGGCCGGCTTCGGTGCAGACCTTGGCGCTGAGAAATTCCTCGATATCAAGACTCCGAACTTACCAACTTCTCCAGATGCAGTGGTAATTGTCGCAACACTTCGTGCTCTTAAGATGAATGGTGGCGTTGCTAAGGATGCACTTACAGAAGAAAATGTAGAAGCAGTTCGTGTAGGTTTTGCTAACCTTAAACGCCACGTTGAAAATATCCGTAAGTTCGGTATTCCAGCGGTCGTAGCCATCAATGAATTTGTCTCTGATACAGAAGCTGAAATTGCGACTCTTAAGGAACTCTGTGCAGAAATCGGGGTACCAGTTGAGCTTGCCAGTGTCTGGGCTGATGGCGCTGAAGGCGGTGTGGCTCTAGCTGAAACTGTAGTCAAAACCATTGACGAAAAACCAGCACACTACACTCGTCTTTATGACAATGATTCAACTATCGAAGAGAAGATCGAGAAAATTGTCACTGAAATCTATCGCGGTTCAAAAGTAAACTTTGAGAAAAAAGCGCAGACTCAGATTCGTGAAATTGTCAAGAATGGCTGGGACAAGCTGCCAATCTGTATGGCCAAAACGCAGTATAGCTTTTCTGACAATCCTACAGCTCTTGGTGCACCAGAAAACTTTGAAATTACCATTCGTGAATTGGTACCAAAACTTGGGGCAGTCTTTATCGTGGCTTTGACAGGAGATGTCATGACCATGCCAGGTCTACCAAAACGTCCTGCAGCACTCAATATGGATGTGGCAGCCGATGGTACAGCGATTGGTTTGTTCTAATTGAATTTAAGATATAAGAAGAGGTTGGGCTGAACAGAGTCTGACCTCTCTTTTTTTTAGACTTAAATTCCAGATGTTTTGATATAATAAAGCCATATTCCAATCACCTATTTTTTGCTCATAGGAGGATGAACATTGAAAAAAAGAAGTCTCAAACAGGAATTAATTTATTTGGCCTCAGGAGAATCGATAAGTGTCGTGTTGTTCTGTATCGTGTATGTTCTGTATACGAAACCAGAGACTCGATTTGCTACATCCAGCGCCGTCCTTTATTTTCCACTGTTAATTCTTAATCTGATATTGGTTCAAGGTTCCCTCTATTGGCTTAACTGTTTAAGACGAATCCAAAAGAAGAAGTCCTTGGGAACTCAACTACTTGCACCTCTTTATAAAGGACTAAAAGTTCTGAATTTTATGATGCTGCTTGCATATATACCGATTTGGATCTGGTCTTTTAGAGTGAGTAGTAGCAGTAATATCATTATTGGAGTTTTACTTTGGTTGTTTGCCATCATTGAATTTGTTAATTATTTTTACTATCGCCTGTCTTACTATGCAATGGGTGGCCTAGGACTGCAAGTGATGAGACCTATCAAATTACTGTTGACGGGAAAAGCAGCCAAATCCCAAATTGCAAAAGAAATTTCCTTATACGAAAAAAATATGGAGCATAAATGATGAAAAAGAAATACCTATTAATAGCTCTTTTGAGTATTGGTCTTTTGACTTTGACCGGTTGTCAGGCCGTTGAAAATTGGTTCAAAAATGCCAAAGAGGAATGGTTGGGGTTGGAGATGACGGTTCGCACCTATGATGAGAATTCCCAACTCATAGACCAGATGTCAGGGAAGTCCTTGTCCATCTCGCGTAACGAGGAGTTTGACTCAGTCGATTCGGAAGGGAATTCCAAAGAAGACTCATCTGTGCTCAAAATCACCTTGGGTAAGTATGAGATTGACCATGTGGGCTCTTCCTTGATTGCAGAAGAAAAGGGCTTGAAAGATGTCTTTACCCAGTATCAAAAGACTGCAGATGTTGAGGAGAACAGCCATTCTGTCCCTGTTTTAAATCGCATGATTTCAGCTTTTAAAAACGATTTTACCGGCAAGAAAAAGGTTATTCTGATTCGCTCTCAAAACGGCACTCCGTTGGCTGCCTATGCTGGCGATCGTGTCTCTCTTGATAAATCTGATGCTCCCAAAACTTCTGAGTTGCTGATTGACGGCAAGCGCCTCGTGATTTACCGCTGCGACTACACTATTTATGACCGTGAATTGCTGGAGTAAGTTATGGATGTAGAAGAATTACTTGAAAATCTAAAAGCAGTAGCTAAACCGGATGATGCGGTTGCTATGAAAGCCTATATGAAAAACAAATTTGAGTTTCTAGGAGTCAAGACTCCAGTCAGACGGAAACTAGCAAAGGCTTTTTTTAAACAGCCGACTGACTCCGTCATTGATTGGGTTTTTATAAATGAATCTTGGGACAATCCCTATCGAGAATTGCAGTATGCCGCGCTAGATTATCTGGAAATTCGCAAGAAGCTCTTGACCCCATCTGACTTGCCACGTTTGAAGAAACTAGCTCAAACTAAGTCTTGGTGGGATACCATTGACTTTTTGGACCGCTTGGTCGGATCCATCATTGCCCGATTTCCAGAAACCAAAGAGATTATTCTATCTTGGAGCTGTGACCAAGATTTTTGGTTGCGGCGCCTGGCTATTGACCATCAGTTGCTGCGAAAAGAAGATACTGACACAGAACTATTGGAGAAAATTTTAGTGAATAATTTAGGTCAAACGGAATTCTTCATTAACAAGGCCATCGGCTGGGCACTGAGAGACTATTCAAAAACCAATCCAGACTGGGTCAGAGATTTTATTGAGCGGCATCAGACAGAAATGGCTGCGCTTAGTATCCGAGAGGGGAGTAAGTATTTATGAAAGATATTTATTTAAAATATCTGTAAGAGAAGGATTACTTAGTTTGGCTGGAAGGATTTTCAAATAGACTACCATCCCAATCACCATTTGATGATGGACTTTTAGATATGACAATTTGTACAGAAAGTTGGTTTTCGGATTTGGTGGCTAAACACCGCGATTTTCTAGAGAAAGACCAGCAGTATATTTGGGGAATTTATGATGCAAAAAGAGGAAAACATGTAGGTATGGCTAATTTATTTGTGCTAGCTAGAGATGATTTTCAATGGGCAGAAATAGGTTATACGATACATAATCAATTTTGGCGTCAGGGCTACGCCAGAGCTATGCTAGAAGAACTCAAGAAAGTCAGTTGCGAACTAGGATTTCATCGTTTAGAAGCACATGTTGATCTACAGAATATCCCTTCGCAAAAATTACTAGAACAAGCTGATTTCTATCTTGAAGGAGTACGGAAACAATTCCAAAAAGAAGGCCAAGAGTGGAAATATAGGCAAGTTTTTGTTTATACTTTAGAGTAAATACCTTGACAAAACGGAAAAAAATAAGGTAAACTATATTTCGTGCGATGAGTCGATATGCAGTTTTTCTGCAAATTGAAGCATGGGAGGTCATAACGCAGGAGCGGACCTTGATCAGTTGTGTGAACCTGCTGATCACACGAAAGTGCCCTTATCCCCAGTCTACGGATTGGGGATTTTCTATTGCTCTTGACGAAGTTAAGTCTTAGAGCAATGGATGCAGTTTTGTTCGTGAGAACAAAATCTGTAAACCTTGAAACTTATCTTAATAGAGGCAAGACAGTTAGTCGCAGCCGAGCTTAGAGGCATTGATACTGAGACGATTAGCGTCGTGAGTGCTATTGTTCTTGATGAAACAACTTCGTAGAAGGCAGTTGAATCTTAGAGCAGTGGATGCAGTTTTGTCCGTATGGACAAAATCTGTAAACCTTGGTAGTTCTCTTAGAGAGGCAAGACCGCTGGTCGAAGCTGATCTTAGAGAGATTGATATTGAGAAGAACAGCATCGTGAGCGGCTGAGTATTGTAACAAAATAAGTCCATAATTCTTTAGAAATATTTGCATTTTTCCTTAAAAATAGTATAATACTAGAATATACAAAATTTTTAGAAAATTCAGAGGTGGATTGTATGGGATATACAGTTGCTGTAGTCGGCGCGACAGGTGCTGTTGGCGCTCAAATGATTAAAATGCTGGAAGAATCAACACTTCCAATTGATAAGATCCGTTATTTGGCTTCTGCTCGTTCAGCTGGTAAGGTTCTTCAGTTCAAAGGACAAGATGTCACCATCGAAGAAACAACAGAAATTGCCTTTGAAGGCGTAGACATCGCTCTTTTCTCAGCTGGTGGCTCTACTTCAGCAAAATATGCTCCATATGCAGTCAAAGCTGGTGCAGTCGTAGTAGACAATACTTCATATTTCCGCCAAAATCCTGATGTGCCTCTGGTTGTTCCAGAAGTAAACGCTCATGCACTAGATCAGCATAAAGGGATTATCGCCTGCCCTAACTGTTCAACAATCCAAATGATGGTGGCTCTTGAGCCTGTCCGTCAGCAATGGGGCTTGGACCGTATCATTGTTTCAACTTACCAGGCAGTCTCTGGTGCTGGTATGGGAGCCATTCTCGAAACGCAACGTGAACTTCGTGAAGTGTTGAATGATGGTGTTGCCCCACGTGATTTGCATGCGGAAATCTTGCCTTCAGGTGGTGATAAGAAACATTATCCTATCGCCTTTAACGCTCTTCCACAAATCGATGTCTTCACTGACAATGATTACACATACGAAGAGATGAAGATGACTAAGGAAACTAAGAAAATCATGGAAGATGACAGCATTGCAGTATCTGCCACCTGTGTACGTATTCCAGTCCTGTCAGCTCACTCTGAGTCTGTTTACATCGAAACGAAAGAAGTGGCTCCGATTGAAGAAGTCAAAGCAGCCATTGCAGCTTTCCCAGGTGCCGTTCTTGAGGATGATGTAGCTCACCAAATCTATCCTCAAGCAATTAACGCAGTTGGTTCACGCGATACTTTTGTAGGTCGTATTCGTAAAGACTTGGATGCAGAAAAAGGAATCCATATGTGGGTCGTTTCAGACAACCTTCTTAAAGGAGCGGCATGGAATTCTGTCCAAATCGCTGAAACTCTTCATGAGCGTGGCTTGGTTCGTCCAACAGAAGAAGTCGTTTTTGAATTAAAATAAGCTGTCTAAAAATACGTGACAGGTCGAGGATTGAATATCTGTCATTCAATCCTCTTTTCATACAAAGAGAGGTAAGTCTATGGCATACGCAGATTTGAAGAATTGTAAAATCATCACAGCTTTCATTACGCCTTTTCATGAAGATGGCTCCATCAATTTTGAGGCCATTCCAGATTTGATTGAGCACCTTTTGGCTCATCATACAGATGGGATTTTGCTAGCTGGAACGACTGCAGAGAGTCCAACCCTGACCCACGATGAAGAATTGGAGCTTTTTGCGGCTGTTCAAAATGTTGTCAAGGGGCGCGTTCCTTTGATAGCTGGTGTCGGTACCAACGAAACGCGCGACTCCATTGAATTTGTCAAAGAAGTAGATGCCTTTGGTGGTTTTGCGGCTGGTTTGGCTATTGTTCCCTATTACAATAAACCGTCTCAAGAAGGCATGTATCAGCACTTTAAAGCCATTGCGGATGCTTCAAACCTGCCGATCATTATCTACAATATCCCAGGACGGGTAGTGGTTGAAATGACGCCTGAGACCATGTTAAGACTGGCAGAATACCCAAATATTATCGGTGTGAAGGAATGTACGAGTCTGGCGAATATGGCTTATTTGATCGAACATCGTCCAGAGGAATTTCTGATTTATACCGGTGAGGATGGCGATGCCTTTCATGCTATGAATCTGGGGGCTGATGGGGTTATTTCTGTTGCTTCTCACACAAACGGTGATGAAATGTTTGAAATGCTGGATGCTATTGAACACAATGACATCAAAAAAGCAGCAGCTATCCAACGGAAGTTCATCCCTAAGGTCAATGCCCTGTTCTCTTATCCAAGTCCAGCACCAGTCAAGGCTGTACTTAATTACATGGGCTTTGCAGCTGGTCCAACCCGCTTACCGCTCGTTCCAGCTCCTGAGGAAGATGCTAAGCGAATTATTAAGGTCGTAGTTGATGGCGACTATGAAGCGACTAAAGAGACTGTTAAAGGGGTCTTGAGACCAGATTATTGATCGGCAAATTTGCTTTAGATTTTATATAGAGTAAGTAAGGTGTGATGAAATAATATGACAGAAAAGCATAGTCAACGAATCGAGGAGTATAAGGCAAAGCGTAGTCTGGAAAAGCTTGAGGGGAAGAGAGTTTACGACAAGCCAATTATTCGAACTGGTGATAAGGCAAGTTTTTATGGTGCAGGTCTAATTTTGTTAGGGTTTGGTTTGGGGGCTCTTTATCTACTTCTTAACCTTATAACAGACTGGGATTTAAAACTTTTCTCTCTTATCTGGGAAACACTTGCTGGATTAGGGATTGTTGTCAGTCTTTTCAGGGCTTTTAAAATTGGTCGGTTAGAGTTACATACTGTGTCAATGATAGCAGACAAAGAGAAGAATTTTGACATTAAAAGGGCTTTCAATCTGTATAATGTCATCGACAAACCGACAAAGAAAGTTTTACTTCAATACGATAGTGAGGATGATAGTTTAATTTCTCTAAACGCTGGGGGTGATTTATTAGTTGAGCTCCTAAGGAAAGTTGAGGAAGAGAAATTGCCTTTTAATAAGATTAACAAAACTCTGAAATTAGAAGAAGTATCTGAAAATCATTGGAAAATGCAATATCGTTACAAGAAACAAGACATTGTATTAGAGTAAAGTGATATATAGTATATGTATTATTAGCTTGAACTAAAAGGACTAATATTTATAGTTCTCTGAAATTATTTTCAAAAGGATTGCAGTTGATGGCGCCTCGAAAGTTAGATAGAATTCTAAGAACAGAGGTTCGGTTCATTTCTGCAGTCCTTTTTCTAAATGTTTCATTCTTTTTGAAAAAAATAAGAAAAAATTGTATAATGATAGGGTAAGTTATCTCTTGAGAGGTGATGATAATGCAGGTTCGTAAGGCAAGCAAGGCTGATTGGCAACTAATCCAAAAAATATGTAGAGAAACTTGGTTGACTACCTATAAAAATATTTATTCTTCTTCCTACATAGAGCGAGTCTTTGACATTTTCTATAGCCAAGAACGTTTGCTGAAGGACTTGACTGAACTTTCTCCTGAATGGAATGGTTATTGGCTGGCAGAAATGAATGGGCAGGTGCTTGGTTGTATTGGTGGTGGAATGAGTGAGGACGGCAGAGCCAATGTTTATGTTCTCTACGTCTTGCCGCAGGCTCAACGTTTGGGAATCGGCCATGCATTACTGGAGATCTTGACAAGTTACCAAAAATCACAATATCAGGCTAGAGAGCAAGCCGTTACAGTAACTGAAGGAAATGTTATCGGTCTTCCATTTTATGAAAAAGAAGGTTTTGTCTTTGAGTTTTCCACTGAAAATTGGATTGATAGCAGTCAAGCCAGAGATTTACACTATATCAGAAATATATAAATAAAGGAGTATCTTATGAAAGTTATTAAACGCAGTGGGGAAGTCGTTGACTTTGACCCAGATAAAATCTATCAAGCGGTATTAAAAGCAGCTCAAACTGTTTATGTCTTGACAGACGACCTCCGTCAAAATCTAGCCTTGGTCACAAAAAAAGTCGTGTTAGATTTGGAAGAAGCCAAGGTTGAGCGTGCCACTATCAGTATGATTCAGTCTATGGTTGAAAACCGTCTCTTGGGAGCAGGCTATATCACTATTGCTGAGCATTATATTTCCTACCGCTTGCAGCGTGATTTGGAACGCAGTGGTTACGGTGACCATATCGCTGTCCATCTGCATTTTGAGCAAATCCGATAATAATGCTGAAAAGCCCAGATGGGCTTTTTCTTTTTCAATACTCAATATAAAAATTCAGTTCAAAGTAGATTTTTCTTTAAAATTTGTAATCGTATTCAAAGTTTTTCCTTGTTTTTATTAGAAAAAGGCCTTTCAAAGCCAGTTAAATCAATATGTATAATCTGGACTTATGCTCTTCTTAATCTTTCTTAAGTAGACACTAGGACATATTAGATATAAAATGAAAGCGTCAACAAATACTGAGCTATAAAAATGAAAGCGCTCTTATACAAATAAAAACTATACAAAAGGAGTCAATAAAATGGCAACTAAAGAAGAAATTTTACGTGAACTATACCCTGAGGATCTTTTCCACTATGCTGATGGCTTGACTTTGGGAGAAGCGGAAGTATTACAAGAAACTCGTCGTTTGATTGAAAAGCATCTTCGTCCAGTCATTAATGAATATTGGGAAGCACCTGATTTCCCATTTGAAGAATTCTATGCAGTTGCTAAAGGCGCTCAAATCATGAACAACCCTAAATTGTTCGAAGGTCGCGAAGGAAACTACAAACCATCAGAACTTTACATCGCATTCTTGTATTTGGAATTAGGCCGTTTCGATGCGTCTATAGCGACTTTCTTCACAGTTCATGGTGGACTTTGCTACAACACAGTCTTGCTTGGTGGTGACGAGCGTCAACAAAAAGAATTCCTTCCTAAATTAGCTGCATTTGACTGGCAAGGATGTTTCGCTTTGACTGAGCCGTTGTCAGGTTCTGACATTGCTGGAGGTCTTGCGACAACAGCTGAGCGTGTTGGCGATAAATGGATTTTGAACGGAGAAAAACGTTGGATCGGTGGATCAGATACAGCTGATGTGGTTCCAGTATTTGCTCGCGACGTTGAAGATGGAAAAGTAAAATGTTTCATCGTTCGTAAAGGCGCTCCTGGATATCATGCAGAACCAATCCCTCACAAAACAGCTCTTCGTTGCGTACGTAATGGCCACATTACTATGAAGAACGTTGAAGTTCCAGATTCAGACCGTCTGGTAAACATCAATGGATTTGGAGATGTAGCTCGTATCTTGACATTCACTCGTGCTGACGTTGCTCACATTGCAACTGCTATCACTTGTGGTTCATACGTAGCAGCTCTTAAATATGCTAAAGATCGTCAACAATTCAAACGTCCAATTGCTGCATTCCAAATCGTACAAGAAAAATTGGCTAGAATGCAAGCTAACGCAGTGGCAGTACTTTCATATTCAGCTCGTATTGCAGAAATGCAAGAAGCAGGTAACGAATTGATGTTGAACTCTGCACTTGCTAAGATGCACAACTCATTGGTAATGCGCGAAACAGTTGCACTTGCACGTGAAACATGTGGTGGTAACGGAATCACTCTTGAAACTGATGTAGCTCGTTTCTTTGCAGATGCTGAAGCAATCTACACATATGAAGGTTCTCATGAAGTGAATGCTTTGATTGTAGGCCGTGAAATTACTGGTATTGGAGCATTTGTATAATAATGAATTTGGAACGATTGCTCAGCATTTGCTAGTAATCGTTCCGATTCTTTCTTTTTGAAGTTTATATTTTGATAGTAAATAGGAGAAAAAAATGAGTATTTCAAAAGTGATGATTATCGGATCAGGTCAAATGGGAAGCGGTATTGCACAAGTCTTTGCTCAATCAGGTTTCACAGTTTATCTCAATGATATCAAGGAAGAGTTTGTTCAAAGAGGGCTGGATGGTATTACTAAGCAATTGTCTCGTTCTGTTGAAAAAGGTCGTTTGTCAGAAGAAGATAAAAACAGCATTTTGGCAAATCTGATTCCTTCTACTTCTTATGAAGATGCTAAACATGCTCAATTGGTTATTGAAGCGGCTACTGAAAATCGCGACATCAAATTGAGCATCTTTAAACAGTTGGATGAGTTGACTGACCCTCAAACTATTTTGGCTTCAAACACTTCATCTCTATCTATTACTGATATTGCAGCTGCGACAGTTCATCAAGAACGTGTTATTGGTATGCACTTTTTCAACCCAGCACCAGTTATGAAATTGGTTGAAGTTATTCGTGCGCTTCAAACGTCAGATGAAGTTGTAAAAGCTGTCCGTGAATTGACTGAAAAAATCGGTAAAACAGCTGTAGACGTGAAAGATTCTTATGGTTTTGTTGTGAACCGTGTCTTGATTCCAATGATCAATGAGGCTATTTTCATCTTAGGAGAAGGAATTGCTTCAGCGGAAGAAATTGACGAAGCAATGAAACTAGGTGCTAATCACCCAATTGGCCCATTGGCATTGGCTGACTTGATCGGTCTTGATGTCTGCTTGGCTATCATGGGAGTGTTAAACAATGGATTTGGAGATCCTAAGTATCGTCCTGCTCCACTTCTGAAGAAGATGGTTGAAGCTGGTAAGCTTGGTCGCAAGACTAAAGAAGGATTCTTTAAATACTAAGATAATAAGGAGCAAGAAATGAAAGAAGCAGTTATTGTAGCAGCAGTCCGCACACCTCTAGGTTCTTTTGGTGGAACTTTAAAAAATGTTTCGGCTGTTGATCTAGGTAGTTTAGTTATTAAAAGTGCTATTGAACGAGCAAATTTGAAACCAGAACAAGTTGATGAAGTTATCATGGGGAATGTTCTGGGGGCAGGACTTGGTCAAAACGTAGCTCGTCAAATGAGTGTTAACGCAGGTGTCCCAGTAGCTTCTCCAGCTTTCACTATTAACAAAGTTTGTGGCTCTGGTTTGAAAGCAGTTCAATTGGCGGCTCAAGCTGTATTGTGTGGAGATGCTGATATCGTTGTAGCTGGAGGGGCCGAAAACATGAGCCAAGCTCCTTATGTCCTTCCAAACCAACGTTGGGGCGCTCGTATGGGAGACTCTCAAGTAGTAGACACTATGCTTCGCGATGGCTTGACAGATGCCTTTGAATCCTTCCATATGGGAATTACAGCTGAAAACGTTGCTGAACAATATGGCATTACACGTGAAGACCAAGATAACTTTGCTGTGCAATCTCAAAAACGTGCAGTTGCAGCGATCGAAGCTGGTCGTTTCAAAGAAGAAATTGTTCCTGTTGAAATTCCACAACGTAAGGGTGATCCTATCGTATTTGATACAGATGAATTTCCAAGGAAAGATGCTTCTCTTGAAGGATTGGGAAAATTGCGTCCAGTGTTCAAGAAGGATGGTACCGTAACTGCTGGTAATGCTTCAGGTATCAACGACGGTGCAGCAGCAGTTGTTGTTATGAGTGCTGATAAGGCTAAAGAATTGGGCGTTCCAGTTTTGGCAACGATCAAATCTTACGCAAGCGCTGGATTAGATCCAAAAGTTATGGGTTGTGGTCCGATTTACGCATCTCGCAAAGCCCTTGAAAAGGGCGGATTTACAGTGGAAGATTTAGATTTGGTTGAATCCAATGAAGCATTTGCAGCGCAAGCATGTGCCGTTGGTAAAGAACTGAATCTTGATCCTGAAAAAGTCAATGTAAATGGTGGTGCGATTGCTCTTGGTCACCCAATCGGTGCTTCAGGCTGCCGTATTTTGGTAACACTTTTGCACGAAATGCAAAAACGTGATGTTAAACGTGGTCTTGCTACCCTTTGTATCGGTGGCGGTATGGGTACAGCGGTCATCGTAGAACGCTAAAACCTAGTTCATTTTTGAAGTTTTCCGTTTGCTTCTACTATATAAACAAGTCCTATTGATGAGCTGTTTTTTGAAAACAAGCCTTGATAGGGCTTGTTTTATTTTTTGAAAAATTAATTTGAATATCAAAACTATAAGTTTAGCTTATTGATGTATAAATGATGATTAAGTAGACGAAGTGTGAGAAATGGTATATCATAAGAATGTAAGCTCTTACATTTGTAGTTTAAGTATTTGTTGACACCATACTTAGTCATTCAATTTTATAAGTAGGAGCATAAAAATGAGTAAAACTGTTTTATTAGAAGTTAAAAATGGGATTGGATATATCACTATCAACCGTCCTGAAGCTTTGAACGCCTTGAGTTCTCAAGTTTTGGCTGATTTGAATGAAGTTCTTGATCAAGTTGAGAAAAGCGAAGAAATTCGCGTTGTCATCGTAACTGGAGCAGGAGAAAAAGCATTCGTCGCTGGAGCAGACATCAAGGAAATGGATTTGATGTCACCTATTCAAGCCTTTGAATACATGACATTTGCAAATGATACATTTACTCGCCTTTCAGATTTACGCCAACCAACGATTGCAGTCATCAATGGTTATGCACTCGGTGGTGGTATGGAGCTAGCACTTTCAACAGATATCCGTATTGGATTTGAAAAAACAGTGGTTGGCTTCCCAGAAGTTGGCTTGGGTATTATTCCAGGATTTGCTGGTACTCAACGGATGTCTCGCTTGATTGGAACTAGCCGTGCCAAAGAACTTATCTTCACTGCTCGTACAGTGAAAGGTCAAGAAGCCTATGACTTAGGTATTCTTAACAAACTGGTTCCTGCTGAAGAATTGTTGTCTTCAGCTGAAGAATTAGCCGCAGCCATCATGAAGAATGCACCGTTAGCTGTTGAAAAAGCAAAACATGTCATTCAAGTTGGTGCGGAACTTCCTCTTAAAAATGCAATCCGTCTGGAAACAGAAGCAGAAGCCTTGCTCTTCTCTACAGAAGACAAACTAGAAGGAATGCGTGCTTTTGTTGAAAAACGCAAAGCTGTTTTCAATCGTAAGTAAAAGAGGAGGTATCAGCATGAAATCAGTTGTATCATTATCAGACGCTATTTCTAAGGTCAAATCGGGTGATATCGTTGGAATTTCTGGATTCCTCGGTGTCGGTGAACCTTTTGAATTGATTGAAGAATTAGTAAAACAAAACCAGCAAGACTTGACTTTGGTATCGGTGGTAACATCTCATCCTGGTAAAGAAGTTGGGGTTGGACGACTTTGTGAAAATCACCAAGTAAAAAAATATATTGCAGCCCACATAGGAACATCTGCAGCAGCTCAACGTGAGTATTTTGAAAAGAAGATGGAAGTCGAATTTACACCGATGGGAACTGTTGTCGAGCGTCTCCATGCAGCTGGAGCTGGCTTAGGAGCTGTCTTGACCCCGACAGGAGTCGGAACAATCTTAGAAAAAGATTATGAAAAAGTAGAGCGTAATGGCCGTGAATACTTGGTCTATGATCCACTTAAAATTGATGTTGCCTTAATCAAAGCGACTAAAGCTGACAAATACGGCAACTTGTATATCGATGGCACTACGAAAAACATTTCCTTGCAATTAGCTCTCGCAGCAGATACTGTTATCGTTGAAGCGAATGAAATTGTTGAAGCTGGCGAAATTCATCCGAACGATATTTATATTCCGGGCATCCTTGTTGACTATGTCGTCCAAAGCTTGACTCCAGAAGAACACCATAAAATGATGGGTGATCTTTGGACAGAGACTAAAAAATTGGCGGGGGTGAACTAATATGAAAGCAAAAGAAATTATTGCAAGACGTGTTGCACAAGAATTTAAAGATGGAGATGTTGTCAATCTAGGATTTGGTATTCCAAACGCATCTGCTGACTATATTCCTGAGGGAGTAAACGTTATTCTTCAGGCTGAAAATGGAGCGCTTCGCTTTGGTGAAACACCAACGAAAGATACTTACAATCCAAACCTAGCAAACTCTGGTGGAGCGCCAATCACTCTCTTGCCTGGAGCAGCATTATTTGACTTACAGACTTCCTTCGCGATCATCCGTGGTGGACACGTTGATGCGACCGTGCTAGGAGCTTTGGAAGTCAGTCAAGATGGTAGTATTGCTAACTGGATTATTCCAGGGAAGTTTGCCCCAGGAATGGGTGGAGCGATGGACTTGTTGGTTGGAGCGAAGCGTGTTATCGGTGCAATCCAGCATACTACTGCCGATGGCCAATCTAAACTTCTGCCAGAGTGTACTTTGCCACTTTCTGCCAAAGGAGTTCTTGATTTAGTCATTACAGAGTTGGCTGTCTTTGGTTTCCAAGATGGTAAGTTCCTCTTGAAAGAGCTTGCTCCTGGTGTTACCCTAGAGGAAGTTCTTGAAAAGACAGCAGGAGAAGTAATTGTTTCAGAAGACTTGAAAACGATGTCAATCTAATAAGGTTAGTAAGCAATTAATCTCCTCTTTCTCTGAAAGTGTGTTACTATGTGTTTATAACAACTTGAGCGATGATTAGTTTTTAATCAGAATACTAGCAACTGGTCATCATGGTTTCGAGGGCCAGTTGCTGTTTTATTTATGGCAAATTACCTCGTGAAATTTGAAAGATGGGAGACGAAAAGTGGATATAATTCAAATGACTTACTTTATCAATATCGTCGAATGTGGATGCAATCTTTCTATCGCAGCTAAGAAAATTCATATCAGCCAGTCAGCCTTGAGTCAGTTTGTCACAAATTTTGAATCAACGGAAGGAATCCAGCTCTTCAATCGCAGAAATGGAAGATTAGAGAGTCTGACGGAAGCTGGTGGTAAGATTTACCGTTTTGCCACAGAGATTGTCAACCGGCATGAAGAGATGCAGTCAATGATTCATATGGAAGCTCTTAAACAAAAAGGTACCTTTAACTTGGGCATTCCGTCATTGATTTTACGTGTATATTTTTCTAGTATTTTACCAAAGTTTTTACAAGACAATCCGCAAGTCAACATTCAGGTTACTGAGGATGGAAGTAATGAATTACGTCAAAAGCTGGTTGCAGGGGATCTGAATTTTGCAGTACTAATCGAACCTACCAATCTGGATCCTAAAAAATATGAACAGTATATCATTCAAGTTGATGAATACGTGGCCTATATGGACAAGAATCATCCCTTGGCAAACAAAGAATTGTTGAAATGGAAAGATATCGCTCAGTACGGTTTAGCGACCTTTAATAAATCATTTACCACCTACGATTTAATCACTGAAAAATTAAAGAGTAAAAAGATAAAAGCAAATTTTGCCTATTTATCATCGACATGGGATTTCTTGATAGAGTCAACTTATCAAAACGATATGATTGCACTGTTACCTCGTCCTTTAGAGTATTTTGTCGATAAGAATAAATTCAAGGTTGTGCGCTTTAAGGACCCGGTGCCTTTCAATATTTGGTTCTGCCGGCCTTATAAAGCAAGCTACAATGAGGTAGAAGCATACGTATATGAAGAGCTTTTAAAAGGTTATTATCAGCCTCTTTCTGAGCCACATCCATAGGGGGGAGAATTGATGATGAAGTCCAGTACCAAAACAGCAGCATTGAGTTCATATGTAAATACAGCCATTAGAGACTACATGAAAAATCATGATGAGTCAGTCGACTTTCCTCAGGAGATTTGGGAAGTAATGACGACGGATTTGGATATTTTTTCACCGATTTTGTCAGAAGGCGATCAGGCTTTGGCTTCTGATTTTATCAGCTCTATTCGAATGATTTCGAATGAATTTCCAGCTCTTTCAACTATATTGCTGACCCAAGGTTGTTATGGTGTTTATCCTATTTTGAAGTTTGGTACGGGGCAACAGAAAGAGCGTTATCTGGACAAGTTGGTAAAGGGAACTTGTAAAGCAGGTCTTGGATTTTCTGAGTCTAAGCATCTAAATAGTTTGGCAGATTTGGAGACCTATGCGATTAAGACAGAGACAGGATGGCAACTTTCGGGAGAAAAGGCCAAAGTGTCAAATAGCAGCATTGCGGATATTCTCTTGGTATTAGCCAAAGTAAGGGAGGCTGGAAAGCCTGATTCCTACGGCTTCTTCATTGTGGAGACGAACGCTTCGGGTGTGCTCATTGGTGAGCAGATAGAAAAGCAAGGTTTACTAGGACTTCCACTAAGTTCTGTTACCTTAGATAATGTACACCTGTCGGAAACTGCCTTATTAGGCGGAGTCTTGGCTGGAAATGAGCAATTTAATGATATCATAAAGAATATGCAACTTGGCTTGAGTGCGGTTGCTTTAGGAGTTGCTGAAGGCGCTTTTAATAAGGGCCTTGAGTTTGCACGTGTAAAAAGAGGATTCGGTAAGCGACTGATGGATGTTGAGTTGCATCAGTACAAGTTTGCAGATCTATACAATAAAATTTGTGCTGCAGATGCTTATTTCTCATCCTATCCTAATCAAATAGAAGAAGATTCCAAGTTTGTTGCACGGATAAAGCTATATATGACTAAGGTAGCGCTAGAAGTTACAGATGAAATTCTCCGTCTGATCGGCCCTCTACAAAAATTTGATCATGTGAATATCAAACGCTATTTTAAAGATGCTGAAATTATTGAGAATTATGGACGGTCAGGAAATTCGATCAGAAAAGAAATCGCAGAAAGATGGTTAAAGGAGTAAAAGATGACAGAACTCAAATTACAAGAGTATCAGTTTGGAGAAATGAAGCTGACTTGGTTGCGTGGAGCGGATAAGCTCACAGATGCAGGCACCTTGTTTGGCCCGGTACCAAAGGTTGTTTGGTCGCGTTATTATCCAACAACAGAAGAAAATATGATGGCTGAACTGACGGACCCGATTTTGATTCAATACAAGGGGCAGAATTATTTAATTGATGCGAGTTTTGATACGGCTAAGCTTTCTGATAAACAACGTCGCAATCTCGGTATTCTTTCTGAGAGCCGTGTTGAAGAAAGCTTGGCACTTTTGGGATTAAAAACAGAAGATATTTCCCATATTTTAATGACGCACATGCACCATGATCACTCTGGCGGTTTGACTAGACTAGATGAGAACAATCAGCTTGTTTCAAAATTCCCAAATGCAAAGATTTTTGTAAATGAGATGGAATGGTACGAAATGCGAAATCCCAATAGTCGGACAAGGGGAACTTATCTGAAGGAAAATTGGGAGCCAATCCAGGATCAGGTTGAAACTTTTACTGAATATCTGAACGTCATTCCAGAAATTCAAATGGTTCATACAGGCGGTCACAGTAATGGTCACAGCATCATCTTACTCAAACAGGGCGAGGAAACCATGATTCATATGGCTGATTTGGTGTTGACACATGCCCATCGGAAACCTCTATGGGTTGCTGCGGTAGATGATTATCCGATGCGCTCAATTGTTGCCAAAGACAAATGGCTCAAAGAAGCTTTTGAAAACCACTATAAATTTTTCTTTTACCACGATCAATTTTTCGCAGTTGCTGAGTTTGATCAGACTGGCGAGGAGTTTGTTGATTATGTGACTAGGATTCGTGAACCACGAGTTCCATTCACGGATAAACAGGATCGCAAACCGTCATTTTTATAAGAATAGAGAATCGCTTCTGTCAGTTTGAGGGAGCGATTTTACTATTTTATTCTCTATTTTTTTGGTATAATGAGATACTAGAAGATTGTAAGAAAGAGGTTTTTAATGGCAACGATTCAATGGTTTCCAGGGCACATGTCCAAGGCTCGGAGACAGGTTCAAGAAAGTATTAAATTTGTAGATTTTGTGACGATTTTGGTGGATGCGAGATTGCCCTTGTCCAGTCAAAATCCCATGTTGACCAAAATTGTTGGGGACAAGCCTAAGTTGTTGATTTTAAATAAGGCCGACTTAGCGGATCCAAACTTAACCAAGGAATGGCAGGCCTATTTTGAAAGTCAGGGAATCAAAACCTTGGCTATTAACTCTAAGGAACAATCTGCAGTTAAAAAAGTGACCGAAGCGGCTAAGAAATTAATGGCTGATAAGCTCGCTCGCCAGCGGGAAAGAGGAATTCAAATCGAGACTCTGCGGACCATGATTATCGGGATTCCCAATGCTGGAAAGTCAACGCTTATGAACCGACTGGCTGGTAAGAAAATCGCGATAGTCGGCAATAAACCAGGGGTCACCAAAGGTCAGCAGTGGCTCAAGTCCAATAAGGATTTGGAAATTCTAGACACACCGGGGATTCTTTGGCCAAAATTTGAAGATGAAATGGTGGCTTTGAAACTCGCTTTGACGGGCGCTATCAAGGATAATTTGCTACCCATGGATGAGGTCACGATTTTCGGACTCAATTATTTCAAAGAGCATTATCCTAAGGCACTGCAGGAGCGCTTTAAGCAGCTGGATTTAGAGCTGGAAGCGCCAGACATGATTATGGATATGACCCAGAAATTGGGCTTTAGAGAGGACTATGATCGCTTTTACAGTCTCTTTGTCAAGGAAGTGCGTGATGGGCGCTTAGGTCGCTATACACTGGATACGTTGGAGGAATTGGATGGCCACGATTAAGGAAATCCAAGAGCAGTTGGCTCAAGTATCTGACTTGCAGGATCCGCTTTTTCAAGCTTTAAAGCAGGATGAGCGGAGCGGTGTTCAAAAGCTATTACTCAAGCGCCAAAAAGAAATCCAATCAGAGCTAGATGAAGACTTACGCCTAGAGTACATGCTGCTCTATGAAAAAGAACTCTATAGTCAAGGATTTCAGGCGATTGCTGGCATTGATGAGGTCGGACGAGGTCCCTTAGCTGGTCCAGTAGTCGCGGCAGCAGTCATTCTGCCTCCTAACTGCAAAATAAAAGGGCTGAATGACAGTAAAAAGATTCCTAAGAAAAAGCATGAGGAAATTTATCAAGCAGTCCTAGATCAGGCTTTAGCCGTTGGATTAGGCATTATGGACAATCAAACGATTGACCGAGTCAATATCTATGAAGCGACTAAGCTAGCTATGACAGAAGCGGTAGCTCAGCTCAAGATAAAGCCGGATTACCTTTTGATTGACGCGATGAAGTTAGACTTGCCCTTGCCCCAGCAGTCCATTATCAAGGGTGATGCTAATTCTCTATCCATCGCTGCGGCTTCTATCGTAGCAAAGGTGACGAGGGACAAGATGATGGCGGAATTTGATCAGATTTATCCAGGCTATGACTTTGCCCAAAATGCCGGCTATGGCACCAAGCTACATCTGGAAGGACTGGACAAATACGGTGTCACACCGATTCACCGCAGAAGCTTTGAACCGATCAAATCCATGACAAATTTATAAGAAATCCTAATCGTTATGGGGAGACAAGTATGACTAGCGAATACCAAAAAATGATTGCAGGAGAGAACTACAGCCCTCAGGATCCTGAATTGAGAGCATTGGCTGCTCGCTCGAGAGAGTTTCAGTATCGTTTTAACTAAGAACGAGATATTGAAAAACGCAGCTCTATCGCCAAGGAGTGGTTCGGCAGTACAGGGGAGAATCTGTGGTTGCATCCAGATTTGGTCTGTGATTATGGAGTAAACATTCACTTGGGGGAGAATTTTTATTCCAACTGGAATTTGACCATGCTGGATGTCTGTCCTATTACCATTGGAAAGAATGCCATGCTGGGGCCCAATTGCCAGTTTTTGACACCGCTGCATCCGCTTGATCCAGTGGAACGAAATTCCGGTATTGAATACGGGGCGCCTATTAAGATTGGTGACAATTTCTGGGCTGGTGGCGGCGTAACCATTCTACCGGGCGTGACGCTAGGAGATAATGTCGTAGTTGGAGCTGGTGCAGTGGTGACTAAATCATTCGGCGATAATGTTGTCTTAGCCGGCAATCCTGCTAAGATTATTAAGGAAATTCCTGTTCATGAAGAATAGAAGAACTCAACCATTTTCTCAATAATTAATCGATAAGAAACAAGGAACTGTATTGCAGTTCTTTTTTTGAACTTTTTTACGAATAAGAAAGTGAGGTGATAAAAATGAATAATTTTGAAATTTATAAAATGAAAAAAGCTGGCTTAACCAATCAACAGGTCTTAAATATCTTGAGATATGCAGAAAATAAAGAGGGAGAGCTATCTTTGCGAGACAAGGCCGTCGTCTCTGAGTGTCGCAATCCCGCACTCTTTATGGAAAAATACAAGCGACTTGATTTACCAGCCTTGAAAGAAGAATTTGAACGTTTTCCGTCCTTTTCAATCTTGGATGATGTGTATCCTTGGGATCTATGCGAGATTTACGATGCACCGACTTTGCTATTTTATCAAGGAAATCTAAACTTGCTAGAAATGCCCAAGATAGCGGTTGTTGGCAGTAGAGACAGCAGTAAGCAGGGCAATGCTGCTGTGCAGAAAATCATTAAGGAGTTGAATAATGAGCTGGTTATCGTCAGCGGTTTGGCTCGTGGGATTGATACCGTGGCCCACATGGCTGCCCTGCAAAATGGTGGCCAAACTATTGCTGTCATTGGGACGGGACTAGATGTCTTCTATCCCAAGGCTAATCAAAAACTGCAGGTTTATATTGGCAAAAATCATTTATTGATGACAGAGTATGGTCCAGGTGAGCAACCCTTGAAATTCCATTTTCCAGAGCGAAATCGCATCATCGCTGGTCTTTGCCGAGGAGTCATTGTGGCGGAAGCCAAGATGCGCTCAGGCAGCCTGATTACTTGTGAGCGAGCCATGGAAGAAGGGCGGGATGTCTTTGCTATTCCGGGGTCAATTTTAGATGGAAAATCTGACGGTTGTCATCATTTGATTCAAGAGGGCGCAAAGTGCATTACATCAGGCTCTGACGTCCTATCTGAGTTCCAATTCTAAAACAAGTTTTCCTATAGAGAATGTTGTGAGTTGACATCTATCAAAAAATAGTTTACACTCTATGAGATTTATTTCTTATAGAAGGTGTCTAATTTGGTAACAAAAACAAAGAAAAAGTCTACGACCAAGAAAAATCTTGTCATCGTAGAGTCGCCTGCCAAGGCAAAAACAATAGAAAAATATCTGGGACGAAACTACAAGGTCCTGGCTAGTGTCGGGCATATTCGTGACCTGAAAAAGTCCACTATGTCCATTGATTTTGAGAACAACTATGAGCCGCAATACATTAATATTCGTGGTAAGGGGCCTTTGATTAATGACTTAAAAAAGGAAGCAAAGAAAGCCAAGCAAGTCTTTCTGGCAAGTGACCCGGACCGCGAAGGAGAAGCTATTTCTTGGCATCTGGCCCACATTCTTAATCTGGATGAGAAAGAAAAAAACCGCGTCGTCTTCAATGAAATCACCAAGGATGCGGTCAAGAATGCTTTTAAAGAGCCACGTCAGATTGATATGGATTTGGTCAATGCTCAGCAAGCCCGTCGGGTTCTGGACCGCTTGGTTGGTTACTCCATTTCCCCTATTCTTTGGAAGAAAGTCAAAAAAGGACTATCAGCTGGTCGGGTGCAGTCCGTTGCTCTCAAGCTGATTATCGACCGTGAAAATGAAATCAACGCCTTCAAACCGGAAGAATACTGGACAATTGACGGTACCTTCAAGAAAGGGACTCGTCAGTTTCAAGCCAGCTTCTATGGCATGAATGGCAAGAAGATGAAGCTGACCAACAACGAGGATGTCAAAGAAGTCTTGTCTCATCTTAAGGGAGATGACTTTACGGTCGACAGTGTTGAAAAGAAAGAGCGTCGACGCAATGCTCCACTGCCCTACACGACTTCCTCTATGCAGCAGGATGCTGCTAATAAGATTAATTTCCGGACTCGTAAGACCATGATGGTAGCTCAGCAGCTCTATGAGGGCATTAATATCGGTTCTGGCGTGCAAGGTCTGATTACGTATATGCGTACCGACTCGACTCGGATCAGCCCAGTAGCGCAGAATGAAGCGGCTAGCTTTATTACTGATAAATTTGGTGCTAAATATTCTAAACATGGCAGTAAGGTGAAAAATGCTTCGGGTGCCCAAGATGCCCACGAGGCCATTCGTCCTTCCAGTGTTTTCAATACACCAGAAAGCATTGCAAAATATCTGGATAAGGATCAGCTTAAGCTATATACGCTAATCTGGAATCGCTTTGTAGCCAGCCAAATGACAGCAGCGGTCTTTGACACCATGAATGTCAAATTAGAGCAAAACGGTGTCCAATTTGCAGCTAACGGCAGTCAGGTCAAGTTTGATGGATATCTGGCTATCTATAATGACTCTGACAAGAATAAAATGCTGCCAGACATGGAAAAGGGTGATACCGTCAAACGTGTCAATACCAATCCAGAACAGCACTTTACCCAGCCGCCAGCTCGTTATTCTGAAGCGACTCTCATCAAAACTTTGGAAGAAAATGGCGTTGGTCGTCCGTCTACCTATGCACCGACCATTGAAACCATTCAGAAACGCTACTATGTCAAATTGGTTTCCAAGCGCTTTGAACCGACAGAATTGGGTGAAATAGTTAATGCGCTGATTGTCGAATTCTTCCCAGGCATCGTAAATGTGAAATTTACAGCCGAAATGGAAGCAAAACTGGATGATGTAGAAGTTGGAAAAGAACAGTGGCAGAAGGTTATTGATGAGTTTTACAAGCCTTTTGAAAAGGAAGTGGCTAAAGCTGAATCCGAGATGGAAAAAATCCAAATCAAGGATGAGCCAGCCGGTTTTGACTGTGAAGTCTGTGGCAGTCCAATGGTCATCAAGTTGGGAAGATTTGGCAAGTTCTATGCCTGCAGCAATTTCCCAGACTGTCGTCACACTCAGGCCATTGTCAAGGAAATTGGCGTGACCTGCCCACAGTGTCAGAAAGGGCAAGTTATCGAGCGTAAGACTAAGCGAAATCGCATTTTCTATGGCTGTGATCGTTATCCAGACTGTGATTTCACATCTTGGGACAAGCCTGTTGGGCGTAACTGTCCAAAATGTGACCATTATCTAGTTGAAAAGAAAGTCCGTGGTGGCGGCAAGCAAGTGGTCTGCAGTAATGGCGACTATCAAGAAGAAAAAGTGAAATAATTAGCTTAGTAATCTTTTTGCATAATTTATATTATGTAAAAAGATTTTTTTATAAAAGGTAGGTACCTTTATGACAGATAAATTTGCAGAATTTCTAAAAATCGCGTCTCAACTGAACAAGATGGGACTCGTTCCATTGCTAATGGGCTCTTTGGGGCTGGAACAGGTTACTGGTCAGGACTGGCAGGCGCGTGATATCGACATTCATGTTCATGGTGATGAGCGTGGCTGGGAAGCGCCAGATGAAGAGCGGATTTATGATATGGACAAGATTGGGCCCATGATGGAGCGCTTGGGGTATCGTTTGGTCGATCTGCACGAGCACGAATTTCAAAAAGAAGACTTGTCTGTTGAATTCGGGGTCATGGAAACCTTGGAGGCATTTTCAGGTGTACCAATAGCGGAGCTGTCTCGAAAAGAAGTTGAAGGTGTTAAGTTTCTACTGCCAACTGCAGAGCAATTTTTAGCTATCTACCGCGCCTCTTCCCAAGATTCTTATCGAAATGATAATAACAATCATAAGGATTTTGCTAAGATTGCTTATTTAGAAAAAATGACATAATAATGGACAGACGGGAATCCTCCTGTCTGTCTTTTTTACTTTCTTTTTGTTATAATGGTCAGAGTGAAAATCTAGAAATATCCAAGGGAGAGTATCATGTCATCATCCTATATCAATGTTATCGGTGCTGGTCTGGCTGGCAGTGAAGCAGCTTACCAGATTGCTAAGCGTGGAATCCCAGTTAAACTTTATGAAATGCGAGGTGTCAAATCAACGCCTCAACACAAAACTGCAGACTTTGCAGAACTGGTCTGCTCTAACTCTCTGCGAGGAGATGCGCTGGCTAATGCAGTCGGTCTGCTCAAGGAAGAAATGCGACGCTTGGACTCGGTCATTTTAAAGTCAGCAGAGGCGACCCGGGTACCAGCAGGTGGTGCTCTAGCGGTTGATAGAGAAGGTTTTTCTCAGATGGTAACGGAGTTGGTGACCAATCATCCATTGATTGAGGTCATTCGTGAAGAAATCACAGAAATTCCGGAGGATGCCATCACAGTCATTGCGACAGGTCCGCTGACTAGCGATGCTTTGGCAGAAAAAATCCACGCGCTCAACGGTGGCGACGGCTTTTATTTCTACGATGCGGCAGCGCCAATCATTGATGTCAATACCATCGATATGACTAAGGTCTATCTCAAATCTCGTTATGATAAGGGCGAAGCTGCCTATCTCAATGCGCCAATGACCAAGCAAGAATTTATGGATTTCCATGATGCTTTGGTCAATGCGGAGGAAGCACCGCTCAATTCCTTTGAAAAAGAGAAATACTTTGAAGGCTGCATGCCTATTGAAGTTATGGCTAAGCGAGGCATTAAAACCATGCTTTATGGTCCGATGAAGCCGGTTGGCTTGGAATACCCAGATGACTACCAAGGCCCTCGCGACGGAGATTTTAAGACTCCATACGCTGTGGTGCAGCTTCGTCAGGACAATGCAGCGGGCAGTCTTTACAATATTGTCGGTTTCCAAACTCATCTCAAGTGGGGAGAGCAAAAGCGTGTCTTTCAAATGATTCCTGGCCTTGAAAATGCAGAATTTGTCCGCTATGGCGTCATGCATCGCAACTCCTATATGGACTCTCCAAATCTGCTGGAACAGACTTTCCGCTCTAAGAAACAGCCCAATCTTTTCTTTGCAGGTCAAATGACAGGTGTTGAAGGCTATGTTGAATCAGCAGCTTCTGGTCTAGTTGCTGGTATCAATGCTGCTCGACTCTTCAAAGGAGAAGAAGCACTTGTTTTTCCAGAAACAACGGCTATCGGCAGTCTGCCGCATTATATCACTCACGCTGATAGCAAGCACTTCCAACCGATGAATGTCAATTTCGGTATTATCAAAGAGCTAGATGGCCCTCGGATTCGTGATAAGAAAGAGCGCTATGAGAAGATTGCTGAACGCGCCTTGAAGGATTTACAGCCTTATTTGGATAAATAATCTATTTTCTATCATTATCTAATAAAAATCATTAAAAAGTTAGGAATTTCCTAACTTTTTTGCTTAATTTGTGATATAATAAATAAAAATTTTGAAAATAGAAAGTTTTCTGAAAATGAATAAATCCTATTTCTATCTTGATATGAAAACTCATGAGTTGGTAGTTCCTTACACCAAACAAAAACGGCGCGTGCGAGTGCTGCTCCCTAAAAATTATGAACAAGATACTAAAAAAACCTATCCTGTCGTCTATTTTCACGATGGACAAAATGTCCTCTATAGCAAGGAGTCTTTCAGTGGGCATTCTTGGAAAGTGATTCCAACAATCAAGCGCAATCCCGATATTGAAAAAATGATAGTCGTGGCCATTGATAATGATGGACCACGACGGATGGATGAGTATTCCGCTTGGAAGTTTCAGGAGTCCAATATTCCTGGTGTCCAGTTTGGCGGCAAGGGCACAGAGTACGCAGAGTTTGTCATGGATGTCGTCAAACCTTTTATTGACGAAAACTATCGGACTAAGCCTGACCGCCAGCATACGGCTATGATTGGTTCTTCACTGGGGGGCAATATTACCCAGTTTATCGGCATTGAATATCAGGATCAGGTCGGCTGTCTAGGTGTTTTTTCATCGGCCAACTGGCTCCACCAAGAAGCTTTTGACCGTTACATAGAGCGTCAGAAGTTGCATCCAGACCAGCGAGTTTTCATCTATGTTGGAACAGAGGAAGCTGATGATACTGACAAGACCCTCATGGCAGGCAATATCAAACAAGCCTATATTGATTCTTCACTCAGTTATTACCGTCAGCTGATTGCTGCTGGTGTGGTGCTGGACAATCTGCACATTAAAATCCAATCTGGAGCGATTCACAATGAAGTGGACTGGGCGGAAAATCTACCTGACTGTTTCCGCTTTATCAGTGAAAAGTGGTAGGAAAAGAAGCTAAAAGGAGAAAACAAATGCATGTAGAATTTTTAAGTCATTGGAGCGGTCATTTGAACCGTGAAATGTATATCAATCGTTACGGTCATGCTGGCGTTCCAGTGGTAGTATTTGCCTCGTCAGGTGGTTCTCACAATGAATATGCTGATTTTGGCATGATTGAGGCCTGCTCTTGGTTCATCGAGACAGGGAAGGTTCAATTTTTCACCTTGAGCAGCGTGGATAGTGAAAGCTGGCTAGCGGACTGGAAACATCCTCATGACCGCGCTGAGATGCACCGTGCTTATGAGCGTTATGTTATTGAAGAGGCGATTCCTTTTATCAAACACAAGACAGGCTGGTTTGATCCAATGATGACGACAGGCTGCTCTATGGGCGCTTATCATGCCGTCAATTTCTTCCTCCAGCATCCAGATGTTTTCAATAAAGTGATTGCCCTCAGTGGTGTCTATGATGCACGTTTCTTTGTCGGTGACAACTTGAACGACGAAGTCATTTATCAAAACTCGCCAGCTGACTATATCTGGAACCAAAATGATGGTTGGTTTATTGACCGCTATCGACAAGCTGATATTATTGTTTGTACCGGTTTGGGCGACTGGGAGCAGGATGGCCTGCCTTCCTTCTACACACTGAAAGAAGCTTGCGAACACAAAAATATCCCAGCCTGGTTTGCTGAATGGGGTCACGATGTGTCTCATGATTGGATTTGGTGGCGCAAGCAGATGCCTTATTTCTTGAGCCAGTTAAATCTCTAAAATGTTAAGTGGAAAGGAAGTCTTACTATGAATTATATTGTTATTTCACCTTATTATCCAGAAAATTTCCAGCAGTTTACGATTGAGCTGGCTAACAAGGGCATTACAGTGCTTGGTATCGGACAGGAGCCCTATGAGCAGTTAGGCCCAGGCCTTCAGAACGCTTTGATAGAGTATTTCCGTGTTGACAATTTGGAAAATCTGGATGAAGTGAAACGTGCGGTAGCCTTCCTTTTCTACAAACATGGACCGATCGACCGCATCGAATCTCATAATGAATACTGGCTGGAGCAAGATGCCCAGTTGCGGGAACAATTTAACGTTTTTGGAGCTAAGCCGGATGACCTGAAAAAGACAAAATTCAAGTCTGAAATGAAGAAACTCTTCCAGAAAGCTGGTGTGCCAGTCGTTCCAGGTCAGGTTGTCAAAAAACTATCGGATGTAGATCAGGCTGTCAAAAAAATCGGCCTTCCTCTGATTGCTAAACCAGACAACGGGGTAGGGGCTGCAGCCACGTTTAAGATTGAGACAGCTGCGGATGTCGAGCATTTTAAAGAAGAATGGGATCAGGAGACTGTCTATTTCTTTGAAAAATTTGTGACTTCTAGCGAGATCTGTACGTTTGATGGCCTGATTGATTCCGAAGGAAATATTGTCTTTTCAACAACTTTTGATTACGCCTACACACCGCTAGACCTCATGCTTTATAAAATGGATAATTCTTACTATGTCCTCAAGGAGATGGATCCAAAACTTCGTGCTTATGGCGAGGCCATCGTCCAAGCATTTGGCATGAAAGAGCGCTTTTTCCATATCGAATTTTTCCGCAAAGACTATGATTACATAGCTATCGAATACAATAATCGTCCAGCAGGTGGTTTTACCATCGATGTTTATAATTACGCTCACTCAATCGATCTCTATCGTGGATACGCGAATATTGTTGCGGGTGAGCCTTTCCCTGAATCAGACATGGAGCCGTTATTCTGCTTGGCAACGTCTCGTCGCGCAAGCTCGCATTATGCCTATTCAGAGGCGGAGTTGTTAGAGAAATATCAAGATAACTTTAAAGTCAAAAAAGACATGCCAGCGGCCTTTGCAGAGTTGCAAGGAGACTACCTCTACATGCTGACCACTCCAAGTCGGGAGCAGATGGAAGAGATGATCACTGACTTTGGAAAGAAAGCAGAGTGATCTTTTATAGTAAATAGCTTCCTTATAGCGGTGAACATCCAGTCAGCATATATAATAGCGTTGCGGAAATAGAATGAAAATCTAGTTTTGAATCTATTGAACCATTCAAAAAAATTAAACATAATAGTTTGTGAAATATTTATTTTTGTTTTATCAATCAGCGTATCTATGGGATATGCTGATTTTTCTTTGTGAAAAAATTTGAGCAAAAACTTTGACAGTGCTTACAATATTCGTTAGAATAGAAGGGAAATAAATAATGCTTATACCCTGTATCATTCGGAATGATAGGACAGCTAGAGCGCTTGGGATATTCATGGTGTCCTAGTTCAACTTAAATAGTTGCAGCTGCCCGTACACTCGATTGAATGGGGTTTTAGAAAGGCAAAGAAATGGCAACCTTAGATAAATCTCTCTTATTAGAGATGTTTCGTAAGATGGAAGAAATCCGTCGTATGGACTTAAAAATTGCACAACTTGTAAAAAAAGGGAAAGTTCCAGGCATGACTCACTTTTCAGTGGGTGAGGAAGCGGCCAATGTTGGTGCAATGTTAGCTTTAAATCCGGATGATTTAATCACTTCTAATCACCGTGGACATGGTCAAGCCATTGCCAAAGGTATTGACCTAAATGGTATGATGGCTGAGATCCTTGGTAAGTACAATGGTACTTGTAAAGGGAAAGGCGGCTCTATGCATATTGCCGATCTGGATGCTGGAAACCTTGGTGCCAATGGTATCGTAGGTGGCGGTATGGGAATCGCTGTTGGTGCGGCTCTTACTCAGCAAATGCAGAAGACAGGCAAGATTGTTGTCTGCTTCTTTGGTGACGGTGCGACCAACGAAGGTGTTTTCCACGAAGCAGTAAACATGGCTTCTATCTGGAACCTTCCGGTTATTTTCTACTGCATTAACAACGGTTATGGAATCTCTGCGGATATCAAGAAAATGACCAATGTGGAACACATCCACGAGCGCAGCGCAGCCTATGGAATCCCAGGCATGTTCATCGAAGATGGAAATAATGTTCTGGATGTCTACGAAGGCTTCCAAAAGGCTGTCGAGCACGTTCGTAGTGGTAAAGGACCAGTCTTGATCGAAAGTGTAACCTATCGTTGGTTAGGACATTCATCTTCTGATCCGGGTAAATACCGCACTCGTGAAGAAGTAGACGAATGGAAGAAAAAAGATCCCATTGAAAATCTTCGCAACTACTTGCTAGAAAATGACATTGCAAGCGAGGAGGAGCTAGAAGCTATTCAAGCTAGTGTCAAAGAAGCAGTAGAGGCGTCTGTAAAGTTTGCAGAAGAAAGCCCATTCCCACCGCTTGAATCTGCTTTTGAAGATATTTACGCAGACTAAAGAGAGGAGAAAAAAAGAAAATGGAAACTAAAACTATGTCATTTCGTGACACCATTATCCTCGCTATGTCTGAGGAAATGCGTCGCGATGAAAATGTACTCTTGATGGGAGAGGATGTCGGAGTTTTCGGTGGAGATTTCGGAACATCTGTTGGTATGCTGGAAGAGTTTGGTCCTGAGCGTGTACGTGACTGTCCGATTTCAGAAGCGGCGATTTCTGGAGCAGCAGCAGGAGCAGCCATGACAGGACTTCGCCCGATTGTTGATATGACCTTCATGGACTTCGCTGTAATTGCTATGGATAATATCGTCAACCAAGCGGCTAAAACACGTTATATGTTTGGTGGTAAAGGGCAAGTTCCGATGACCATTCGTTGTGCGGCTGGTAATGGAGTGGGTTCCGCAGCCCAGCACTCGCAATCTCTAGAGTCTTGGTTTACGCATATCCCTGGACTTAAGGTTGTGGCACCAGGTACACCTGCGGATATGAAAGGACTGCTCAAGTCTTCTATCCGTGATAACAACCCAGTCATCATTCTTGAGTACAAGTCTGAATTTAACCAAAAAGGGGAAGTGCCAGTCGATCCTGAGTATGTTATTCCGCTTGGCGTTGGCGAAATCAAAAAAGAAGGTACTGATGTAACAGTTGTTACCTACGGAAAAATGCTGCGCCGTGTCATGCAGTCAGCTGAAGAATTGGCAGAAGAAGGTATCTCTGTAGAAGTCGTTGACCCACGTACATTGGTGCCGCTTGATAAGGATATTATCATCAATTCTGTTAAGAAGACTGGTAAGGTTGTTCTGGTAAATGATGCCCACAAAACTAGCGGTTTTATTGGTGAAATTTCAGCGATTATTGCTGAATCTGAAGCATTTGACTATCTAGATGCACCAATCCGCCGTTGTGCAGGTGAAGATGTGCCAATGCCTTATGCACAAAACTTGGAAAACGCGATGATTCCGACTGTTGAAAGCATCAAAGACGCTATTCGGAAGACATATCATAAAGAATAAGGTATAATAAAGAAAAGGCTTTCTCATGGATTAGATTACATAGATTATTTTATGTAATCTAATCTAATCTAATCTAATCTTGTGTAGAGGTCCTAATAAGTACTTTTAATATTTATATTTAGTGTGGGCTAAAAGCTCAGAAAAAAGATAATTTACCTTGGTTTCATCGAAGCCAGTGTCGATTTTCTATTTTTCAGTCGCTTTTAATGCCCTTTGTATCATGTAATTGAATTCGGACGGAGGTCTGCGAAAAAAAGATAGATTTCCTTGTGTTCATCGAACACATCGTCAATCTCCTATTTTTTCCTTGCCTTCTTCGTCCTTAATATCTTAGTATAGAATTGGAGAGGTCATGGCTGATGATAAGCTAAGAGCGACTCCTGCGGCTAGAAAGTTAGCGGATGATTTAGGGATCAACCTCTACGACGTTTCTGGCTCAGGTGCAAACGGTCGTGTCCACAAAGAAGACGTGGAAACTTATAAAGACACAAACGTGGTTCGCATTTCGCCACTTGCAAAACGAATTGCCCTCGAACATAACATTGCTTGGCAGGAAATCCAAGGAACAGGTCATCGTGGTAAGATTATGAAGAAGGACGTTTTGGCCTTGCTTCCTGAAAATATCGAAAACGATACCATCAAGTCTCCTGCCCAGATCGAAAAAGTGGAAGAAGTTCCAGACAATATCACTCCTTATGGTGAGATTGAGCGTATTCCAATGACACCAATGCGTAAGGTTATCGCCCAACGTATGGTTGAATCCTACCTAACTGCGCCGACCTTCACGCTCAACTACGATGTCGATATGTCAGAAATGTTGGCGCTTCGTAAGAAGGTTCTTGAGCCAATCATGGAAGCAACTGGTAAGAAAATTACGGTTACTGACTTGCTTTCTCTCGCTGTTGTTAAGACACTGATGAAGCACCCATACATCAACGCTTCATTGACCGAAGACGGCAAGACCATTATCACTCACAATTATGTCAACCTTGCTATGGCTGTGGGAATGGATAATGGCTTGATGACACCTGTTGTTTACAATGCTGAGAAATTAAGTCTTTCGGAGTTAGTAGTTGCATTTAAAGATGTGATTGGACGGACCTTGGATGGCAAATTGTCTCCAAGTGAGCTCCAAAATTCAACTTTCACAATCAGTAACTTAGGAATGTTTGGTGTTCAGTCCTTTGGTCCTATCATTAACCAACCAAACTCAGCAATCCTCGGGGTTAGCTCAACAGTAGAGAAACCTGTAGTTGTCAATGGTGAGATTGTCATTCGCCCTATCATGAGCCTAGGGTTAACTATTGACCACCGTGTCGTAGATGGTATGGCTGGTGCTAAGTTTATGAAAGACTTGAAAGCCTTAATTGAGAACCCAATCTCAATGTTGGTTTAAATAATACAGTATTTATTTTTAGAGATATAGATAAAGGAAGTAAGACATGGCCTTAGAAGTAATTATGCCAAAAGCCGGCGTGGATATGACAGAAGGACAAATCGTCCAATGGAATAAAAAAGTCGGAGAATTTGTAAAAGAAGGAGAAATCCTTTTGGAAATCATGACTGACAAAGTCAGCATGGAATTGGAAGCCGAAGAAGACGGCTACTTGATTGCCATCCTCAAAGGAGATGGTGAAACTGTTCCAGTTACTGAAGTTATCGGTTACCTTGGTGAAGAAGGGGAAAACATCCCAACAGCTGGAGCGGCAGCGCCAGAATCAAAACCTGCACCTGCAGCTAGTGCTTCAAACGACGACGGCAAGAGCGATGATGCCTTTGATATCGTTGTGATTGGTGGAGGTCCTGCTGGTTATGTGGCAGCCATTAAAGCTGCCCAACTTGGTGGTAAAGTTGCCCTTGTTGAGAAATCTGAACTTGGTGGAACCTGCTTGAACCGTGGCTGTATCCCAACCAAGACCTACCTTCATAACGCTGAAATCATCGAAAATATCGGTCATGCAGCAAACCGTGGTATCGTCATCGAAAATCCAAACTTCACTGTAGATATGGACAAACTCCTTGAAACCAAGTCTAAGGTTGTCAATACCTTGGTAGGTGGTGTTGCTGGTCTCCTTCGTAGCTACGGAGTTACTGTTCATAAGGGAATTGGTACTATTACTAAAGATAAGAATGTCTTGGTTAATGGTTCTGAATTGCTTGAAACCAAGAAAATTATCCTTGCCGGTGGTTCAAAAGTCAGCAAGATCAACGTTCCTGGTATGGAATCTTCACTTGTGATGACCAGTGACGATATTCTTGAAATGAACGAAGTGCCAGAAAATCTGGTTATTATCGGTGGTGGCGTTGTCGGTATTGAGCTTGGTCAAGCCTTCATGACATTTGGCTCAAAAGTCACTGTCATTGAAATGATGGACCGTATCGTCCCAGCTATGGATGCAGAAGTTTCTAAAAACCTTCGTCTCATCTTGGAGCGCAAGGGCATGACAATTCTAACTGAAACCAAGTTGGAAGAAATCATCGAAGAAAACGGAAAACTCCGTATCAAGGTTGAAGGAAAAGAAGATATTCTAGCAGATAAGGCCCTTCTTTCTATCGGACGTGTACCAGACTTAGAAGGTATTGGTGAGGTCGAGTTCGAATTGGATCGCGGCCGTATCAAGGTCAATGAGTACATGGAAACTTCTGTTCCAGGTATTTACGCACCAGGTGATATCAATGGTACTAAGATGCTGGCTCATGCAGCCTTCCGCATGGGTGAAGTTGCTGCTGAAAATGCCCTCAAAGGAAACCATGCTGTTGCTAAATTGAACTTGACTCCTGCAGCCATCTACACTCTTCCTGAAGTAGCAGCAGTAGGTTTGACAGAAGAACAAGCCCGTGAAAAATACGATGTCGCCATCGGAAAATTCAACTTTGCTGCTAACGGCCGTGCCATTGCATCAGATGCGGCTCAAGGTTTCGTAAAAGTTATCGCCGATAAGAAATATGGAGAAATCCTTGGTGTTCACATCATTGGTCCTTCAGCTGCAGAATTGATCAACGAAGCGTCAAGCATTATCGAAATGGAAATCACTGTTGAAGAAATGCTGAAGACTATCCACGGACACCCAACCTACTCTGAAGTGATGTACGAAGCATTTGCGGATGTACTAGGAATGGCCATCCATTCACCTAAGAAAAAATAATTAAGGATAGATTAGACTGGAAAGGTATTTTCCAGTCTCTATCGTATAAAGGGATATCATGAAATATATTATCAATCATTCAAACGACACTGCCTTTAATATTGCCTTGGAAGAATATGCCTTTAAACACCTTTTGGATGAGGACCAAATCTTCCTTCTTTGGATTAATAAACCATCTATCATTGTCGGGCGTCATCAAAATACTATTGAGGAAATTAACCGCGATTATGTTCGAGAACATGGCATTGAAGTAGTCCGCCGTATCAGTGGTGGTGGAGCTGTTTACCACGATTTAAACAACCTTAACTACACGATCATCTCAAAAGAAGATGAAAACAAGGCCTTTGACTTTAAGAGCTTCTCAACTCCAGTGATCAATACCTTGGCTCAACTTGGTGTTAAAGCTGAGTTCACAGGCCGTAACGACCTTGAGATTGATGGCAAGAAATTCTGCGGAAATGCCCAAGCCTATATCAATGGGCGTATCATGCACCACGGTTGCTTGCTCTTTGACGTTGATTTGTCGGTCTTAGCCAATGCCCTCAAGGTTTCAAAAGATAAATTTGAGTCAAAAGGTGTGAAATCTGTCCGTGCCCGTGTAACCAATATTATCGATGAATTACCAGAAAAAATCACAGTTGAAGAATTCCGTGATTTGCTATTGGAATACATGAAAAAAGAATATCCAGAGATGACTGAATACGTCTTCTCAGAAGAAGAATTGGCTGAAATCAACCGCATCAAGGATACCAAGTTTGGAACTTGGGACTGGAACTACGGTAAATCACCTGAATTTAACGTCCGTCGTGGGACAAAATTCCCTAGCGGTAAGGTTGAAGTCTTCGCTAATGTCATTGAATCAAAAATCCAAGACATCAAGATTTATGGTGACTTCTTTGGTATTGAAGACGTCGCAGCGGTAGAAGATGTCCTTCGTGGAGTGAAATACGAACGCGAAGATGTCCTTAAGGCTCTAGAAACTATTGATATTACACGCTACTTTGCTGGTATCAGCCGTGAAGAAATCGCTGAAGCAGTAGTAGGATAAAACTATAAGAGATTCGCTTTTGCGGATCTCTTTTTTGAACTCAGTTTTACATATAAATAGTTTCTAATATATTATTTTTATGGTATTATATAGATGGATAAAGTCGTTTGAAAAACTTGAAGTATCTCTCTTTAGAAAGTGTGATCTTATGAAACGAGTCTTTATTATCTTTTCTAATCTTTTTGTCACCAGCTTTCTTCTTTGGATTGCCTTTATTTCACCAAATACGGTCATCCACCGAAGTCTCCCTGTGGTAGGAGGTCTCAAACAAGAAAAGAACGTCACCTATGAGGAGCTTTCGTCCAACTTAGATCAGTTAGCAAAGGAAAATAATAGTTTAATCGCTCGTCAGATTCAACAAACGGATTCGCAAGGTCAGGTCAAGTTCTCCTACGATCTCTACGGAAAGGGAGAGATGCCAAAGGGCATCAAAAAAGCGGGTAAAGAACTTGCTTCCAAGAAAAGCTTACTTACCAATTACTATATCCTATCAGGGAAGTTACCACTTGAAAAGCTGGATCAAAAACTACACGAACTTGGTTTCTCAAATACTTTCATGAATAAGCCTAATTCCTTGCAGAATTTTATGGCATTTTTTGGATCCGGTTCCCAATCCTTGTCTTTAGTTATTTTTATGAT